>DATHSO010000104.1:0-3690 GCA_035464095.1 Candidatus Methylomirabilota bacterium | reverse complement strand
ATCAGCCCCCCACCCTTGTTGCCCCGGGGAGACACCGGGGAAGTAACACGACACCGGTTTCAGAAGACCTCCTCGACCAAGCAGGTCCCCGAAGGTGTTACTTAGGGGGGGTCAGCGATCAGCGATCAGCGATCAGCGACCAGCAACCAGGGATCAGCGGCAGCAACCGGCGACAGCGACCAGCCCCGGGTCCGGGTCCGGACCCTGATCGCTGCCGCTGACCCTGATCACCGTCCCTGCCGCTGTTCGCTGCTTGCTGGTCCTGCTCGCTTTTTGCCGCCCCTGTTTGCCGCCGCTGAACCGTGGCCCGGCCCGCCGGCATGATCACCTCCGAGTCGTTCAGGCGGTGCGGATAGTCGACGGGCCGTCCCAGGTCAAGGGCGCCCAGCCGCCCGACCTCCCTTGACATGGGCCGCCCCGCCGACGTGGAGGGGCGGCCATGAACGACTCGGAGGTGACCATGCACGACACGCGCCCCCCCGGCGACCTCACCGTCTACCGCACCGCCCTCGAGGCGGCCGCCACCGCCATCGCCCTCGTCCGGAGGGTCCCGGCTCCCCTGAAGAGCCTCGCCGACCAGGTGATCCGCAGCGCCTCGTCGGTGCCCGCCAACCTGAGCGAGGGCCACGGCCGGTCGGGCCGCGACCGGATTCACCACTGGCGCGTCGCCTTCGCCTCCGCGAAAGAGGTCGACGCTCATCTCAGCCTCCTCGCCCGTGCCGGTGCCGTCGATGCGAAACGGGCGGCAGAAGCACTCGACCTCTTCGACCAGGTACGCGCCATGACCTGGCGGCTGCTGCATCCGAAGTCCTGACGTGGCGGGAGTCCTGGGCCGCATTGTAGGGCCGGCGGCTCGCCGGCCTCGCCGGGACGATGCCGGTTGATGGTGTCCGTGTCCGCGTCCGCGACCGTGCCCGACGCCAGCGGCAGCGGCAGCAAACAGCGATCAGCAAACAGCGGCAGCGATCAGGCCCCCACCCTTGTTGTCCCGGGAGACACGGGGGAAGTCTCAAACACTGGTTCCAGCAAAACTCCCCGGCCAAGTCCCCGAGTATGTTACTTAGGAGTGGCAGTGGCAGTGGGCAGAGCGGAAGCGGCGGCTCAAGCCCCCGCGCCTCCCTCCCGCATCCGCGCCTGCGTCCGGCCCAGCCACAGGCCGAAGCCGAGCCAGCCGACCGACAGGGGAATCGCGGCGAAGGCGACGCCGGCGACGCCGAGGCCGAGGGCGCCCATGGCGGCCCAGGACCAGGCGCCGATCTGGTCGCCGGCGCGGTAGACGAAGGTGTCGATGAGGTTCTTCGCCTTGTACTTGGTCTCCCGGTCGAGGACCGTGTAGAGCATCTCGCGGCACGGCCGGGCGACGGCGAAGTTCGAGGTGCGGCGCAGGATCTGGACCGCGGCCAGGACGCCCAGGGTGGGCACCAGGCCGAGGCCGAGAAACCCGACGGCGCAGACCAGGGGCAGCCAGGCGAGGGCCAGCGCGATCCCGAGTGCACGGACGATGCGGCCGGTGAGGAAGATCTGGGTGACGACGGTGAGGACGTTCACCGTCAGGTCGATGCGGGCGAAGAAGGCGGTGCGGGCGCCCCGGTCGGTGAACACCCCGGCGACGATCTCGGCCTGCTGGAAGTAGAGGAAGGTGGCGGTGACGGTGTACAGCAACATGTAGGCGACGACCGCGAGGAGGTAGGGCGACCGGACCACCGCCGCGACCCCGGCGCCGACGGTGCCGCCTATCACGACCTCGCCGGATGGCCTTGGCGCCTCGCTGTCGCGCGCCGCTCCGGGCTGCTCGCGGAGCAGCCGAAGAGCGACGACGACCCCGAGCTCGAGCAGGGCGATGGAGGCCAGCAGCAGGAGGCGGGGTGGGATCAGCTCCGCGAAGGAGGCCGTGACAGCCGAGCCCACCACCGCGCCCGCAGTGCCGCCGACGGCGATGAAGCCGAACAGCCGGGCGCCCTGCTCGGGGCGGAAGATGTCGGCCATCACCGACCAGAAGATCGAGACCACGAACAGGTTGAAGACCGAGGTCCAGACGTAGAAGACCCGGCCCGCCCACAGGGTGCCGCTCTCCGGCAGAGTCCCCAGAACCGCGAGGAAGACCGCCATGAAGGCGGCGAAGAGGTGGTAGCTCAGGGCGATGAAGCGGCGTCGCGGCAGCCGCGAGACCATGGCCGTGAACAGTGGGTGGACGAGCAGCATCCCGACCAGGGTGCCGGTGAAGAGCCAGGGCAGGTTGTCCACGCCGCCGGCCACACCCATGTCGTCGCGCAGGGGTCGGATCACGAAGTAGGCCGCGAGGATCAGGAAGAAGTAGAGCGCCGACAGCAGCATCGGCCGCACCTCGTCGGGCTCGACTGCGACGACGCGGCTCAGCCGATCAGCGAGCCAGCCGCCTTCGGTGCTCACGACTTACGACTCACGACTCACGACTCACGCGCGTGCCAGGCCGCCAGGACCTCCCGCTCGCGCTCGGCGGACAGGCCGGCCCGCGGTTTCGCCCGCTTCTCCTCGGGCAGGGACCGCCAGTAGTCCATGGTGGCGGTGACGGTGTCGGCCAGGGGCCGGAAGCTGAGCCCGGCGTCGAGGGCCTGCTGGATGCTGCACAGGGCGAAGCCGGCGTAGTCGCCCTCCGGCGGCACCCACACCGTCATGTGGCTCCAGGCCTGGACCTCGTGCTCGCTGAGGAAGTCGGCCGGCACCCAGGTGAAGGAGATTTCGTTGTCCACGGTGGCCCGGATGCCGTGGAGCAGGCCGCCCATGGTCATGGTGGAGCGCGGGCCGACCCCGTTGTAGGTCCCCACCGCCCGGTTCTCGACCAGCCGGATGTACCACTCGGCGAGGTCGCGGACGTCGATGAACTGGACCGGGTCGTCGGGGGTGCCCGGCGCCATCACCTCGCCGCCGCGGTGGACCCGCACCGGCCAGTAGGTGAAGCGGTCCGAGCGGTCGCCGGGCCCGACGATGAGGCCGGGGCGGACCACGATGGTGCGGTCGGGGAAGGCCTTGCGAGCCTCCTCCTCACAGCGGGCCTTCAAAGGCCCGAAGTTGGTGTCGGTGATGTCGCCCGGTGCCTGGACCGTCGCCTCCTCTTCGGGGCTGATCTGCCCGAGGGGCGCGGTCTCGTCGGCGCCGGGCTTCGCGAAGCCGGCGTAGGCCGACCGCGACGAGGTGTAGAGGTAGAGCTCGGCGGCGCCGGCGAGCAGCCCGGCCGACGCGGTGACCCAGCGCGGGATCGAGGCCGGGTTGTCGATGACGGCGTCCCAGCGGCGGCCGGCGGCCACCTGGTCGGCGAGGGCCTTCAGGTCGCCGTTGCGGTCGCCGACCAGCTTCTCCAGATCCGGGAAGAGGTCGGTGTTGGTCTTGCCGCGGTTGAACAGGGTGACCTCGTGGCCACGGGCGAGGGCGTGCTCCACCATCGGCGGGCCGATGAGGCCGGTGCCGCCGAGGACCAGGATTTTGAGCGGCCTGGTGCTCCGCTCGGCTGCGGCCGGGGCGGTGCGGGCCGCGGCGGCGGCGCCCGCGGCGAGGACGGACAGCTGGACGAACTCTCGACGGTTGGTTGTCATGGGCTCCCCCGGTGCCGAGTGTGGCACGGGAAAACTATACGGCTCCGGGAGGCGCCGGTTGCCCTTGCGAGGGAGTAGGATCTGGAGAGAATTGTGAATTATGAATTATGAATTATGAATT
>DATHSO010000103.1:0-38772 GCA_035464095.1 Candidatus Methylomirabilota bacterium | reverse complement strand
CTGTTGTCCGGGGAGACACCGGGGAAGTAACACAACACTGGTTCCAGCAGAACTCCCCGGCCAAGTCCGCGGGGGTGGTACTTAGGAGCGATCAGCGATCAGCAACCGGCGACAGCGACCGGCGGCAGCGCCGGCGACCCGAAGGACCCGCGGGCCGCGTTCAACGCGCTGTTCAAGAAATAGGTGCTACCTAATGCCTCCTAAGTAACACCCCCGCGGACTTGGCCGGGGAGTTCTGCTGGAACCAGTGTTGTGTTACTTCCCCGGTGTCTCCCCGGACAACAGGGGTGGGAGGCTGCTTGCTGCCGCTGGTCGCTGTCGCTGATCACTGTCCCTGATCGCTGCCGCTGGTCGCTGACATCGGGTACGGGCACGGGCACGGGTACGGGTACGGGGGAAGAAGCCTACTCCAGCCCGAGCTCGGCGAAGGTGGAGGAGCCGCCCTGAAAGCCGACCGAGACGCGCTCGTGGTCGACGATGACGGGCAGTCGGTGCTCCCAGCACACCGTTCGCAGGTTCCGCATCTCGTCGGGCTCCCGGCTCAGGTTGACCTCGCGGAAGCGCACGCCCCGGGCGCGGAAGTCCGCCACCGCCGCTTCGCAGTGGGGGCAACCGTCGGCAGTGAAGACAAGCAGGGTGTCGAGGGCTGTCATGGCTCGGTCTCCGGTCCGGCGAGCTCCACTGTGCCGTCGTCGAGGACCGCGATTCCCGGCTCCATCTCGCGCAGGACGCGGACGTCGTCGCGCCAGCGCGGGTGGACCTTGACGTGGAGCTCGAGAAAGATCTTGATGCCCAGCAGACGCTCCAGCTCCTCGCGGGCGTCGGAGCCCACCTCCTTGATCATGCGGCCGCCGCGACCGATCACGATGCCCTTCTGGCTGGCTCGCTCGACGTAGATCACGGCGTCGATGCGCAGCAGGCGCTCGCTCTCCTGGAGGTAGTCCACGATGACGCCGGTGGTGTAGGGCAGCTCGTTGCGGGTGCGCGCCAGCAGCTTCTCGCGCACCACCTCGGCGATGAAGAAGCGCTCGGTCTGGGTCGTGGTGACGTCGGCCGGGTAGAAGGCCGGACCCTCGGCGAGGAGGTCGAAGACCTCGTCGAGAAGCGTGTCGAGGCCGTCGCCCTCGGGCGCCGAGATCGGCAGCACCACCGAGCCCGGGCGGCGCTCCTGGTAGGCGGCGATGCGGGGCAGCAGCTCGGCCTTGGGGCGCACCAGGTCGATCTTGGTCAGCACGCCCAGCACCGGCGCCTTGACCGGCTCCAGGAGCTCGAACAGGTAGCGCTCCCCACCCCCCCAGGCGACCGACGCGTCCACGAGGTGGAGGACCAGGTCGACCTCCTCGAGGGCCGAGCGCACCTCCTGCATCATGCGCGTGTTCATGGCGTGGAGCGGGCGGTGGACGCCGGGAAGGTCGAAGAAGACGACCTGGCCGCGGGCCTCGGTGAGGATGCCCACGATCCGGTTGCGGGTGGTCTGCGGCCGCTCCGAGACGATGGCGACCTTGTCGCCGAGGAGGGCGTTGAGCAGGGTGCTCTTGCCGGCGTTGGACCGTCCGACCAGGGCGACCGTACCCGAGCGCTTGCCGCCGGGGCTCACGGAGCGGCACCCCCCGGGAGCGCGGCCTGGGGCTCGAACCGCTGCACCGTGACGCTGACGATGCGCCGCTCGTCCATCTCGTCGACGGTGAAGGCGAGGCCGTATGCGGGCTCCTCGACCCGGGTGCCGGCCTCGGGAACGGTGCCGTGCCGTGAGAACACGAGCCCGCCCACCGTGTCCACGTCCTCCTCCTTGACGACCACCGAGAACAGCTCGCCCAGGGCCTCGAGCGGCGCCCGCCCCTGCATCCGGTAGACCCCCGGCTCCAGCTCCTGCCACTCGGGGGGCTGCATCCGGTCGTGCTCGTCCTCGATCTCGCCCACGATCTCCTCGAGGATGTCCTCGAGGGTGACCAGCCCCGAGGTGCCGCCGTACTCGTCGACCACGATGGCCATCTGCTGGTGGTTCTGCTGGAAGTCCTTGAGGAGCTCGCCGAGCTCCTTGGTCCCGGGCACCACCAGGCAGGGGTTGACGAGCTCGGTCACCGGCGGCCGGCTGCCGGCGATGGCGTGCTGGACGCACACCTTGACGTGGGCGACCCCGATGATCTTGTCCACGGTCTCGTGGTAGATCGGGACCCGGCTCTTGAGGGTGTCGGCGAAGGTCTTGAGCAGCTCGTCGAAGGAGGCCGTGTCGGGGACCGTCACCATTTCGGTGCGCGGGGTCATGACCTCGCGGACGACGGTGTCGAAGAAATCCACCAGGGACTCCACGAACTCGCCCTCCTCGCCTTCGAAGATGCCCGCCGCCTGCCCGGCCTCGAGAAAGGCCTGGATCTCGCGCTCCGAGGCTTCCTCCTCGTCGTCCTCCAGGGGCAGCTGGGGCGGCTCGGTGTGGCCGTTGCGGATCACGGCCCGGATCAGGGGCGCCGCCACCGGCGACACCATCCGGAGCAGCCTGGCGACCCCGTCCTCGTTGATCGAGCCGGCCACCGTGCGGGTCAGCAGGATGATCACCCCCGCGGCGATCGCGGCGGCGAGCACGAAGTGCCACCACTGCGGCCACGGGAGCCGGCCGATCGCCAGCCACAGCAGGCCGAGGCAGGCGATCTCGATCCAGCGCAGGATGTCGGTCACCCGGGACAGGTGGATGCGCCGGTCCGCGACCCAGGTCAGGACGCCCTGGTGGTCCTCGAGGATGCCCTGGAAGCGGACGTTGCCGAGGCGGGCGAGGGTCGCGAGCAGGAGCTCGAGCACGAACAGCATCGCGGCGATCGCCAGGCTCGCCAGGGCGAGGGTCATGGGGTGGACGAGCCACGCCGTCAGCGGCGCCGTCACGGGAGCAGCTCCTCGCGCATCCGCAGCTCGAGCCTCTTCATCTCGCCACGATCACTGACATGATCATACCCGAGCAGGTGGAGGGTGCCGTGCAGGGCGAGCTCCTCGAGCTCGCGCCTCTCCTCGATTCCGTCCTCCGCCGCCTGGCGGCGGGCGGTGTCGAGGGAGATTACGATCTCACCGAGGAACCGGTGGCCCGACGGCAGCTCGTCGCCGTCCGGGAAGGACAGGACGTCGGTGGCCCGGTCCTGACCGCGGTAGTCCCGATTGAGGGTGCGGATCTCCCGGTCGCCGGTCAGCAGAATGTGGATCTCGCAGCGGCCGGCGCCGAGCAGCTCGCAGCAGCCGGACACGACCCGGCGCAGCGCGTCAGCTGACCGTTGCGCCGGTCGCCGCTGCCACGTGATCTGAACGCGATTCACGCTGACTGGTCCTCCTGTTGAAGTCGAATCCCGGGTAGTCGATCCGGTGGTGGTACATGTTGGTCAGCACCCACAGGAAGGCCGAGGCGATCTTGTCGAGCTCGGCGAAGGTCAGCTCGGAGTCGTCGAGCTGCCCGTCCTCGAGCGCGTTGTCGAAGATCTTCTTGATCATCCCCTGGAGCCGGTTCGGGGTGGGTTGCTCGATGGTGCGGGCGGCCGCCTCCACGGCGTCGGCCAGCAGCAGGATCCCGAGCTCGGTGGTGTGGGGCTTGGGGCCGGGGTAGCGGTAGTCGCTCTCCCTGACCTCGGTCTTGCCGACGCTGCTCTGCTCCTGGGCCTTGTGGAAGAAGTAGCGGATGAGCTTGGTGCCGTGGTGGGTGGCGATGGCCTCGCGGATCGGAAGCGGCAGCTTCGCCTCCCGGGCCATCTCGAGGCCCTCCTTGACGTGGCTCATGATGACCAGGGCCGACATGGAGGGCGACAGCTCGTCGTGGGGGTTGATCCCCCGCTGGTTCTCGACGAAGTACTCGGGTTTCACCAGCTTGCCGATGTCGTGGTAGTACGAGCACACCCGCAGCAAAAGGGCATTGGCGCCGACCGCGTCGGCGCCGGCCTCGACCAGGTTGCTGACGGCGAGGGAGTGCTGGTAGGTGCCGGGGGCCTCCAGGGAGAGGCGCTTGAGCAGGGGCAGGTTCTGGTTCGACAGCTCGAGCAGGCGCTGGTCGGTGGTGACCCCGAGGAGGGTCTCCAGCACCGGCAGCAGCGAGGTGACCAGGGCCATGGACACGAGACCGCCGACGAAGGCGCAGCCGGCCGCGAACAGGGTCGACTCCGCAGGGCCCGGTAATCCCCGGTAGAGCTCGAAGATCAGGTAGACGAAGACGTTGGCGAGGCCGACCGTGAGGCCGACCCGGCCCATGGCGGAGCGCTCGGTGAAGCGCTGCGAGGCCAGCACCCCGGCCATGCCGGACACCAGGGCGAAGACCGCCATGGCGAAGTCGCCCCCCAGGAGCAGCCCCGACAGGACGGCGTTGCACACAGCGAACACCAGCGCCGGTCGCAGCCCCATGAGGAGCAGCACCGTGGCCGGGCCGGCGGCGAACGGCAGCCCCCACAGGTAGGAGTCGAGGTTCGACAGGGTCTGGCCCTGGACGCTGCGCGAGACCGCCTCGGCGAGGAAGACGCCGAGGCGCTCGAGCCCCACGAACAGCGTCAGCAGGATGAAGACCATGGACAGGCGCTGGCCGACCTCGCCGGCCGCACCACCGACGTCGTGTCGCACCGGCCACCAGGACGCGATCGCGAGCAGCACCAGCAGCCCGACGCCGACGATCCGGGAGTACTCGGTGACCTCCTGCCGCTGCTGCCGGATGACCTTGAGGGTCTGGGCGACCTCGGCCGACACCCGGTCGCCCCGGCGCACCAGGACCTGACCGCGGCGCAGGACCCTTGAACGGGGCACGACCTGGCTCTCGGCGTCGGTGATCCGGCTTGCGGTCTCGGCGCGGTTGAAGACCAGGTTCGGGACCATGTTGGCGGCGAGGAAGTCCACCGACGCCCGCACCCAGCCGCGGGCCACCGCTTCGTGGGACAGCAGCCGGGTCTGGAGGGCCGCCTCGAGCCCGGACCGGCCGTCGAACGCCTCCGCGACCTCGTCGAGGGTCGTCCGACGCTCCTCGTCCCGGAACAGGTCGCGCAGCACCAGACCGGCCTCCGCCCGGCGCTCGAGCTCGCGCCGGTCGTCGACCAGGGGCGCGTCGAAGAGCCCTCCCACGACGTCCAGGAGAGCGCCCTCCAGCCTCGGCGAGCACTCGGATTCCGCCACCACGTTGGCCATCGCCGGGTCGATGGCGAGCACGGTGGCGTCGGCTAGGTCGCCCACCGACGACGACGGGTCGTCGAGCCACAGCCGGCACACCGCGAACAGCTCGCGCAGCTCGTTGACGAGCTCGGTGCGGATCCGGGGCTCGAAGTCGTAGACCGGCAGCACCGCGGACCGGGCCTCGGCGCGGGCGGCGGCGGTGGCGGCCTCGTCGGGCAGGCTGAGGTCGCGCGGGATGACGACGTCGAAGGGAGCGACGTCGCCCACCGACCAGATCGGCACGTCGGTCTCGACCCGGGGCAGCACCGCCGCCGTGATCACCACCACCGCCACCGCCGCCCACATCACCGGCATCTCGAGGAGCTTCTTCCACAGCCCGCTGCGGTCCTCGAGACCCCGCTGGATCCGGGAAGCGGAGCGTGAGCCGTTGCGGCGGCCGAACCGGCGCCCGGTCACCGTTCCTCCTCCCGCCGCGGGTGCGCCGCCTCCCAGCGGCCGTAGCGGTCGACGACCTCCTGGACCAGCCGGTGGCGGACCACGTCGCGGTGGGTGAAGTTGACGAAGGCGATGCCGTCCACGCCGGCCAGGATCTCCAGCGCCTCCACGAGACCGGAGGTCGTCCTGCCGGGGAGGTCGATCTGGGTGATGTCGCCGGTGATCACGGTCTTGGAGTGGAAGCCCATCCGGGTCAGGAACATCTTCATCTGCTCGCGGGTCGTGTTCTGGGCCTCGTCGAGGATGATGAAGGCGTCGTTGAGGGTCCGGCCGCGCATGAAGGCCAGCGGCGCGATCTCGATCACCTGCCGCTCGATGAGCTTGGCGGTCTTGTCGTAGCCGAGGATGTCGTAGAGGGCGTCGTAGACCGGCCGCAGGTAGGGGTTGATCTTCTCCACCAGGTCGCCGGGCAGGAAGCCCAGACGCTCGCCGGCCTCCACCGCCGGGCGGCAGAGCACCAGGCGCCGCACCAGCTTGTCGTTGAGGGCCGCCGCCGCCAGGGCCACCGCGAGGTAGGTCTTGCCGGTGCCGGCGGGGCCGACGGCGAAAACGTAGTCGTGGGAGCCGACCGAGCGGATGAAGAGCCGCTGATTGAGGTTCCGGGGCACCACCAGCCGCTTCAGCGCGGGCGAGATCGAGGCGTCGAGGAAGAACTCCACCAGGTCGACCGTGGCGTCCTCCTCGAGCACGCGGACCCCGGTCTTGAACTCCTCCTTGCCGATGATGCCGCCGGCGGCGAGCAGCCGGTCGAAGGCCTTGAAGAGCTCGGCCGCGATCCCCTCGGAGGCCTCGTCCGGCCCGCTGACGCTGATCTCGCCGCCGCGGGCGTTGACGGTCACGCCGAGGCGCTCCTCGAGGTAGCGCAGGTTCTCGTCCCGCGTGCCGAACAGCTTCTCGGCGTGGGCGTCCTCGACGGTCAGCCGCTGCATCCCGCCGACGCTCCTCGGCACGCCCGGAACGTGAAACCCGCGCGGTCCGCGGCGCCGACGGGTCTGGGAGGGTGGTCCTGATTATCCACGGGAATGACGACCACGCGTGGGGACGAGCTCGGTGCCGAGCCGCCTCTGCCTGCTGCCTCCGGGAAACACCCGGGCATTGTAGCAGGGGGGTCCGTGCTCGGTTGACGGAGTCGATCGCAGCCTCGGTCCGTCCATCAGGGAACACACCCTAAAGTGGCAATCGACAAAGGTCAATCCCGGCCGCGGTCACCGCCGGGGCCGCCACTCGGGGTCGGCGATGCCGGCGCGGGCGTTGAGGAAGCGGGCGAGCACGAACAGCGCGTCCGACAACCGGTTGAGAAAGGGCACGATGCCCGGCGCCACGCCGCCGACGGCCAGCACCCGGCGCTCGGCCCGCCGGCAGACGGTTCGGGCGACGTGGGTCAGGGCCGCAGGCCGGCCACCCCCCGGCAGGATGAAGGCGCGGAGCTCGGCGAGCTCGGCGTCCATGGCGTCGATCCACGCCTCGAGGGGTTCGGGTGCCCAGGCGTCGGAATCAGGCTCGAGCTTGCGCTCGGGGTCGGCCAGCGCCGCGCCGACGGCGAACAGGGCCTCCTGGACCTCGAGCAGCCTGCCCGCCGCCTCGCTCGGCAGCGACTCGGTCAGCAGCAGGCCCAGGGTCGAGTTGAGCTCGTCGACGGTGCCGTAGGCCTCGATCCGGGCGTCGAACTTGCCGACCCGCCCGCCCGAGTACAACGACGTCTCGCCGCCGTCTCCGGTCCTCGTGTAGACCTTCATCCGCGCATGATAACAGCGACGGACCCGGCGGCCTTCCAGGGCGGGGGACATCTCTCGGCCGAGCGCTCCGGACCGGGGCGCTGAACTCGAAAAAGAGGATCATCCCGCAGACGGCGGGATGAACCGGAGTTCTGAATTATGAGTTTTGAATTATGAATTCCATCGCAGTCATCGCAAGCCTCGCACTGCTGGCTCTCACCGGTTGAATCTGCTTGTGTCGCTGGCGCCCTGATTAAATCAGCTCCGCTTCAACCGCCGCACCGTCGCTTGCGATGATAATTAAGAACTAAGAACTAAGAACTAAGAACTCAGGTTCATCCCGCCATTTGCGGGATGAACCGAAAAAGGGGCCCGGCCCCGACGGTGGAGGGTCGTGTCGGGGCCGGGCACAGGGAAAAGAGGTGTCCCGCCGTGCTGCGAACCGGCGAGGGCCAATCTCCGACGCCACTCTGGCGCCGGACATCCCTTCGTTCGACCGCTTCAAGAGCAAGAGGAGTGCCACCTTCGGAGATCTCGCTCGAGTTTGCGGCGAAACCGCGGAACTTCTTCGTCGAGGGACACTTGTGGCGACCAACGGGTCGGTGGAGCCCAACAGGTCCCGCTCAGTTTCTTGGCATTTCGCCAACTTGCTGGGCGCTCAACGGCCACTCAGGACCCGGTCGCCGCCAGCACCTCGTGGACCAGGATGCCCGGCAGAAGGTCCGCGGGCACAGTCGTCGAGAGGCGCTCGGCCTCGGAGCGGGCGAGTCGGCGGTCGCCGGCGGCGAGCACGGCGACGGTGCGAAGGGCGCGGACCAGCTGCAGATTCTGGTGCTCGGCGAAGTCGGTTTTCGACCAGTCCTCGAGCACCGCCAGAGCCCCGTCGCACGCCTCGATGGCCTCGCCGGCCCTGCCGTCGGCAAGCAGGGCCGCTGCAAGTGCCGCCCGGCCGATTCCGGCCGCATCGGGATTGCTCTCGACGAACCGGCGCATGGCCTCCACGTCGCCGGGCCGGCTCGCACCCCGGCGCCAGCGGGCGAGGCACGCCACCGCGTCGCCGTCCTCGGCGTAGTCCACCGATCCGACGCGGGTGTCCGCCTCGCTGGTCTCGTCCCACCACAGCCGGACGCCCGCCCACAGGGTCGTCGCCAGGCCGGTCAACGGCGCGTCGGCCCGGAAGCGGCCGTTGACGTAGGACACGCTCGACGCCACGAGCTCGCGGTTCCTGGATTCGGCGGCGATCCTGATCAGCAGCTTCGGGGCGTCGAACCGGGCGCGCATGGTCGGCCCCCGGTCCATCAGGCCGCGGAGCCTCCGGCCGGATGAGGCGAGGTCGCCCCGGATCGCGTCGAGGTTGGCGAGAAGGTAGCTCAGGTCGTCGTTGCCGAGCCGCTCGGAGGCCGGCTGAAGGAACTCCACGGCGCCGTCGACGGTGCCCGCCCGGGCCAGGGCGCGGGCGACCCGGTCGACGAAGATGAGCTCGTAGGTCGGGTCCGCGAGGAGCGCCCCGCAGGACCGGGCAAGCTCGACCCGGAGCCGCTCGATGCCGTCGGCCGACTGGGTGTTGAAGCCCGGCTTCATGGCATACATGCCGTTGTAGAGCTCGACCCGCTGGGCGCGGAGGTCGCGGCCGGCGTTGGGCCCGTCGACCGGGTTGAGGAAGCGGTCGAAGTGCAGCTTCCCACCGTTGACCGAGATCGAGAAGCCGCCGCCCGGCACGTCCTCGAGTCGAAGCTGGCCGTCGGAGACCATCGACCCCTGGGTGGCGAACGGCACGTAGTCGACCCACCCGGCATGGCGGCTCCCCAGGAGCTTCGAGTACGGCGGCGTTTCGAGCGCGCCGGGCCGGGCCGTGGCGCTTCCTGTCCGCTCGGGCGGGGGCACCAGATCGATCACCCCGACGACCATGGACATGGCAAGCCGGTTGTTGACGCCGATGAAGCGGATGCCGGGCACCGCACCCGGCGCGGGAGAGACGATTTCGTAGATCGATCCGGGGTGGCGGAGGACCTGGTCCCAGACGTCCCAGCGCGGCCAGTACAGAAGGACCACCGCCGGGAAGTAGTGGCGCTGCCGGCAGGTGGCGACGACCTCGAGGACACCGTCGCCGTCGACGTCGACCACGGCGATGACGGGGTTCACCTCGAGCCGGTGGCGAAACGACCAGTCGCCGATTTCGCGCTCGGGCTGCACCCGCGTGATCACCCGGCCGGCCGCGCTGAGAACGACGATCTCCGAGTGCCGCACCTCGCCCGGCAGCGGCTGGTTCACAGGCTCGCTGTGTCCGGCCACGAGCACCTCGTCGCGACCGTCACCGTCGAGATCGGCCCGCGACAGGCTCAGGCGCGGCTGGTCAACGGCAACCCGCCACATCTCCCGCCCCCGGCTGTCGAGCCCGACGACGTCGGACCCGGCGATCTCGACCGCAGCGGCCGGCCGGCTGCCGACGGCCCGCAGGCCGACCACGACGGATGCCAGCACGAGCACGGCGAGAGACCCGGCGACCAGTTGGCGCGGCCGCGGCCGGAGGCGCCGGCCAAGCCGGCGCTGGCGGAGCGCCCGCTCGACCTCGGCGGCGGTCGGCCGGTCGGCGGGAGCGGGCTCGAGCATTCGCCGGAGGAGACGGTCGAGCCACGCCGGGCAATCGGGACGGACCGAGCGCGCCCGCGGCGGACGCGACCGCTGGCGCAGCATCAGGGTCGCGACGGCGGTGTCGTCCTGCAGGGGGACCTCGCCCGACAGGCACTGGAACAGGGTCAGACCGAGGGCGTAGACGTCACTGGCGGGTGTCCGGTCCACGGCGAGCGCCTGCTCGGGGGCCATGTAGGCCGGCGTACCCACCACCATCTCGGTCTCGGTGATCGTCATGCCACGGGTGGTGGAGCGGACCAAACCCAGGTCGCAGAGCTTGGTCAGGCCTCCGGGTGTCAGGAGGACGTTGCCCGGCTTGACATCCCGGTGAACCAGGCCCTTGCCGTGGAGGTCGGCGAGGGCGGCCGCGATCCGTCGGCCGATCTCGATGGTGCGCTCGAGGTCGAGCCGGCAACCCCCGGCGAGCTCGTCGCGGAGGCTCGTTCCCGCCACCAGCTCCATGGTGAGGAAGCGGCGCCCGGTGTCCTCGAAGAGGTCGAAGACCGCAACCGCGTTGGGATGGCCCGGCCGCGAAGCCCTGACCTCACGGCGCAGCCTCTCGAGCTGGTTCGGGTCGCCGACCCCGTGCAGGACCTTGACCGCAACCTGCTGGCCGACCCTGATGTCGAAGGCGGCGTACACGGTCCCCGCTCCGCCCCGGCCGATCTCGCGCTGGAGGACGAACCGGCCGGACAGGGTCTCCCCCACCGCAGGCGCCGAGACACCGCCGGCACCGCTCTTGCGAGCGGCGACGTCGTCGGTGCCGGCGGTGTCACCCGCCGCCCGCGACCGACGGGAGTCTCCTGGTTCGGGCTTCGACATGCTCTATCCGGGCCATTCTACAGACGCGAGCTGCGGCCCGGACCGGGCCGGATCACGTCGATTCGGGGAGCTGCCGGGCGGACTCCGGGGGGCGCGAGGATCCCCGGGGGGCCAACCCTCGCGCCGAGCGCCGCGCCGCCCATCCCAAAGGCCTGTGGCCAAGGATCTTCCGGGCCTTCGAGACGCGGCGACGGAACCGATCCCAGTGCTTGTTTGTGCTACAGTTGAGATCAGTCCGAGCCTCGGGAGGAGGAGGACGGACCCTGCCGTCGGGGAGGGCTCGTGGAGCTCAAAGAGCTGCTCATGTTCATGACCAAGAAGGGGGCATCGGACCTGCACATCAAGTCCATGCGCCCCCCGCTCCTCCGCATCCAGGGGCGCCTGATCCCGGTCAAGTCGACGCCGCTGAAGCCGGACGAGGTCGAGGAGATGATGTACTCGATCCTGTCGCCGGTGCAGAAAGCCAACTTCGAGAAAAACCTGTCAGTGGACATCGGCTACGGCATCCCCGGGGTCGCCCGCTTCCGCTGCAACTTCTTCATGCAGCGCGGCACCATGGCCGCCGTCTTCCGCCGGGTCCCCTTCGAGATCCAGAACGTCGCCGACCTCAACCTTCCCGACGTCATCGAGACCTTCACCGACTACCCGGGCGGGATGGTGCTGGTCACCGGCCCCACCGGCTCGGGCAAGTCGACCACCCTGGCGGCCCTCATCCAGAAGATCGCGAACACCCGGTCGTGCCACGTCGTGACCATCGAGGACCCCATCGAGTTCCTGTTCTCCGACGACAAGGCGACCATCTCCCAGCGCGAGGTCGGCACCGACACCCCGACCTTCAAGGAGGCCCTGCGCAACTGCGTCCGCCAGGACCCCGACGTGATCATGGTCGGCGAGATGCGCGACCTGGAGACCATGTCCACCGCCATCACCGCCGCAGAGACCGGCCACCTGGTGTTCTCGACCCTCCACACCAACAACGCGGCCCAGACCATCGACCGGATCATCGACTCCTATCCCGTCGACCAGCAACACCAGGTCCGCAGCCAGCTCGCCCTGGTCCTGCGCTCCATCGTGTCCATGCAGCTGATCAACCGGGCCGAGGGCGACGGCCGGCTGCCGGTGGTCGAGATCCTGGTCAACTCCCCCAAGATCTCCAAGCACATCGAGGCCGGCGAGATCAAAGAGATCTCGGAGGAGATGGAGAACTCGGTCAACTACTACCGCATGCAGAGCATGAACCAGTCGCTGATCGCCCTGCTCGCCCACAACCGGATCACCTACGAGCAGGCCGTCGGCGCGTCCCTCGAGCCCGACGACCTGTCGCTCAAGCTTCGCAAGATGTTCCCGTCCATCGAGGAACGGTTCAGGGAGGGTGAGATGGCGCCTTCACCCGCGGATTTTTCCGAGATCACCGGACTGCTCGAGACCAAGCGGCTCTACGAGGAGGCCGAGGACCGGCACCGCCAGAAGATCGCCGAGCGCGACGAGGTCATCCGCGACCTCGAACGGGAGCTCGCGGAGCTCCGGACCCAGGTCGAGGAGGCATCGAGCGGCGTCGAAGCGCTGCGCCGCGAGGCCGACCAGGCCAAGGCCGAGGCGGCCCGGGTCCGCGAGGAGTCCCAGGGCAAGATCAACGCCCTCAACGAGCGCATCCGCGACCTCAACCAGCAGCTGACGGGCAACGGCAAGGGGCAGGGCTTCTTCAAGCGCTGAGGCGAGCGGCGCGCGACGGCCCGGCGGCCTGTCGCGCCGACGCCGGCACCGGCTCCCCGCACCATCACCGGGCCGGCACAGCTGTGTGGAGGCGACCGTGACCGACCCCCGGGTAGCGCTCATGCAGGAGCTCCAGGCCCTCCTCCGGGACGGCGAGGAGGAGGCGCTTCAGATCTTCCTGCGGCTGCTGCGGCCCCAGGACGTGGCCTCCTCGCTCGACCTGCTGGCGCCGGAGGAGCGCCAGCGGATCCTGGACGCCCTCGACCACGAGTCCGCGGGCGCAGTTCTCAACGACACCACCGCCTCGATCCGAGCACGGCTGATCGAGGACCTCGGCCACCGTCGCCTGGCGCGCATCGCCGAGGCGATCCCGGCCGACGACGCGGCCGACCTCATCGGCGAGCTCGAGTCCGCCGACTCCGAGGCCGTCCTGCGCCACGTCTCCGACCAGGACGAGGCCGTCCTGCGTGGCCTCCTCGCCTACCCCGAGGACACCGCCGGCGGCATCATGACGCCGGAGGTGGTGGCGCTGACCCCCGACACGACCGTCGACATCGCCATCCGCCACCTCCGGTCGGCGAGCCCGGACACGGTCATCGCCTCCCTCTACGTGGTCGACGACGAGCAACGGTTGCTCGGCTTCGTCCGGCTCCGTCGCCTGGTCACCGCCCAGCCCACCAGGACGCTGCACGAGATCATGTCCACCGACGTCATCACCGTACCGGTCGACGCCGACCAGGAGGACGTCGCGGCCCTGGTGGAGAAGTACGACTTCATCGCGGTTCCGGTGGTCGACCGGGACGGGCACCTCCTCGGCGCCGTCACCTTCGACGACATCATTGACGTCATCTCCGAGGAGGCCACCGAGGACATCTACAAGATGGCGGGTTCCTCGGTGGAGGAGGAGGAATCTCAGTCCATCCTCCACATCGCCCGCTACCGGCTGCCCTGGCTGCTCATCTGCCTCGCCGGCACCCAGCTGTCGACCGCGGTGCTCCAGTTCGCCAAGGGAAGCGTCAGCCTGTACGAGCAGATGTCGGTCTTCACCGCCGCCATCATGGCCATGGCCGGAAACACCTCGCTGCAGTCCTCCACCACCACCGTCCGCCGCCTCGCCGTGGACACCCTGCCCCGGAGTCGCTTCGGCCAGCACGTGCGTCGCGAGATCTCGGTGGCGCTGCTGATGGGCCTCGTCTGCGGCGTGCTGGCCGCCGGCCTCGGCACCGTCTACGGCCACGACGCCGCCATCGGGCTGGCCCTCGGCACCGCCATGGCGCTGGCCATGTCGGCCGCGAGCCTGTTCGGCGCCGGCATGCCCCTCGTGCTCGAGATGCTTGGCATCGACCCCGCGGTCGCGTCCGGCCCGCTGGTGTCGACCATCAACGACAGCCTGGCCCTCGCCCTCTACTTCTCGGTGGCCACGGCGATCCTGTACGCCTTCGCCTGACCTGAAAGCATCCGGTCGGGCTCGACGCTCTCGCCGAGCATCAGCGAGCTCCCCGGTCCGGCCCCCGAGCTCAGTACTGCCTGGGGTGGCCGAAGTAGAAGCCCTGCTGAAGCATGACCCCGAGCTCGACCAGGGCCCGCGACTCCTCCTCGCGCTCGACCCCCTCCGCGATCACCACCGATTGCGCGGCAGCGGCGAAGCTGGTGATGGCCGACACCAGGTTGCGCTTGATCGGGGCCCGGGGCAGGCCCCGCACCAGCAAGTGGTTGAGCTTGATGAAGTCAGGCTTGAGCTCGGCGAGGACGTGGAGAGCGCTGTAGCCGGTGCCCATGTCGTCGATGGCGATCCGGAAGCCCTGACGCCGCAGCCGCCGCACGCGCTCGTTGAGCACGGCCTGGCTCTCGGCGTAGGTGCGCTCGGTGATCTCGAGCACGCAGTCCCGCGGGGTCAGACCGCTGCCCTCGAAGAGCCTGGCCAGCTCGGTTCCCACCGCGTCGAGGTGCTCGAGGCCGTGGTTGGAGAGGTTGATGAAGAGCATGCAGTCGGCCGGCAGCCGCGCCGCCCGCTGCAGGGCGAGCTCGACGCACAGCCGCTCGACCTCGCCCAGCAGCCCGGACCGGTCGGCGAAGCCGAACAGGTTCTCGGCCGGCTCGAGGTAGGAGCCCGACGGACCTCGCGACAGGGCTTCGAAGCCCAGGACCTGGCGCTCGGGAAGGCCGAGAATGGGTTGGAACAAGGTGGTGACGCTGCGGTCGCGCAGGATCCGCCGAGCCTCCACGAGCCGGGCCTCGTCGAGCACCTCGCCCCTCTTGTGGAAGTCCTGCCGGGCGTCGTGGATCCCGTTGTAGATTGCCCGCTCGGTGCGCTCCGACGGCCTCCGGGTGATCAGGCCGCGGCCGATCTGCAGCGCCATCAAGCTCTCCTCACCGGAGTCGTCGTCGCTGACCGAGATGCCGTCGGAAAGAACGGTCTGGAGGCGCCCCGCTTCGCTCCGATCCGCCAGGAAAATGATGAAGACGTCGCCCCGAACCGCTTCCTGGCACAGGATGACGTCGCAGCGGACGGTGCGGGCGAGGACGTCGCTGAGGAAGCCGGCGACGCTGCCGAGGAGGCGGTCGTAGCGCTCCCAACCGACGACCCGCTCCAGGTGCTGCTCGTGCTCGACCCGGATCAGGAAAACCGGCACCGTGCCCTTGTCGTCCAGCAGCCGGCGGACCCGGTCCATCACCACCGGCAGGGTCGGCAGCTGCGTCACGGGGTCGAAGAGGCTCGCGCGGTACTGCAGCAGGCGGGTGCGCAGCTCGGTCGGGTCGTTGCCGCCGCGGTCCTCAGACACCCGCACCGCCCTTCGGCTCGCCCAGCAGCTGGCGAACCTGGGAGACCAGCTCGCGCGGTGAAAACGGCTTGTAGATGTAAGCGTTGGCGCCGAGCTGGAGGGTCTCGAGCTGAGCCTGGTGCCCGGTTCTGGCGGACACCACGAGCACCGTCACCTCCCTCGCTCTCGAGTCGAGCCGGAGAAGCTTGAGCAGCTCGAAGCCGTCGAGGTCCGGCATCATGAGATCGAGCAGCAGCAGGTCGGGGGGCTCCTCGAGGACGCGGGCGAGGGCGGTCCGCCCGTCGGTGTAGGTCTCCACGTGGAAGCCCTCGTTCCGCAGCACGGTGGCCAGGAGCTCGACCATGTCCGGCTCGTCATCGACAACGTAGATTCGATGCACCAGCTGCCCCCCGACGGCGGTCGCGAACCCGAGAGCGTCCGGTCGATTCTAGCAGAGGCGTGATCGCCTCAGGAGTCCGGATCGTCGGGCGGACGCCGGGGCAGCCACACCGAGAACACCGACCCCTCCGCGTCGCCGCTCTCGGCCCACACCACGCCGCCGTGGCTGTCGACGATCCGCTGGACCAGGGACAGGCCGAGCCCCATGCCGCCGTAGCGCCGTCGGATGCTCGTGTCGACCTGGTGGAAGCGGTCGAAGATCCTCACCAGCTCGGACTCGGGGATGCCGATACCGCTGTCGAGGACCCGCAGCAGCACGCCTTCGCGGCCGTCGTGGTCGCACTCCTCGCCAGCCACCGCCACGGCGCCGCCGTCCGGCGTGAACTTGACCGCGTTGTCGAGGAGGTTGAGGACCACCCGTTCGAGCTGCTCGGCATTGCCCGACACCGGGGGCAGCTCGGGTGGGATGTCCAGCGCCACCCGGAGCTGCTTGTCGCGGATCCGCATCTCGAAGGTCTCGGCCACGGCCTCCACCAGGTCCTGGAGGCGCACCGGCTCGAAGGCCCACAGGCGCGGCCAGGCCTTCTCGATCTGGGACAGCTGCACCAGGTCCTCGACCCGTACGGCGAGACGATCGGCATTCCTCCGGCACACCGCGACAGACCGGCGGGCTTCGTCGCTCAGCGGCCCGAGGCCGCCGTCGTCGAGGAGCTCCAGGTAGCCCTTGAGGGCCGTCAGCGGAGTCCTGAGCTCGTGGGAGACGTTGGCCACCAGGTCGGCCTTCATCTGGTCGAGGGTGTGAAGCTCCAGGTTGGCAGCGCGCAGCCGCGCGATGGTCCTCCCGAGCTCGGCGGCCATCTCGTTGAAGGCGTCGGCCAGCTCCTCGATCTCGTCCCCGGAATGCAGGTCGACGCGGTCCTCCAGGAGTCCTGAGCGCAGCCTGCGGACACCCTGGTGGAGCACCTCGAGGTTGTGGGTGATGCCCCGGGCCAGCGCCGTCGACACCCGGTGGGCGATCAGCAACCCGAGGACCAACGCCAACCCGGCGAAGAGCAGCGCCCGCTGCAGCTGGCGGTTCAGATTGCCATAGCTGAAGGTCGCGACCAGGGAGAACACCGACGGCTCGCCCACCTGGCGCGAGGGAACGACCACCTGGTAGACGGTGCGGCCGTCGACCCGGACCCTCCCGGCGGTGACCGCGGGCCCGATCCCCTGGTCGAGCAGGGCGAAGCTCTCGGGAAGCCGCCAGCCCTCGTCGCCGGGGATCAGGCGGTCTCGGGTGGCGGAAAAGGCAACGCGCCCGTTCTGGCTCACCACGTCGAGGCGCTCCACGTCCTGGTTGACCTCGAACAGCCGCGCCACCATGGTCTCGAGGTGCCCGCCCCCGGCGGTACCGCTGTGCATGTCCGCCATCTGGGTCAGCGGCACGCCGGCGAGGGCCGCGAAGCGCCGCGCCGAGTCCTCGAGAGCCGCGCGCATGGACAGGTGCCGGTACAAGATGGTGCTCGTCATCCCCGCGACCAGGGTGACAACCACCGCGAAGGCGATGTAGCGGGCCATCCTGGCCCGGAGCCGGCCCCGCCGCGGGCGCCGGTCCCGCTCCCGGAGGAGCTCAGGCACCGGGGATTCGCCCTCCGGAGGCAGGGCTCCGGACGAAGGCCACGGAGGCCGAGGCGCCGTCTGGGTCCGCGACGTGGCTGGGCGAGCTGTGGCAGTCAGGGTCCACCTGGGATCCAATCGTAACAGACCGGCCCGCCGGCAGACCTCGCTCGGGCGGGTCTCACTCCAGGTTCTGCACCTGCTCCCGGATCCTCTCGAGGGCCGCCTTGGCGTCCACCAGGCGGTCCGCGACGCCCACCTCGCGACACTTGGACCCCAGGGTGTTGAGCTCCCGCAGGATCTCCTGGCACATGAAGTCGAGAGTCCTCCCCACCGCGCCACCGTTGTCGAGGCGCTCGGCGAAGCCGGTCAGGTGGCTGCGCAGACGGACCAGCTCCTCGCTGACGTCGGCCCGATCCGCGAGGAGGGCGGCCTCCTGGACCTGACGCTCGGGATCCACGTTCGAGCCGGGTCCCAGGATATCGCCCAGCCGCTCCCGAAGTCGTTCGAAGACGACGCGTCTGAACTCGCCCGCCCTGGGCTCGAACCAGTCGACGAACTCGCGAACGGCGGCAAGATCCGCGCGCACCTGCAGCGCCAGGGCGGCAGCCTCGTCCCGGCGCATCGCGACCAGCGCCGCCACCGCGCGGCCGGTGACCTCCGCCAGGGCCTCGAGCTCGGCGCTTTCGAGCTCGGAGGCGGCCGACTCCACCGTCACCAGCCCGGGAATCGAAAGGAGATCGCCGACACCGAAGCCCGCCGCCACCTGCTCGGGGAGGGCAACACCGGCCAGCTGGTCCGCGGCGCTGGCCAGCGCCGCGGCGTCGACCACGACCCGGACCGGCTGCAACAGGATCCGCTGCAGCTCGATCTGGGCCGTGACCCGGCCACGCGCCAGCTCGCCGGCGATGACCGACCGCACCGACGCTTCGAGCTCCGGCGCCTCCTCGCGGAGGTTGGTGCGGATCGCCACGTCCAGGAACTTGTGGTTGACGGACCGCACCACCACCGAGGCCGCGAACCGGGGCGACAGCTCGCCCTGGGCACGTCCGAAGCCAGTCATGCTCGCCAAGGTCATGGTCTCTCTCCCGCTCCTCTCGCCGGCCCATCATGCGCGCGCCGGCCGGGCCTGGCAACTCAACCGAAGCTCGGCGGCCGGCGCTCGAGGAAGGCGCGTGCACCCTCCTCCGGATCTCCGGACGCGAACAGGAGCCGGAACGAGGCGAGCTCGAGCCGGAGCCCGGCGCCTTCCCTGCGAACCGACGAGCGCGCCAGATCACGGGCGATGGTGAGAGCGGTGAGGGACCCGCCCGCGACCAACGGAACGGCCTCGTCGGGCTCGAGCACCCGCTGGGCGAGCCCGAGGGCCACGGCCTCCTCTGCCGGCACCGGCGTCGGGTCGAGGAGGCCCCGGGCCAGCGCGGTCCTCCCGGCCCGCCCGAGGGACCAGACCAGACCTGCGCCCGGCTCGCCAGGGCCCGGTCGCAGCTCGACGCCGCGGCGAAGGTAGACGAGATCCGAGCACAGAGCCACGTCAAGGGCCGGCGGGCCGAGGTCGGCCCGGACCTCGGCCACGGTGACCGCCCGCGAACGGGTCCAGGCCTCGAGCCGACGCCAGGACACGCTGCCGGTGCTCCCGCCGCCGCCGAAGATCGCATGCACCACATCGGGAGCGTCGATCAGGCGGCACCAGGCCGCGAGCTGCTCGTCGGCCGGCAGGCGGGAGTCCCACTCGAGGGTCGGCACGGTGCGAGTGTAGCGCGGAGGGTGGCCGTCCGGGATTCGAAACCGCCGGCGATCTCCCTAGCAACCTCCGTGCCGGATTCACCGGATCGGCTCCGGAATCGGCTCGGAAATCGGCGATAAACCCGAAGCTCTTCAAGAGCTTAGAAAAAATCCGGCGGATATGTTAAAATGCGCCGCCGAATTGTATGTAAAGGAGGGTTCACCCCACCCATGGCTGATCTCTACCAGTTCCGCACCGCCCCCGAGGAGCCTCTCGACTGCGTCTACATTCTCCACACGTCCGGCAGCGATCCCATCGGCAACCTCGACTTCAATGCCAAGGACAAGCGCGCCCTGCGGGCCAAGGCCAAGGCGCTGGCGCCCCGCGGCGAGGAGGGAGAGCTGATCTCGGGCGAGTGCCCCCTCGACCTGGCCCACCGCGTGACCTTCGTCGGTCTGGGGAATGAGGGGGAGCTCACCCACGGCAAGCTCCGGGCCGCCCTGCGGCGCGTCATGCGCCAGGCGACCAAGAACCGGGAGTACCAGATCGGCATCGGGGTGGCAGCCAAGATCCACGGCCTATCCGACTCCGAGTCCCGACTCTTCGCCCTGCGCGAGGCGTCCCTCGCCGACTACACCTTCGATCGATTCAAGTCGAAGAAGAACGAGTTCGACAAGATCGACGGGCTGCACATCTTCCCCCTGGCCGACGAGAGCGAGGAGGAGCTCGAGGAGCGCCTCAACTCGGTGCGCCTGTTGCGCACCTCGGTCCAGCTCGCCCGTGACCTCGCCAACCGGCCCGGCAACGACCTGACACCCGAGGCCATGGCCAACGCGACCCGCGAGATGGCCGAGGGGCTCAACGGCCTTCGGGTCACGATTCTCGGCAAGAAGGAGCTCCAGAAGGAGAAGATGGGCGGGATCCTGGCGGTGAGCCAGGGCTCGGTGGAGGAGCCGAAGCTGATCGTCATCGAGCACCGGCCCAAGAAGCCCAAGCGCTCGGTGGTGCTGGTGGGCAAGGGCGTGACCTTCGACTCCGGCGGCATCTCGATCAAGCCCGCCAAGGGCATGGGGGACATGAAGTACGACATGGCGGGCGCCGCCACCGTCATCGGCGTGATGCGCGCCGTCGCCGAGCTCGAGCTCCCGATCAAGGTCGTCGGCCTGGTGCCGGCCGCGGAGAACATGCCGTCGGGCACCGCCATCAAGCCCGGCGACATCATCACCACCGCCAGCGGCAAGACCGTCGAGATCGACAACACCGACGCCGAGGGTCGGCTGCTGCTCGCAGACGCCCTGCACTACAGCGCACGCTTCAATCCCGACATCCTGCTCGACTTCGCGACCCTGACCGGCGCCTGCGTGGTCGCCCTGGGCAACGAGGCCGCCGGCATGATGAGCAACGACGACGAGCTTCAGGCGACCTTGAAGGAGCTCGGCGAGCAGGTCGGCGAGCGGGTGTGGCCGCTGCCGGTCTACGACGAGTACCTCAGCTACCTGTCCAGCGACTGGGCCGACCTCAAGAATGCCGGCGACCGCTCGGGCGGTGTCGTCACGGCGGGCGTGTTCCTCAAGCAGTTCGTGCCCGAGAAGGCGGCCTGGGCCCACCTGGACATCGCCGGGGTCGGCTACCTGGACAAGAGCCACAACGGCCTGCCCAAGGGCGCGACCGGCTTCGGCGTGGTGCTGACGACGATCTTTCTGCAAAATCTACTGAAGTAGAGGCTTGAGTTTTAAGTTCTCAGTTTTTAGTTCTTAGTTAGTTACACAGCGGCCCGCTCTCGGGGAGCGAGAGCGGGTCATTGTATTCTCGGCGGGAGATGGACGTGGGGAAGACCAGCATCGGGCCCATCGAGCTGGAGCCGCCGGTGGTTCTCGCGCCCATGGCTGGAATCACCAACTACCCCTTTCGCGCCCTGTGCCGGCGCTTCGGCGCCGCCCTCTTCGTCAGCGAGATGATCACCGCCCGCGGTCTGGTGGAGGGCGGCCGCAAGACCCGCAAGCTCGCGGACTTCGGACCCGGCGAGCGGCCGCGCAGCTTGCAGCTGTACGCCGTCGACCCCGGGGAGGTCGGTGCGGCCGTGACCTGGCTGGTCGGCGAGGGCCGGGTCGACCACGTCGACCTCAACTTCGGCTGCCCGGTCCGCAAGGTCACCCGCAAGGGCGGCGGCGCCGCCATCCCGGCCAAGCCCCGGCTGCTCGAGCGCATCGTGCGGGCCGCGGTGACCGCCGCCGGGGCAATCCCGGTGACCATCAAGTTCCGGATCGGCATCGACGACGGCCTCCTCACCTTCCTCGAGACCGGCCGCATCGCCGAGGCCGAGGGCTGCGCCGCGGTCACCCTCCACGCCCGGACCGCCGCCCAGCTGTATGACGGGAGAGCACGCTGGACGGCCATCGCCGAGCTCAAACAGGCGGTCGCCATCCCGGTCTTCGGCAACGGCGACATCTGGACCGCCGAGGACGCGCTGCGCATGATGCGCGAGACCGGCTGCGACGGCGTCGCCATCGGCCGCGGCTGCCTGGGCCGTCCGTGGCTCTTCCGGGACCTGGCGGATGCCTTCGCCGGCCGGCCGATCCGGCCCGGCCCGACCTTCGGCGAGGTCGCCGACACCATGCTCGAGCACGCCCGCCTGCTGGTCGACTGGTTCGAGGACGAGAGAGCGTCCATGAACGCCTTTCGCAAGCACGCCGGCTGGTACACCAAGGGCTTCGCGGGGAGCACCCGGTTGCGTGAGCGGCTGATGCGGGTCGACACCCTCGAGGGCCTGGCCGAGGTGCTCGCCGGCATCGATCGCGACGAGCCCTATCCCGCCGACGCCCACCTGTTCCGGCGCGGCAAGCGGGGCGGCACCCAGAAGGTGGCGCTGCCAGAGGGCTTTCTCGACGACCTCGCCGACCCCTCCCCCCCTGCCGACGACGGCGACGAGGCCGTCTCCGGCGGCTGAGGGGGGAACCGCCAAGACGCCAAGTTCGCGAAGCCATCGCAACGACGGATTGGCGTGCTTCGCGTCTTCGCGGTTGGTTCGCTCAGGCGCGAGGGTCAGCGGCGGGGCAGGGTCGGGAGATCGCTGCTCCAGGTACGCTCCTCGCACTCGGTGATGTCGCGCCCCTCGCGGGCGCAGCTGCAGGACGGGCCGCCGCACGAGCCCTTGAGGCTGCGCCCGGTGATGAGGACCCCCGCCACCATCGCCAGCACGGCGATCAGGAACACGGCCAAGGTCAGGATCAGGGTCGACATCAGATCTCCTCGCCAGGAACAACGTCGTCCGTGTCGCCGGTATTGCCCACGGTCTCGACCCAGCGATCGCTCGTCCACTCGCCAAAGCTGCCGGCCGGGTCGCGGACCAGCAGCAGCACCGCCAGCCCTTCGTGTTCCGCCAGGGCGCGGGCCTGATCCGGACCCAGGACGTTGAGGGCGGTGGCGAGGGCGTCGGCGGTCATGCAGCTCGGGTGGAGGACCGTCACCGAGGCCAGGCCGTGGCTGATGGGCCGTCCGGTGCGGGGATCGATGGTGTGGGAGATCCTGACGCCATCGCGCTCCACGTAGTTGCGGTAATCGCCCGACGTGGCCATGGCCAGGTCGTCGAGGGGAACCGCGGTCCACACCGAGCGGCGCCCGGGCTCAGGACGCTCGACCCCGATCCGCCACACCTGTCCATCGGCGTTGACCCCGGCGGCACGGACCTCGCCGCCGATCTCGACCATGTGGTCGCCCAGCCCGAGCTCCAGCAGGCGCTCGGCGACCCGGTCCACCCCGTAGCCCTTGGCGATGGCGGACAGGTCGCCGCCCAGGCCGGGCCGCAGCTTGCGCAGGGTGCCCCGTTGGGGATCGACCACCAGGTGCTCGCTGCCGGTGGCGGCCAGCAGCGCCGCGATCTCGACCTCGCCGGGCGGCTGGTCCCGGGGGGTCGGGCCGAAGCCCCAGGCCTCCACCAGCGGCCCCACCGTGATGTCGAAGGCCCCGTCCGACAGCTCGGCGACCCGCAGCGCCTCGGTGATCACCTCGCGGAGGGCGTCCGACGCCGGGAAGGGGTCGGTGCCGTGGCGGTTGAAGCGGCTCAGCTCGGAGTCCGGGAGGTAGGTGGACATGGCCCGGTCGACTTCATCCACCGCCTCGCGAACGGCCGCTGACACTCCCTCCTGGCTGACGCCCGCGCCCTCGGGGACCACCACCTTGACCGTGAAAACCGTTCCCATGGCCGAGCCGGTGACCAGCCACTGGTCGGGCATCCCGGGACCGTCCGGCTGGCGCAGCAGGAGCACCACGAACAGAGCCCCGACGAACAGGGCGGGCACGATCAACCGCCTCAGCGGCGGCGGCTCGACCGTCCGCGGGCTCACGACCGGCCTCAGCCTCCGAAGTCGTCGAGCGCGATGTTCTCCGGCTCGACCCCGAGGTCGGTGAGCATCCGGATGCAGGCCGAGTTCATCATCGGCGGCCCGCACAGGTAGTACTCCACATCCTCGGGCGCGGGGTGATCCTTGAGGTAGTTGTCGTAGACCACCTGGTGGATGAACCCCGTCTCGCCCTGCCAGTTGTCCTCGGGCAGCGGCTCGGACAGGGCGAGGTGCCACTCGAAGTTGTCGTTCTCGGCGTCGATGGCGTCGAAGTCCTCCTCGTAGAAGGCCTCGCGCCGGCTGCGCGCGCCGTACCAGAAGGACACCTTGCGGTCGGTGTGGAGCCGGCGGAACTGGTCGAAGATGTGGGACCGCATGGGCGCCATGCCCGCGCCACCGCCGATGAACACCATCTCGTTGTCGGTGTCCTTGGCGAAGAACTCGCCGAAGGGCCCCGAGATGGTGACCTCGTCGCCGGGCTTGAGGCTGAAGATGTAGGACGACATGATGCCGGGCGGGACGTCGGGCTTGTTGGGCGGCGGCGAGGCGATCCGGACATTGAGCATGATGATGTCCTTCTCGCCCGGGTAGTTGGCCATGGAGTAGGCGCGGGTCACCCCCTCCTCGACCTTGGAGGTGTACTGCCACATGTTGTACTTGTCCCAGTCGCCCCGGTACTCCTCGTCGATGTCGAAGTCCTTGTAGTGGACCTCGTGGGGCGGGCACTCGATCTGGATGTAGCCGCCGGCCCTGAACGGGACCTCCTCGCCCTCCGGCAGCTCGAGGACCAGCTCCTTGATGAAGGTCGCGACGTTGCGGTTGGAGCGCACCCGGCAGCGCCACTTGCGGACGGCGAAGATCTCCGGCGCGACCTCGATCTTCATGTCCTGCTTGACCTTGACCTGGCAGGACAGTCGGGTGCCGCGGCGCGCCTCGCCCCGGTTGATGTGGGAGGTCTCGGTCGGCAGCAGGGCGCCGCCGCCCTCGTGAACGTCGACCTTGCAGACACCGCAGGTGCCCTTGCCCCCGCACGCCGACGGGATGAAGATCCTGTTGGCGGCCAGGGTATTGAGGAGGGTACCGCCGGCCGGAGTGACGATCGCCTTGTCCGGATCCTCGTTGATGGTGATCGTGACGTCCTCCGACGCCACCAGCTTCGACTTCGCCACCATCAGGACCACGACCAGGACCACGATCACGGTGACGAAGGCGGCGACTCCCAGGATGACGGTGAGCATCGGGGCCCCCTCCTAGAGCTGGATCCCGGCGAAGGCCATGAAGCAGATCGCCATCAGTCCGGTGATGAGGAAGGTGATCCCGAGGCCGCGCAGCGGCGGCGGGACGTCGGAGTAGACGATCTTCTCGCGGATCGCCGCCAGCGCGACGATGGCGAGCCAGAAGCCGGCACCGGCGCCGAAGCCGAAGACCGCGCTCTCGGGCAGGGTGTAGTCCCGCTCGACCATGAACAGCGAGGCTCCGAGAATCGCGCAGTTGACGGCGATCAGCGGCAGGAACACGCCGAGGGCCGCATACAGCTTGGGCACATAACGGTCGAGGGTCATCTCCACCACCTGCACCGACGCCGCGATCGAGCCGATGAAGGCCAGGAAGCGGACGAAGCCCAGGTCGATGCTCGCGAAGGCCGGGCTGATCCAGGTCAGCGCGCCCTCGGAAAGCAGGTAGTTGAAGACCAGCTGGTTGAGGGGGGTCGTCACGGTCAGGACGAAGGTCACCGCGGCGCCGAGGCCGACGGCGGTCTCCACCTTCTTCGACACGGCGAGGAAGGAGCACATGCCGAGGAAGTAGGCCAGGGCCATGTTCTCGATGAAGATGGACTTGACGGCGAGGCTGAGGTAGTGCTCGAGCATCTCAGTCCTCCTGCAGCTCGGGCTTGTAGAACCGGAGCAGCCAGATGAAGAAGCCGATCAGGAAGAAGGCCGCCGGCGACAGCACGAACAGGCCGTTGGGGTAGTACCAGCCGCCCTCGGTGACCAGGGGCAGGACCTGGATGCCGAACAGCTTGCCGGCGCCCACCAGCTCGCGGACGAAGCCGACCACGATCAGGATCAGGCTGTAGCCGAGACCGTTGCCGAGGCCGTCCAGGAAGCTCTCGTAGGGCGGGTTCTGCATGGCGAAGGCCTCGGCCCGGCCCATGATGATGCAGTTGGTGATGATCAGGCCGACGAAGACCGACAGCTGCTTCGAGATGTCGTAGACGAAGGCCTGCAGCACCTGGTCGGTGACGATCACCAGGGACGCGATGATGGTCAGCTGGATGATGATCCGGATCGACGGCGGAATGAGGTTCCGGATCAGCGACACCGACACGTTCGACAGTGTCAGCACCGCGATCACCGCCAGCGACATGACCACCGAGGTCTCGAGCTTGGTGGTGACCGCCAGCGCCGAGCAGATGCCCAGCACCTGCATGGCGATGGGGTTGTCCTTGAGCAGGGGATCGAGCAGCGCCTTTTTCTGCTTGAGCTTCATCACGCCCCCTTGCCGTCGTGGAACGTGGCGAGGTATGGGCCGAAACCCTGTTCGGACAGCCAGAACTGCACGAGGTGCGAGACCCCGCGAGCGGTGATGGTGGCGCCCGACAGGCCGTCGACCCGGTGGGGGTCCTCCAGCGGCGGGCCGGCGTGGCCCTTGATCACCTGGATCGCCACGTCGCCCTCCTCGTCATACGCCAGCCGGCCGGGCCACAGCTCCTTCCAGGCCGGGTTGTCGACCTCGCCGCCCAGGCCGGGGGTCTCACCGTGCTCGTAGAAGGTGATGCCCTCGATGGTGACCCCGTCGGGAGACAGCGCTAGAAAGCCGTACAGGGTCGACCACAGGCCCTTGCCCCGGATCGGGAGGATCAGCATCTGGATGTCACCGTCCACCACCTTGTGGTAGACGACGGCGATCTCGGGAACGCGCTGGACACCGGCCCTGTTGGGGTCCGCCGGGCGGCTTCGCTCGGGGTCGGCGGCGGCCTTGCGCTGGTCGTAGGTGAGGGTGTCCACCGACTCGTCGTAGCTCCCGGTCTCGAGGTCCACGGCACGCGGCACGATGAAGCGGTCGAAGCGCTCCTGGACCGTGGTCGCGTCAAGGGACTCGCCGGGCTCAATGAGACCGGCCACGGACAGCACCTGCTTCTGGCGGTCGATCTCCTTGTTCAGCGCCTGCGCCGGCCGCAGGACGACGGTGGCGCCCGACACCAGGATCGAGCACACCAGGCAGACCAGGGCGGCGAAGCCGATAATGTAGGCGTTACTGTACTGCCGCATGTCGTGCCAGCCTCCGTTTGACGTTCGCCTGGACGAAGAAATGGTCGATGAACGGGGCGAACATATTCATGAACAGGATCGCCAGCATCATGCCTTCCGGATAGGCCGGGTTGACCACCCGGATCAGCACCACGAGCACGCCGATGGCGATGCCGTAGATCCAGCGACCGGCATTGGTGAAGGCCGCCGACACCGGATCGGTGGCCATGAAGACCGTGCCGAAGGCCCAGCCGCCGAGCACGACGTGCCAGCCGAAGGGGATCGCGAAGGCCGGGTTGGTCGCGGAACCGATGGCGTTGAGGACCCAGGCCATGACTGCCGTGCCCGCGGCAACCCCGGCCATCACCCGCCACGAGCCGATGCCGGTGGCGATCAGCAGGGCCGCCCCGACGAAGCACAGCAGGGCCGAGGTCTCGCCCATGGAGCCGGGGATGAGGCCGACGAAGGCCTGCCACCAGGCGTCGGACCCGATGGCACCCAGGGCCTGCGGACCCTGGTTGACCGCCCGGGAGAGCCAGGTCGCCCCGGTGAAGCCGTCCACCCGCAGGAAATCGGCCGCGATCCAGGGCGCGTCGCCGGAGATCTGCGCCGGGTAGGCGAAGAACAGGAAGGCCCGAATCACCAGGGCCGGGTTGAGGAAGTTCATCCCGGTGCCGCCGAAGACCTCCTTGCCCACGATCAGGCCGAAGGCGGTGCCCACGGCCACCTGCCACAAGGGAATCGTGGGGGGCAGGATGAGCGGCACCAGGAAACCGGTCACGAAAAAGCCCTCGTTGACCTCGTGGCCCCGGATGACGGCGAACACCAGCTCGACGCCGATGCCGACCGCGAAGCAGACCACGAACACCGGGATGAAGTAGAGGGCCCCGTGGACGAAGCAGGCCACGAGGTCGGTGCTGAAGCCGAAGCCCAGTGCCTGGAAGAACGCTGTCTGCCAGGTGTCGAGGGGCGTGGCGCCGGCCGCGATGGCGCGGTGGGCCTGCAGACCGGTGTTGTACATGGCCATGAACACCACCGGCACCACGGCGATCACGGTGGTGATCATCATCCGCTTGAGGTCGAGCCCGTCACGGACGTGCACGGTGTCCCGATTGACCGTTCCGGGAGTGTAGAACAGGGTGTCGGCGGCCTCGTACAGCGGGTAGAGGAGGGCGAGCTTGCCACCCCGGTCGAAGTGCGGTTCCACCTTGTCGAGGAGCGTGCGCACGAGTCGCATCAGCCCTCCTTCCAGATCTCGAGCAGGTTGCGCCTCAGGGCGGGCCCGAAGTCTTCCTTGCCCGGGCTGACGAAGGAGCACAGAGCCAGGTCCTCCTCGTCCAGCTCCAGACAGCCCAACGCCTCCGCGCGCTCGAGATCATCCATCAGCAGCGCCCGCAGCAGGAAGGTGGGCATGATGTCGAGGGGCATCACCCGTTCGAAGAGCCCGATGGGCACCATGGCGCGACGGCCGCCGTGGGTGGTGGTGGTGAAGTCGTAGCGGGCGGAGGATCCGCGCAGCGCCGACAGGAAGGCCCGGGTCACCGAGAAACGGTCGTAGCCGGGCCGTATCCAGCCGAGGAAACGGCGCTGGTCGTCCTCCTCGAGGCACGAGATCTGGTTGGCGAACCGGCCCAGGTAGCCGAAGACGTCCCCCTTGGCGGTGAAGCCGTGCAGCACCGAGCCGGAGACGACGCGGTTGTTGCCCGGCTCGAGCTCGCCCTCGACGAGGGGTCCGACCTCGGCCCCGAGGCGGGTCTCGAGGAGCCGGGGCCGCTTGACGACCGGGCCGCCGAGGGCCACGACCCGACGGACGTCGACCCGGCCGGTGGCGAAGAGCGAGCCGATGGCGGCCACGTCCTGGTAGCCCACGTACCAGACCGACCCGCCGCGCCCGACGGGGTCGAGGAAGTGGATGTGGGTCCCGGCCAGACCGGCGGGGTGCCTGCCCTGAAAGTGCTCGACGCGGACCCGCTCGACACCGCCGCCGTCGAAGCTCGAGCCCGGCCTGCAGCACAGGAAGACCGGGCCTTCGGTGAGCTTGGCGAGCGCCTCCAAACCGCGGTTGAAGTCGTCGTGGCGATCGGCGAGCACGACCTCGGGGTCGGCGGTCAGGGGATTGCTGTCCACGGCCGTTACGAAGATCGACCGGCACGACTCCTCCGGTGCGGGCACCTTCGAGAAGGGTCGGGTCCGGATGGCGGTCCACTGCCCGGACTCGACGAGCAGGCTCTTGACCTGCTCGCCGTCCAGCTCGGCGACCGGATCGCCGGTGAAGCTGTCGAAGACCTGGAAATCACCGTCCCCCGGCCGGCCCTCCCGCTCGCCCGGGCTGAGCTCGATGACCAGGGACTGGAAGGCGCGGCGCTCGCCCCGGTTGATGCCGACCACCGTACCCGCCGCCGGGGCGGTGAACAGCACGCCGTCGGTCTTGCGATCCTCGAACAGGAGCTTCCCGCGCGCGACCGTTTCCCCCTCCGCGCAGTGCATGCGCGGCTTCATGAACTGGTAGTCGTGAGCGAGCAGGGCCACTCGGGTGATCGGAGGACCGGATTCGACCTCCTGAACCGGCGCACCCGAAATCGGAAGGTCGAGCCCCTTCTTGATCGTGTGAACGGCCATCTCGCTCCCTTCACCCCCCGGGGACCTCGGGCTCGGACGGGGCCGACACCGTGCTCGGTCGGTTTTCCCCCACACCGTGAGCTGCAACAGAATAAACCGGAATTCCGGATCGTTAAAGCTGACGTCCGATCACGACCCACCGGGAAACCGGACAATACCAGCGTCGGCGAACCGGAGCTCGCGGGGGAGGACCGATGGCGAAGACACCGACCGTGCGTAATGTGATGGGGAAATCGACCCGATGCCTCAGGCTCGACGATCCCATGCGCGCTGCCATGCACGACCTGGCCCGCTCGCCCTTTGCCGCCCTGCCGGTGGTCGACAATGACTCGTGCGTGGTCGGCGTGCTCAGCGAGAAGGACTGCCTGCGAACCGTCTGCCAGTGGTCCTACGAGGGCATCTCCGGCGGCACCGTGGGCGACCACATGTCTCCCCTCGACGTCCGGATCAGCCCCGACATGGACCTCCTGACGGCCGCGCGGGCCTTTCTCGAGACCAACTTCTCCTACCTCCCGGTCACCGAGGGCGACCGCCTCGCCGGCTTCCTCCGCCGCCACGACGTCCTCAAGGGGATCGACCGGTGGGCCACGGCCATCGACCGCGAGCGCGAGCTGCGCCTCAACACGACCTCCGGCCACGAGCGCCCGACGGCGATCCAGCAGATGCAGAAGGTCGCCGCCTCGCACAGCCGAGAGCAGCTCACCCAGGTGTTCCGCAAGCACTGATCACGGCGCGGGGTTCGCGCTTCGGGAGACCTCGGCCATAATGGTGTCCATGGCGGGCCGGCACGACGAACCACACCCGGACGACCGAGTCCACCGGAAGCTGGCGGTCGCTCTCGTCGCCCTGGTCGCGCTCGGACCGCTCCTGTCCAGCGCGCTCGGTCGGCCGGGGGTCTTCGGCTACCTGGAAGCGGCGTTTCTCCTCTACGCCCTGTACCAGGTCACCCGGCGGAGGTCCGACCTCCTGATCGGCCTGGTGCTCGGCCTGCCGGCGGTCGCGGGGACCGTGATCGACGCCGCCACCCCCGACCGGTCGGACGTCAACCTCGCCCCGCTGCTGTTCGCGACCCTGTTCATCGGCTTTCTGGTGTGGCGGATCCTCGGGGACGTCCTCGGCGGCGGCCGGGTCACCTCGGAACAGATCTCCGGCGCGATCTCGGTCTACCTCCTCGTCGGCTTCATGTTCGCCTTGGTCTACGCCTTCGTGGCCCTCGTCGACCCGAACGCCTTCGCCTACTCGGACGCCATCCTGGAGTCCGAGACATCCGTGGACGCCGACCAGGGCATGTCGATCTTCACGTACTTCAGCTTCGTCACCATGACCACCCTTGGCTACGGCGACGTGACGCCCGTGTCCCTCGTCGCCCGCACCCTCGCCTTCATCGAGGCGCTGCTCGGCCAGCTCTACGTGGCGGTCATGATCGCCGGCCTGGTCGGGATGCATATCTCGCGTAGAAGCCCGTAATCGTCAATTCTCAGTTCTTAATTCTAAATTCTTAATTCTTAATTATGAGTACTTAGGACTCGGGACTCAGCCTAGACCACTGAGTATCTAGTCCCCCACCCACCCCCGGAACTGCAGACCGGGGCTGAGTGGGGGCAATTGAGAATTGAGAATTGAGAATTGAGAACTCATAAGACGAGCTGCGCGGGCGTGACGACCGGGCCGTACTTCGCCTTGAGCGCCTCGAGGCCGGCGCGCTGCTCGGCGTAGACCTCGAACAGCTTCGCGGGGAGGTTCTCCTCCTTGCCGTAGGCCTCCTCCTGAAGTGCGATCCGGTCGAGGATCTTGTCCACGTACAGGGAGAACTGCTTGTCGTAGAGCTCGCGCGGGTAGGCTTTGCCGATCTTGTCGCTGAACAGCGCCTCGAGGTCTTCGTAGCTCGGGATCAGCCCGATGGGGGTCTCGATGGCGTCGACCTCGCCGTGGCTTCGGCGCTCGAGCCAGTTGAGCCAGACCTTGACGTCGCGCTTCTCGCCGAGCAGGCCCTCGCCGTCGCCGCCCCGGGCCTCGTGGGTCAGGAAGTAGTTGAGGCCGGCGAGGATCGGCGCATCGCTGAGGGCGGCCGAGCCGAAGAGCTCGAACTGGGCCCTCATGTAGTCGGCCAGGGCGCCCGGAATGAAGGGCGCATTGGCCCACGGCTGGCGCTTGACACCGGTCACACCGACCTCGGTGGCGGTGGCGGCCGACACGATGGAGGCGCCGATGACGACGCCGTGGTCGGCGTTCTTGGCGACCCAGATCGGAGGCATGGTGTCGGCGTCGCGCCCGCTGTAGGTGATGACCTTGACCTGGACGCCGTCCGGCGACTCGGCGGCCTCCCGATCGTAGTTGCCGATGGACTCGTTGCGCACGGTGATCCGCGCGTTGCCGTGGGAGACGGGAATCGGCTTGCCCTCGTCGTTGGTCTTGCCGGCCCACCACTCGCCCTGAAAGTTGCGTCCCTTGGCCGGAGCCTCCTCGCCGCTGCCGACCCAGTGTGGGACCAGCTGCTCGTCGACCAGCACGTTGGTCCAGATTACCTCCTCGCCCGGCTCCCTGAGCGCCTTCATGAGGTGGGGATCGCCCTCCCAGTTGACGTCCTGGACGATCCCGAAGATCCCCTTCTCGGGGTTGATCGCCCGCAGGGTGCCGTCGTCGGCCACCCACATCTGGGCCAGATCGTCGCCGACGAAGCGGTCCCCGGCCATGGCGGTCGTGGTCTTGCCGCAGCCGCTCGGCGCCGCACCGCAGAAGTAGGTGGCGCGGCCGCCTGGCCCGTCGAAGCCGGTGATGAACATGTGCTCGGCCAGCTGCTCGCCGGTACGGAAGTAGGTGGCCAGGTCGACGGCGAAGCGGTGGTTGCCCTTCTTGAGCAGCAGGGTGTTGCCGGCGTAGGTGCAGAACATGGAGTAGGTCGTCAGCCACGACCGGTCCATGAAGACCCGGGCGTCGGGCAGATCCTCCGCGCGCCACGGGCCCTCCGAGTGAACGTTTGTGAAGAAGAAGCCGGTCTCCTCCGCCTGGGCGTCGAAGGTGCGGAAGGAGTTGCGGTAGAGCATGTCCGCGCTGTGCATCACGTACGCCGAGCTCGTGATCTCGAGGGCCGGGATGGTGGCCGGGGCGCCGGCCGGGCCACGGTTGAAGAAGCCCACCAGCATGGTCTTGCCCTTCATGATCCCGACCATCTTGTCCTGGATGTAGGCGAGGGCCTCGGCCCGGAGGATCTTCTTGGCGAGCACGCTGATCTTCTCATCGGGATTGACGATGTAGAAGGTCCTGTCGACGATCCGCGCCTGCTCCTGGGGCAGGTCGTAGTGGATGGTGTGCCCGGGCATGGCGAGGGGCGATTCCTCACCCTTGTCGACCGAGAGCGCCCGGATCGCGTCCAGGTCCGCCTCGCTGCCGCTGTTGATCATCACCCGGTCCGGTCGGCACAGAGCGATGGAGTTGGCGATCTTGAGCAGGGCGCTTTCGTTGGTGATCGTCTCCAGCTTGGCGAGCTCCCCGCCGTCCATGGACCTCCTGAAGAGCTCCCACGCGTCATCGATGCTCCTCACCCGGCCGATGTGGGAGAGGATCTCCGTTCCATGAGCGAGCTCGAGCATCGCCCCTACCTCCTGGGTTTCGTCGGTTTGCCTGTCAGCCGAATCGGCTGCGATCTTCGTGGCCCGAGTATAGCGTGGTCCCCGGGCCGGCCCGGATATGGGAAAATCCCAAAACGCTGAGGTTCTTCGGTATGATGACTGCCGCGCCGCGGGCGCGGCTAGGAGGTGCCGCCGTGCACACCCGTCAGATCGTTTCCAGAACCATCGTCGCCGTGGCCGCAACGGCCCTGCTGTCCGGGTGCGGCAGCAAGCCGATGGTCGGCGTGCTGCTGCCCATGACCGGTGACGCCTCGACCTACGGCGAGTCCATGAAGCAGGCCATCGAGCTCGCGCTTGACGAGGCCGAGGCCGCAGGCGCCATTCCCGTTGGTTTCGAGGTGATTTGGGGCGATTCGAAGACCGACCCCCAGGTGGGTGTCGCCGAGATCCGTCGTCTCGCCGGCGCCGGCGCCAAGCTCATCGTGGCGGGAACCACCAGCGACGTGGCGAAGGCCTTCCTCCCGGTCCTCGACGACGAGGACGTCATCGTCCTCAGCCCGTCGGCGTCGGCGCCGTCCCTGACCAAGGACTCCCGTCGCTTCTTCCGGCTCTTCGCCTCCGACGAGCTCGAGGGCCAGCGGGCGGGGCGCTTCCTGTTCGAGGACCAGGGCAAGTCGACCGTGCTCATCTTCGCCGAGGACTCCGAGCACGCCCGCGGCATCGAGCCCCCCTTCCGCCAGGTCTACGAGGGGGCCATGGGCGGCAGCGTCGTCGGCCGGGTGCTGCTCACCGATCCCGCCTGGCAGCAGCACTCCGCCGACCTCATCGCCGCGCACCAGCCCGAATCGGTCTACATCATCGCCTACGCCAACCGCACCCTGGACGTGCTGCGCCACCTCAGGGAGAAGGGCTACAGCGGCACGATCAGCGCGACCTCCGCCTTCTACTCGGGCGAGGTCATCGAGAGCGAGCCGGAGCTCGTGGACGGGGTGTTCTTTGCGCAACCCGCCTTCGAGATCCAGTCCGAGCTGCCCATTATCAGGAGCTTCGTGGAAGCCTATCGCGCCCGCTTCGGAAGCGATCCGGACATCTACGCCGCCCACGCCTACGATGCCATGAAGGTGGCGCTGGCGCTGCCGGCGCTCTCCCGCTCGTGGGAGGCCAACGACATCCGCAAGACCCTGCAGTTCGAAATCAAGGAGTTTCCGGGCGTCACCGGGCCGATCCAGTTCGACGACTACGGCGACGTCCGCCACAACCCGGTCATGTTCATCGTCAAGGACGGCGAGGTCATCAGCTACACCAGCTACCTCGAGATCGAGAAGCAGAAGATCCGGGACCGGATCAGGAAGCTGCTGCAGGACGGCTGACCGCGAATTCTCAATTTTCAATTTCGAATTCTGAATTCAGAATTATGAATTATGAATTATGAATTTCCCCCGCCCGCCCTCCCCCAACCCTTCAGGGCAGCGCCGACATTCATAATTCATAATTCATAATTCTCCTCGATGCGCATCCGTCTCGACTCCGTCGGCTGCCGCCTCAACATCAGCGAGATCGGGGCTTTCGCCCGGCAGCTGAGCCGCCTCGGCCAGTGCGCCGTCACCGACGGTGCCGAGGCCGAGCTGATCATTCTCAACACCTGCGCGGTCACGGGGGCCGCAGCCCGCAAGTCCCGCCACCACATTCGACGGCTCCGGCGGGACAACCCCGGAGCAAAGCTCGTGGTCACGGGCTGTCTCGCCGAGCTCGAGCCGTCCCATGTGGCGGCGCTGGGGATCGACCTCGTGGTCGGCAACGACGCCAAGGACGAGCTCGTCGACCTGCTGGTCGAGGGCGGCTTCCTGCCGGCGAGCGACGGTGCCCCGGAGCCGCGGCCCGCCTCCTCGGGGGGTCGCACGCGCGCCTTCCTGAAAGTCCAGGACGGCTGCGACAACCGCTGCGCTTTCTGCATCGTCACCACAGCCCGCGGCCGCGGTCGGAGTCGTCCCGCCCCCGAGGTGGTCCGGGACGTCCGAGAGCTCGTGCGCGCCGGCTACGCCGAGGTCGTTCTGAGCGGCGTCCACCTCGGCTCCTGGGGCCACGACCTCGGACAACCGGGCGGCCTCGAAGACCTGGTCCGGACCGTTCTCACCGACACCGCACTTCCTCGCCTGCGCCTCTCCTCTTTGGAACCGTGGGACCTCGACGACGGCTTCTTCTCCCTCTTCGAGGACCGCCGGCTGCTGCCGCACCTCCACCTGCCGCTGCAGAGCGGCTGCGACGCGACCCTGGCGCGGATGGCTCGACGCACGACCCTGGAAAAATACCGCGCTCTGCTGGCGACCGCTCGACGGGCCGTTCCCGACCTCGCCGTGTCCACCGACGTCATGGTCGCCTTCCCCGGCGAGACCGACGCCGAGTTCGAGACGTCCCTGGCCACGGTCGAGGAGCTCGCGTTCTCGCACCTGCACGTCTTCCGCTACTCGCGCCGCCCGGGCACACCCGCCGCTGCCATGCCCGCCCAGGTGTCCCGGCCGGCGGCCGCGGAGCGCAGCGCGAGGATGCAGGCCCTCGGCGAGCGGCTCAGCGAACGCTTTCACAGGGCCCACCTCGGGCGGCGGCTGCCGGTGCTGTGGGAGAGCTGGCGGAGCCGGGGGAGCCGCCGTCGTTGGAGCGGCCTCAGCGACAACTACATCCGCGTTCTCGCCGACACCGGGAGCGATGTCGAGCTCACCAATCGGGTCACCGAGGTCGAGCTCGAAGGCTGCTCAACCCGGGGCATGACAGGACGCATCGCCGACGGCGTGCAGCCCGCCTTCGTGTCCCCTCACCTGCCCGTGGTTCCCTGAGCACCGCCGCGCCTCGGGCAGCGCCCCGGGACCGTCAGCGCTCGCCGGGCACCCTGAGCACGATCTCGCCCACCAGCTCCCAGGCGGTCCGCAGCCTGGCCTCCTCGTCGCTCAACGAGTCGGCGGACTTCGCGAGCAGCTCGGTGCGCGGGCCCTCGCCGGCCTTCCAGGCGGCCAGCAGCGCCCCTTCGACGATCTTCAGGTACGCACCCATGGACGTGTTGACGCTCCGCAGACGTTCGATTTCTTCGCGGACTTCCGGATCGAGGGATTCGAGGTCGATGGCCATGTCCGGGGTCTCCTCCACTGTCGGTATCGACCTGTCAAACGACCACTCCCGCGCGGACATTCCAGGGTGTCCCCCCGGGCGTCCGGACCCGGTTGCCGATCGCTGCCGCCGGTTGCTGTCGCTGCTTGCTGTCCCTGATTACTGGTCGCTGATCGCTGGTTGCTGGTGGCTGGTCGCTGATCGCTGGCTGGCGGTTGAAGACGCTGATCAGCGACCCGGCGACAGCGTCTGGGGCCCGAGCCCGGAGGCAGCGCCGCACATCCGCGCTACACTCCGTCCCCGATGGAGGCGCCCGTGGACCGAATCGTGGACTTCCTGTTCGAGGTCGGCATGCTCAAACGGACCCCGCGAACCGGCTGGCAGTTCCTGCCGGGGGCGCGCCCCGAGAGCGTGGCCGATCACTCCTTCCGGGTCGCGATGATCGCCTTCGCCCTCGCCCGCATGGAAGGGGTGTCGGTGGACGGCGACCGAGTCCTCCGGCTGGCCCTGGTCCACGACCTGGCCGAGGCCCGGACCGGCGACCTCAACTACATGAACCAGAAGTACGTCCGGGCCGACGAGGAGCGCGCGAGCCGCGACCTCGCGGCCGGGCTGCCCTTCGCCGACGAGCTCGAGGCCCTGCTCGCCGAGTACCGGGCCGAGGCCACCCCCGAGGCGATCCTCAGCCACGACGCCGACCAGCTCGAGCTGCTGCTCCAGCTGGTGGAGAACCGGAACGCCGGCGTGCCCGGCACCGAGCACTGGGTTCCCTTCGTCGAGAGGCGGCTGCGCACGACCACCGCCCGCGATCTCGGCCGCCGCATCCTCGCCGGCGACAGCTCCCGCTGGTGGTTCGACCGGGACTCCGAGTGGTGGGTGCGGGGCGGCAAAGGCTGACCGGGCGGCGGACGCGGTTGGCCAGACGGCGGTGGTGCGGGATAATGCCACCTGGAATGAGCACAACCCGGACGCGACCGGCTGCCCCCGCACCCGCCGAGCGGTCTTCCGTGGCGCTCACGCGGACGCCCCGATGAAGATGACCCCGATGCTCCGCCAGTACCTGGAGCTCAAGGAGCAGGCGGGCACCGCCCTGCTGCTGTACCGGATGGGGGACTTCTACGAGCTCTTCTTCGACGACGCCGAGGTCGCCGCGCCGGTGCTCGGGGTGGCGCTCACCAAGCGCCGCCACAACGACGCCGTCGAAGCGCCCATGTGCGGCGTCCCCCACCACGCCTTCGGCAGCTACATCGGCAAGCTCCTCGACGCCGGCTTCCGGGTCGCGGTCGCCGAGCAGGTCGAGGACCCCGCCACCGCCAAGGGGCTGGTGAGGCGCGAGATCATCCGCACCCACACCCCGGGCACGGTGTCGGAGACCGACCTCCTCGACAGCGCCGAGCGCTGCTTCCTGGCGGCCTACGGCGGCGACGACGAGACCCTGGCGCTGGCCTGGCTCGAGGTCTCCAGCGGCACCTTCGAGGGGCTTCGTTGCGAGGACCCCTCGTCGTTGACGGAGCACATCGCGCGGCTGCGCCCCCGCGAGCTCCTGGTGGCCGACGGCCGGGACGACTGGCGGTTGCTGTGGCCGGCGGATCTCGATCGGCCGACCCTGTCGCCGGTGGACCTGGACCTGTTCTCGCCCACCGCCGGCGAGCAGCGCCTCAAGCGGGTGCTCGGCGTGCGCTCCCTCCGCGGTTTCGGACTCGAGCCGGGGGAGCGTCTGGTCGGCATCGCCGGCGCCCTTCTCGGCTACGTGGAGTCGACCCAGAAAGGGGCGCTGCGCCACCTGCGGAGCTTCGCCTGCCGCTCTGCGGGCGACGCCCTGGTGCTCGACCGCGCGACCCTGCGCAACCTCGAGATCGAGCGCTGCGCCGACGGCGGCCGCTCGACCTCCCTGGCGGCCGTCCTCGACCACAGCAGCACCCGCATGGGATCGCGCCTCCTCCACGACTGGCTAGCACGCCCCAGCGTCGACCTGGAGGAGATCGGCGAGCGACAGCGGGCGGTGGCCGAGATGGTCGATGACGCCGGCCTCCTGGCGGCAGTGCGGGAAGCTCTCGGCGGACTGCCCGACCTCGAGCGCCTGGCCGGTCGGGTCGGGCTGTCCCTGGCAACTCCCCGCGAGCTGGCCTCCCTGAGAACCGCTCTGGACCTGCTGCCCGAGGTGGTCGAGGCGGCGAGCCGGGGAACGTCGCCGCGGCTGCGCCGTCTCGCGGGCGAGCTCGACCCGATGGCCGACGTTCGGGAGCTGCTCCACACCCGGCTCGCCGAGCAGCCGCCCGCCGTCCTCGGCCCCGGGGTGATCGCAACCGGCTGGGACGCCGAGCTCGACGAGCAACGCACCCTGGCTCGTGGTGGCAAGGAGCTGCTCGCCGGCATCGAGGCCAGCGAGCGCGAGCGGACCGGGATCTCGTCCCTCAAGATCAGGTACAACAAGGTCTTCGGCTACTTCATCGAGGTCTCCAAGGCGAAGCTCCGGCAGGTTCCGCCGGACTACGAGCGCCGCCAGACCCTGACCAACGCCGAGCGCTTCGTCACCCCCGAGCTGAGAGAGCTGGAGCGCAGGATCCTCGAGGCCGAGGACCTCTCCCTTGCCCGCGAGCGTGCCCTCTACACCGAGCTCGTCAGCGAGCTCGCCAACCACGCCCGACGGGTCACCGACGCCGCTCGCACCGTGGCCCAGCTCGACGTCCTCGCCGCCTTCGCCGACCGCGCCCGCCGCTGGAGCTACTGCCGGCCGGTCCTCGAGGAGGAGCCGGGCATCGCCATCACCGACGGCCGTCATCCCGTGCTCGAGCAGGTCCAGCGCGACCCGCCGTTCATCCCCAACGACACCGTGCTCGACCCGGAGCGGGGCCGGATCGTGCTCCTCACCGGACCCAACATGGGCGGCAAGTCCACCTACCTCCGGCAGACC
>DATHSO010000102.1:0-15762 GCA_035464095.1 Candidatus Methylomirabilota bacterium | reverse complement strand
CGGCCGCGGCGTTGTCGTTGTCGGCTGCAAGCGGTCGGCGACCGGCTCAGGGCTTGCGCTCGTCCTCGTCGGTCTCGGCGGCCTCGGGCTCGGGCTCGGCGGCGGCAGGCTCCGCCGTCGCCTCCTCGGCCCCGGCGGCCTCGGCCTCGCGGTCGGCCTCGCCCGCAGCCTCCACCGCGCCGGCCGGCTTGCCCTCGGCGGCCTTGGCGCCGCCGCCGAACATGCCCTTGGCGCGGTCGAGGAGCGATCCCTTCTTGCCGCCCCCGCCGTCACCGCTCTCGGTGTGCTCGCTGAGCTCGTAGTCGACGAACTCGACGATGGCGAGCTCGGCGTTGTCGCCGCGGCGCCGGCCGAGGCGCAGGATGCGGGTGTAGCCGCCGGGCCGCTCGGCGAAGCGGGGCGCGATCTCCTCGAACAGGCGGCGGGCGACGTCCTTGTCCGGCACCATGGTGGCGACCCGGCGGCGGGCGGCGATGGTGTCGGTGCGGGCGATGGTCACCACGCGCTCGGCGAGGGGCCGCAGCTCCTTGGCCTTGGCCACGGTGGTGACGATGCGCTCGTGGGCGAAGAGCGCGTTGAGCTGATTGCGGAACATGGCGGTGCGGTGGGCCGTGGTCCGCCCGAGCTTGCGTCCGTGAACTCGATGTCGCATCGAATGACTCCGTTCTCACCTCTGCGTCGCTTCCGGCCTGCTCCGCCGATGCCCGCGGGTGGGCGGGGGGAGCCGACGGCTGGCAGCTGACGGCTGATCGCTTTCTTCTACAGGTCCAAGTTCATCCCGAAGCCGAGGCCGAGCACCTCGAGCTTGTCCCGCACCTCTTTGAGCGACTTCTCGCCGAAGTTGCGGATCTCGACCATGTCCTTCTCGCTGCGCGAGACCAGGTCGCGCAGGGTCCGGATGTTGGCGTTCTTGAGGCAGTTCATGGAGCGGATGGAGAGCTCGAGGGAGTCGATGCTGGCGTCGAGCACGCTCTCCTCCTCGGTCTCGAGGTCGGTCTCGGCAACCGTCTCCATCTCCTCCACGGTCGACAGCCGGGAGTAGATGTCCATGTGTCCCTGGACCAGCTGGGCGGCCTGGCTCAGGGCCTCCTCGGGCTTGATGGTGCCGTTGGTCCAGACCTCGAGGACCAGCCGCTCGTAGTTGGTCATCCGTCCCAGTCGGGCCATCTCGACCCGGAAGTTCGCCTTGGTCACCGGCGAGTGGGCGGAGTCGATGGGGATGAAACCGACGTCGAGGTCCTCGGTCTGGTTCTCCTCGGCCTGGATGTAGCCGCGGCCGGGGGCCACGCGGACCGTCATCCTGAGCTTGCCGTCCACCGACAGGGTGGCGACGTGGACCTCGGGGTCGATGACGTCCACCTGGTGCGAGCCCGACAGCTGGCCGGCGGTGACCTCGCCCGCGCCCTTGGCGTCGAGGGTCAGAAGGGCCGGCTCCTGGCCGTGGATCCTGAGCGGGATCTTCTTGAGGTTGAGGATGATGTCGGTGACGTCCTCGACCACCCCGGGAACCGCGGAGAACTCGTGGTCAGCGCCCTCGATCTTGACCGCGGTGATCGCCGCGCCGGGGATCGAGGACAGCAGGGCGCGCCGCAGGGCGTTGCCCACGGTGGTCCCCCACCCGCGCTCGAAGGGCTGGGCGATGAAGCGCGCGAAGGTCTCGGAGCGGTCCTCCTCCTCCGGCTGCACCTGCGACGGTCGCTGAAACTCGTGCCAGATCATGCGCCCTCCAGCCTATCGGGAGTAGAGCTCGACGATGAGCTGCTCCTGGATCGGGAAGCGGATGTCCTCGCGGGCCGGGGTCTCGAGCACCTTGCCGGTCAGGTTGGCGCTGTCGAGCTCGAGCCACGGCGGGATGCCCCGGCCCTGGGCGAACTCGACGGCGTCGGCGATGGTCGGCACCTTCCGGCTCGCCTCGCGGACCGCGATCGCCATGCCCGGGCGGACCTGGAAGGACGGGATGTCCACCCGCTTGCCGTCGACCTCGATGTGGCCGTGGCGCACGAGCTGGCGCGCCTGGCTCCGCGAGGTCGCGAAGCCCAGGGAGTAGGCCACGTTGTCGAGGCGCATCTCGAGCAGGTTCAGCAGGGTCTCGCCGGTGACGCCCTTGCGGCGGCTGGCCTCGACGAAGGTGCGGCGGAACTGGTTCTCGAGCAGGCCGTAGATGCGGCGCAGCTTCTGCTTCTCCCTGAGCTGCAGACCGTAGGCCCGGACCTTGCGCCGGCGGCCCTGGCCGTGCTGGCCGGGCGGCACGTTGCGGCGCTCGATGGCGCACTTCTCCTTGTAGCAGCGCTCACCCTTGAGGAAGAGCTTCATGCCTTCACGGCGGCACAGCCGGCAGACCGGTCCCCTGTAACGAGCCATCGTCTCCTCCTCAGACCCGGCGCCGCTTGCGCGGGCGGCAGCCGTTGTGCGGGATCGGGGTGACGTCGCGGATGCTGCGGATGTCGAGGCCGGTGGCGGCCACGGCGCGGATCGCCGACTCCCGCCCGGGGCCCGGCCCCTTGACCAGGATGTCGACGCTGCGCACGCCGTTCTCCTGCGCCTGCTCGGCCGCGTTCTTGGAGGCCAGCTGCGCCGCGTAGGGGGTGCCCTTGCGCGAGCCCTTGTACCCGATGCGACCGCCGGACGACCAGCACAGGGTGCCCCCGCCGGGGTCCGCGAAGGTCACGATGGTGTTGTTGAACGACGCGTGGATGTGCGCGACGGCGTGCGGCACGTTCCTGCGCTCGCGACGCGGCTTGCGCGCGGCTTTGCGGTCCTTGGCCATACTACTCTCCCGCCTACTTCTTGGCTTTCTTCTTGCCGGCCACGGCCTGACGACGCGGCCCCTTGCGGCCGCGGGCGTTGGTGTGGGTGCGCTGGCCGCGCACGGGCAGGCCGCGCCGGTGCCGGATGCCGCGATAGCAGCCGATCTCGATGAGGCGCTTGATGTTCATGGCCACCTCCTTGCGGAGGTCGCCCTCGACACCGCCTTCCTCCTGGATCACGCGCTGGATCCGCAGCACCTCGTCCTCGGACAGGTCCTTGACCTTGATCCCGTGCTCGACCTTGGCCCGGTCGAGGATCTTCACGGCCCGGGTCCGACCGATGCCGTAGATGTAGGTCAGACCGATTTCGACCCTCTTGGCCGACGGCAGTTCAACACCTGCGATTCGTGCCACCGCTTGCCTCCTCGATCAGCCCTGACGCTGCTTGTGCTTCGGGTTCTCGCACAGAACCCGGATCACGCCCTTGCGGCGGATGATCTTGCATTTCGAGCACATTCTCTTGACCGACGGACGAACCTTCATCGCCGCCCCCTTCTTGCCTACTTGTAGCGGTAGACGATCCGCCCCCGTTTGAGATCGTAGGGCGAGAGCTCCACCAGCACCTTGTCGCCGGGAAGAATCCGAATGAAGTGTTTTCGCATCTTGCCCGAGATGTGGGCGAGGACCTCGTGCCCGTTCTCCAGCTCCACTCGGAACATGGCGTTGGGCAGGGGCTCGACCACAGTTGCGACCACTTCGATCGCCTCTTCCTTGGCCATTCAGTCACTCCTCACAACCGAGCACACGATGGCCGTCCGGCGTGACCGCCACCGAGAACTCAAAATGGGCAGAGAGTTTACCGTCTTCGGTCCTCGCTGTCCAGCCGTCGTCGTCGACCTTCACCCGCCAGCTGCCGGCGGTGATCATGGGCTCGATGGCGATCACCAGTCCGGGCCTCATGACCTGGCCGCGCCCGGCCTGGCCGTAGTTGGGGACCTGGGGCTCCTCGTGCAGCGAGCGCCCGATCCCGTGGCCGACAAACTCCCGCACCACCCCGAAGCCGGCCGCCTCGGCCCGGGCCTGGACCGCGTTGCCGACGTCGCCGAGCCGGTTGCCCGGCGCGACCGTGGCGACCGCGTCGTCGAGGCAGAGCCGGGTCACCTCCAGGAGCCGGCCGGCGACGCCGTTGACCTCGCCGACGCCCAAGCTGATGGCGGCGTCGCCGTAGAAGCCGTCGAGCACCACGCCGCAGTCGACGCTCAGCAGGTCGCCGTCGGCGAGCCGGACCTTCCGGCTCGGGATGCCGTGCACGATCTCGTCGTTGACCGAGGTGCACAGGGTTGCCGGGAAGCCCCGGTAACCCTTGAAGGCTGGCTCGCCGCCGGCGTCGCGGATGATCTCCTCGGCGATGGCATCGAGCTCGGCGGTCGTGACCCCCGGCGCCGCGGCGTCGCGGACGGCGGCCAGGGCCCGGTGCACCACCACGTTGGCGCGGTGCATGGCGTCGAGCTCGGCGGCGGACTTGAGCACGATCATGCCACCACCCTGACCGACAGGACCTCGTCCACCGAGGCCGCCACCCGCTCGATGGGCCGGTTGCCGTCGACCACCGTCAGCTGGCCCCGCCGGCGGTAGAACTCCGCCAACGGCACGGCGAACTGGTGGTGCACCCGCAGCCGGTCCCGGACCACGTCCTCGCGGTCGTCGTCCCGGGTCACGAGCGGCTCGCCGGTGAGGTCGTCGTGCCCGGCGACCCGCGGCGGGTCCTCGACGACGTGGTAGACCCGGCCGGAGGCAGGGTGGACGAGCCGGCCCTGGAGCCGGGCCACGATGACGTCGTCGGGCACGTCGAGGAGCACCACCCGCTCGAGGCTGCGGCCGAGCTCGGCCAGGATGCCGTCGAGGAGCTCCGCCTGGGCGAGGCGGCGCGGGTAGCCCTCGAGGATGAAGCCGCGGGCGCAGTCCTCCCGGTCGAGGCGCTGCAGGATGAGCCCGCCCATGACCCGGTCCGACACCAGCTCGCCGCGGTCCAGCGAAGCCCGAACCTCGCCCCCGAGCCCGGTGCCGTTGGCGACCTCGCCCCACAGCATGTCCCCGGTGGAGACGTGGGGCACCTGGTAGCGCTCGGCCAGCACCCGCGCCTGGGTGCCCTTGCCGGACCCCGGGGGGCCCAGCAGCACCAGGTTGAGGCTCGAGAAGGCAGGGCTCATCAGCGTCTCCCGCGGATCCGGCCGCGCCGCATGAAGCCGTCGTAGTGGCGCATGACGAGCTGGGACTCGATCTGGTTGACGGTGTCCATGGCGACCCCGACCACGATCAGCAGCGAGGTGCCGCCGAAGTAGAACTTGACGCCCAGACCCTCGGTGAACCAACGCGGCAGGAAGGCGTCAAGGGTCGGCCCGATGAACGGGATGGTGGCGACCTTGAAGCCTGCGATGAGGATCTCGGGCAGGATCGCGACCAGGGCCAGGTAGAGGGCGCCGACCAGGGTGATCCGGGTCAGGATGCGGTCGATGAACTCGGCGGTCCGCTTGCCCGGCCGGATGCCAGGGATGAAGCCGCCGTACTTGCGCATGTTCTCGGCGGTGTCCTCGGGGTTGAAGATGATCGAGGTGTAGAAGTAGCAGAAGAAGACGATGGACAGGAAGTAGATCAGGTTGTACAGGGGCTCGCCCCAGGCCAGGGCCTCGGTGATCTTCTGCAGCCAGCGGTTCTCGATCATCTGGCCGATGGTCTGCGGGAAGGACATGATCGAGGCGGCGAAGATCACCGGGATCACGCCGCCGGTGTTGAGCCGCAGCGGCAGGTAGGTGCTCTGGCCGCCGTAGACCCGGCGCCCGACCACCCGCTTGGCGTACTGGATCGGGATCCGCCGTTGGGCTCGCTCCATGAACACGATCGCCGCCACCACGGCGATCATGAAGATCAGCAGGATGGCGATGGTGATGACGCTCATGCTGCCGGTGCGCACGTCGGTGATGGTGTTGATGATGGCGCTCGGCAGGCCGACCACGATGCCGGCGAAGATGATCAGCGAGATGCCGTTGCCGATGCCGCGCTCGGTGATCTGCTCACCGAGCCACATCACGAAGGCGGTGCCGGTGGTCAGGGTGAGCACCGTCATCAGACGGAAGCCCCAGCCCTGGAGGTCCTCGGGCACCAACGGCGCGCCGCCCGGGGCGGTGGTCCGCTCGAGGAAGAAGGAGATGCCCATGGCCTGGATCACCGACAGCACCACCGTGCCGTAGCGGGTGTACTGGGTGATCTTGCGGCGCCCGAGCTCGCCCTCCTTGGAGAGCTTCTCGAGGTACGGCCAGACCACCGTCAGCAGCTGCAGGATGATCGAGGCCGAGATGTAGGGCATGATCCCGAGGGCGAAGACCGTCATCCGGCCCAGGGCGCCTCCCGAGAACAGGTTGAGAAAGCCCAGCAAGGTGCCCTGGGCGGCGGTGGTGAACTCCTGGATCGCAACCGGATCGACACCCGGAATCGGAATGAAGGCGCCGATTCGGTAAACCGCGAGCAGGGCGAAGGTGAAGATCACCCGCTTGCGGAGGTCGGGGATGGCGAAGATGTTGCGAAAGCTGTCGATCACGGCATCACCACTTCACAGCTGCCGCCGGCGGCCTCGATGCTCGCCTGGGCGTTCTTGGAGAAGGCGTGGGCCTGGACGGTGAGCTTCTTGCCGAGCTCGCCCGAAGCCAGGATCTTCACGGGCTGGTCGCCGCCGCGGATCAGGCCGCGGTCCGCGAGCAGCTCGGGGGACACCTCGTCACCGTCGGAGAAGACGCGGTCCAGGTCTCGCAGGTTGACCACCTGGTAGGACACCCGGAACAGGTTGGTGAAGCCCCGCTTGGGAATCCGCCGGACCAGGGGCATCTGACCGCCCTCGAAGCCGTAGCGTCGCTTGTAGCCGCTGCGGGACTTCTGGCCCTTGTGGCCCCGGCCGGCGGTCTTGCCGTTGCCGGAGCCGGGCCCGCGGCCGACGCGCTTGCGCTTCTTGGTCGCGCCGGGGGCCGGTTGCAGGTTGTGCAGCTCGTTGGCCATCTCAGCCCTCCACGTTCTCGACCCGCACCAGGTGGGAGACCTTGGCCACCATGCCGCGGATGCAGGCGTCGTCCGGCCGGGTGACGCTCCGCCCGATGCGGCCGAGGCCGAGACCGGTGAGGACCTTCTTCTGGCGGCCCTCGAAGCCGATCTGGCTCTTCACCTGGGTGATCCTGATCATCTTCTTCTCGGTCGGCTCCGCGGCGGGCTTCTCGGCCGTCGCCGCGTCCCCGTCCTCGGCGGCCGCAGCCTTCTTGGCCGGGGCCTTCTTGGCCGGGGCCTTCTTGGCCGGGGCCTTCTTGGCGGGGGCCTTCTTCGCCGGGGCCTTCTTCGCCGGGGCCTTCTTCGCCGGGGCGTCGTCGGAGGCGGCCTTGGCCGCCGCCTTCTTGGGCGCGGCCTTCTTCTTGGCCGCCGGCTTGGCGGCCTTCTCGGCCGGTGCCTCGGCCCCGGCGGCGTCGGCCGCGGTCTCGTCCACGGGCTGGTTGTTGGTGTCAGCGGTCATGGCGTCTCAGCCTCCTCCTCGGGGGCCTCGGCGGTCGCCGTCTCGTCCCCCGGCTCCTCGACCCTCGCGGCGGCCTGCTCGTCGGCGTCCGGCTCGCCCTCGTAGCCGGCAGCCTCGACGCCGCGCAGGCGCCGCACCTGGTCGTCGGTCATCAGGTTGTGGAGCGCGTCGAAGGTCGCCCGGACCACGTTGAAGGGGTTGCGGCTGCCGACGATCTTGGTCAGCACGTCCTGGATCCCCGCCGACTCCATGACGGCACGGACGCCGCCGCCGGCGATGACGCCGGTTCCCGGCGAGGCCGGACGCAGCAGCACCCGGGTGGCGCCCCAGCGCCCCCAGATCGTGTGGGGCAGGGTGCCGCCCACCATGGGGATCTTGACCATCTCGCGACGGGCCTGCTCGGAGGCCTTCTGGATCGCGGGCGGGACCTCGCGGGCCTTGCCGGTTCCGTAGCCCACCTTGCCGGCGCCGTCGCCGGCCACCACCACCGCGGAGAAGGAGAAGTTCTTGCCGCCCTTGACGACCTTGGCGACCCGGTTGATGTGGACGACGGTCTCGGCGAACTCGCTGTCACGCTCTCGGTTCATCATGTTCTGAGCCCCTAGAACTTCAGGCCCGCTTCGCGGGCGCCCTCGGCGATGGCACGGATCACACCGTGGTACTGGAAGCCGCCGCGGTCGAAGACCACGGTGTCGACTCCCTGGCTCCTGGCACGTTCGGCGATGAGCTCCCCGACCCGCTTGGCCGCCTCTCGGTTGCCGGTCGAGGCGAGGCTCCCGGACGCTGCCTTGTCGAGGGTCGAAACCGCGGCCAGGGTGACGCCGTGCTCGTCGTCGATGATCTGGGCATACAGGTGGCGCAGGCTGCGGAACACGGCGAGGCGCGGCCGCTGGGCGGTGCCCCGCACCTCGTGCCGGGACCGGCGCTTGATCTTCTCGCGACGCTGCTTGCGATCGGTGATGCGGCTCATTACGACGCTCCCTGCTTGCCGGCCTTGGTCCGGACCCGCTCGTTGCTGTAGCGCACGCCCTTGCCCTTGTAGGGCTCGGGCGGCCGCAGGCCGCGGATGTCGGCCGCGACCTGGCCGACCCGCTGGCGATCGATCCCCCGGACGGTGACCCGGTTGGCCTTGGCGTCGACGTCGATGTCGATGCCGTCGGGGATGCGGAAGTTGATCGGATGCGAGTAGCCGAGGTTGAACATGACGGCGTCGCTTTGCTTCTCGGCGCGGTAGCCGATGCCGATGATGTCGAGGTCCTTGGACCAGCCCTCGGAGACGCCGATCACCGCGTTGGCGAGCAGCGCCCGGACGAGGCCGTGGGCGGCGCGGCTCTGGCGCTCGTCGTCGGCCCGGCCCAGGACCAGGTTGCCCTCGGAGGTCTCGGCGCTGACGCCGGCGAACAGGCCGACCTCGAGGGCGCCCTTCGGGCCCTTGACCCGGACCCGGTCGCCGTCGACGGCGACGTCGACCCCCGACGGGATCGGGATCGGTTTCCTTCCAATCCGTGACATGGCTGCCCCCTACCAGATTTCACACAGGACCTCGCCACCGACCTGCAGGCCGCGCGCCTGCTCGTCGGTGACGACCCCGCGGTTGGTGGAGATCACCGCGACGCCGAGCCCGTTGCGCACCTTCGGCAGGTCGCCGACGCCGCGGTAGACGCGGCGGCCGGGCTTGGAGACCCGGCGCAGGCCGTGGATCACGGGCTCGCCGTCGTCGGCGTACTTGAGGTAGATGCGGATCGTGCCCTGGGGCCCCTCCTCGATCACCTTGAAGGTGCGGATGTACCCCTCCTGCTTGAGGATCTTCGCGATCTCCAGCTTCATCTTCGACGCGGGCACGTCGGTCCGGTCGTGGCGGACCGAGGTGGCGTTGCGGATCCGCGTCAGCAAATCGGAAACAGGATCAGTCATGCTCATGGTCGGTTTTCCTCACCAGCTCGCCTTGGTCACCCCGGGGAGGAACCCCTCGAGGGCCAGCTTGCGGAAGCACACGCGGCACAGCTGAAACTTGCGCATGTATCCCCGGGGACGACCGCAGACGCGGCAGCGGTTGCGGTGACGCACCTTGAACTTGGGCTTGCGAAGGCTCTTGGCAATGCTCGACTTGCTGGCCACGGTCGTCCTCCTAGCGCTCTCTGAACGGCATGCCGAGACCGGCGAGCAGGGCCTTGGCCTGGTCGTCGGTGGGAGCCGTCGTGGTGATGGTGATGTTCATCCCGAGAGTGCCCTCCACCTTCTGGTAGTCGACCTCGGGGAAGATGAGGATGTCCCGCACGCCCAGGGTGTAGTTGCCGCGGCCGTCGAAGGCGGTCGCCGACACGCCGCGGAAGTCGCGCACCCGGGGCAGCCCGATGGCGATGAGCCGCTCGAGGAACTCGTACATCCGCTCCCGTCGCAGGGTCACCTTGCAGCCCACCGGCATGCCCTCGCGGAGCTTGAAGGCGGCGATCGACTTGCGGGCCCGCCGGATGACCGGCTTCTGGCCGGTGATGTTGGCCAGCTGCTCCGCCGCGACGTCGAGCAGCTTGGCGTTGCGCGAGGCCTCGCCCACGCCGATGTTGCAGGTCACCTTCTCGATTCTGGGGACCTGCATGGGGTTGGTCAGGCCGAACTGCTTGCGCAGCTCCGGCGCGACCTGGTTCTGATACGTCTCCTGCAAGCGCGCCATCGTCCCTCCTATCGGTCGAGAATCGCGCCGTCGACCTTGGACACCCGGACCTTCCGGCCGTCGTCCAGCACCTTGTAACCGACCCTGGTGGGCCGTCCGCTGTCGGGCGAGACCACCATCACGTTGGACACGTGGATCGATGCCTCGCGCTCGACGATTCCGCCCTGGATCCGCTTCTGGGGGTTGGGCCTGGTGTGGCGCTTGATCATGTTGACGCCCTCCACCACCACCCGCTCGCGCTCGCGGTCGACCCGCAGCACGCGCCCCCGCTTGCCGGCATCCTTGCCGGTCACCACCTCGACGTTGTCGCCCTTTTTGATCTTCATCACCGACTCCTACAGAACCTCGGGAGCGAGGGACACGATCTTCATGAACCGGCGCTCCCTGAGCTCGCGCGCCACCGGACCGAAGACGCGGGTGCCGATGGGCTCGCGGTCGGCGTTGACGAGCACCGCGGCGTTCTCGTCGAAGCGGATGTACGAGCCGTCGCGGCGGCGCTTGCGGGACCTGGTCCGGACCACCACCGCCTTGACCACGGCGCCCTTCTTGATGTCGGACTCGGGGGCCGCCTCCTTCACCGAACAGACCACGATGTCGCCGATCCCGGCGTAGCGCGGCGCCGACGAGCCGCCGAGCTGGCGGATCGCACAGAGCTTGCGCGCGCCGGAGTTGTCGGCCACGTTGAGCATGGTTCCCATCTGGATCATTGCCGTCCTCCTGGCCTACTGGGCACGCTCGATCACCTTGCGCACCCGCCACCGCTTGCGGCGAGACAGGGGGCGGCACTCCTCGATGAGGACCCGGTCACCCTTGTTGCAGGTGTTGGCTTCGTCGTGCGCCATGAACTTCGACGAGCTGCGCACGAAGCGGTGGTACAGCGGGTGCATGACGAAGTTCTCCACCTTCACCACCACCGACTTGTCGGCGGCCGATGAGAGAACCACGCCCACCTTGGTGGTTTTGCGGGACGTCTTGGCGGTGTCGGCCATCATGCACTCTCCTGCGCCCGGCGCTCGTTGATCACCGTCAGTACGCGGGCGATGTCCCGGCGAACCTCACGGATCTTCACGGGGTTCTCGATCTGGCCCGTGGACTTCTGAAAGCGGAGCTTGAACAGCTGCTCCTCGAGGTCCGACAGGTTCTTGGTCAGCTCGTCGGACGAGCGGTCGCGCAGCGTCTTGGCCTTGATCATCGCTCCCCCCTCACCACGAACTTGGTCTGGATCGGGAGCTTGTGGGCCGCCAGCCGCATGGCCTCGCGGGCCACCGGCTCCGACACCCCCTCCATCTCGTAGAGGATGCGGGCCGGCTTGATCACCGCCACCCACTCCTCGGGGTTGCCCTTGCCCTTGCCCATGCGGGTCTCGAGGGGCTTCTTGGTGACCGGCTTGTCGGGGAAGATCCGGATCCAGATCTTGCCACCGCGCTTGACGTGACGGGTCATGGCGATACGGGCCGCCTCGATCTGGCGGGCGGTGACCCAGCCGCGCTCGGTCGCCTGCAGACCGTAGTCGCCGAACGCGACGGTGTTGCCGCGCTGGGCGACGCCGCGGTTCTTGCCGCGCTGCTGCTTCCTGTACTTGACCTTCTTCGGCATCAACATGGTGACGACTCCCTACAGACGCTGGCGGTGCGAGCGGGCGCGATGGCGCTCGCCGCGGTAGACCCACACCTTGACCCCGATGACGCCGTAGGTGGTGTAGGCGGTCTCGAACCCGTAGTCGATGTCGGCCTTGAGGGTGTGCAGCGGCAGGCGGCCCTGCTGGTACCACTCGGCCCGCGCGATCTCGGCGCCGTTGAGCCGGCCCGCGCAGCGGATCTTGATGCCCTGGGCGCCGAAGCGCAGCGCGTTCTCGATCGCCCGCCGCATGGCCCGCCTGAAGGCGATCCGGCGCTCGAGCTGGCGGGCGACGTTGGCGGCGATCAGGTGGGCGTCGATCTCGGGGCGCTGGATCTCCTGGATGTTGATGTGGATGTCCTGGCCGTAGCGGCGCATGAGGTCGTCGCGCAGCTTGTCGACCTCGGCGCCCTTGCGGCCGATGATGATCCCGGGACGCCCGGACAGGATGTTGACGCGCAGCTTGGACGCCGTGCGCTCGATGTCGACGGCGCTGACCGCGGCGTTCTTGAGGCGGTCCATGAGCTCGGTGCGCAGCTGGAGGTCCTCGTGCAGGAGGTCCGCATAGTTCCTACCGTCGGCGTACCAGCGCGAGCGCCAGGTGTTGTTGTAGCCGAGTCGGAACCCGTACGGGTGCGTTTTCTGTCCCACTGATGCCTCCTAGTTCTCGCGCACTGCCAGCTCGACAGTGATGTGGCAGGTCCGCTTGAGGATGCGGTGCGACCGCACCCACTTCGAGGCCGGCCTGGCCCGCTTCAGGCTGGGTCCGCCGTCGACCGTGATCGCGCTGATGTACACGCGGTCGACGTCGACGCCCGGACGCGCCTGCTCGAGGTTCGCCAGGGCCGACTTCACCACCTTGGCGACGTCGGGCGCGGCGTACTTGCGGCACAGCTGGAGCGAGGTGAGCGCCGGCTCGACCGCCTGGCCGCGGACCAGGTCCGCCACCAGCCGCACCTTGCGCGGCGACGAACGATAGTAGCGCAGAGTTGCTTTCGCGTCCATGGCGCCCCCCTACCGTGCGCCCCGGTCGGCCCGGCCGCCGCTGGAGTGGCCGCGGAAGGTGCGGGTCGGGGCGAACTCGCCGAGCTTGTGCCCGACCATGTTCTCGGTGATGTACACCGGCACGAACTTGTGGCCGTTGTGGACGGCGATGGTCGTGCCCACCATGAGCGGGGTGATGGTGGAGCGCCGCGACCAGGTCTTGATCACTCGGCGGTCGCCGGTGTCGGCGACGGCCTGCACCTTGGTCTGGAGGTGCTCATCGATGAACGGTCCCTTTCGGATCGAGCGAGCCATGGTCTCCCCCTACTTCTTTCGCCGCGACACGATCAGGCGATCGGAGGTCTTGCGGCCGCGGGTCTTCGCACCCTTGGTGGGCCAGCCCCACGGCGACACCGGGTGGCGTCCCTTGTTGCGGCCCTCGCCGCCGCCGTGCGGGTGGTCCACCGGGTTCATGGCGGTGCCTCGGGTCTGGGGCCGGACCCCGAGCCAGCGGGATCGTCCGGCCTTGCCGATCTTGACGTTGGAGTGGTCGCTGTTGCCGACCTGGCCGATGGTGGCGATGCAGACCGACAGGACCATCCGCATCTCGCCCGAGGGCATGCGCAGGGTGGTGTATTTGCCCTCCTTGGCCATGATCTGGGCCGAGGTGCCGGCGGAGCGCACCAGCTGGCCGCCCTTGCCGGGCTTGAGCTCGACGTTGTGGACCATGGTGCCCAGGGGGATGTTGCCCATGGGCATGGCGTTGCCGACTCTCACGTCGACCTTGACCCCGGCCAGCACCCGGTCGCCCACCGTCAACCCGGTGGGGGCGAGGATGTAGCGCTTCTCGCCGTCGGCGTAGTTGAGCAGGGCGATGTTCGCGGACCGGTTCGGGTCGTACTCGATGGCCGCGACGGTGGCGGGCACGTCGAACTTGTCGCGCTTGAAGTCGATCGCCCGGTAGCGGCGCTTGTGGCCGCCGCCCCGGTGTCGGGAGGTGATGTGGCCGTCGGAGTTGCGTCCCGACGAGCGCATCTTGCCCTTGGTGAGCTTCTTCTCGGGCGTGCCCTTCGTCACCTCGGACCGGTCGAGGTTGGTGACGAAGCGCCGGCCCGGCGACGTCGGTTTGTGGTTTCGAATCGCCATGGCGGTCTCCTCACACGCCTTCGAAGAACTCGAGGGTCTTCGAGCCCGGCGCGAGCTTGACGTAGGCCTTGCGGGTCGCCGGTCGGTGGCTGGCCACGCGGCCGTAGCGCATGATCGGCTTGCCCTTGCGGTTGACGATGCGGACCGACGCGACCTGCACGTCGAACAGCTCCTCGACCGCGTGGCGGACCTGGATCTTGTTGGCTCGCCGGTCGACCTCGAAGCAGACCGTGTTCTCACGCTCCTGCATCATGGTGGTCTTCTCGGTGAGCAGGGGCCGGCGGACGATCTCGCGGGCCTTCATGACAGCACCTCCGCCAGCGACCGGACCGCGGGCTCGGAGGCCACGATCCAGCGGTGGTTGAGCACCTCGTAGGCGTTGAGCGAGCCGGCGTCGAGCATGGTGATCTCGGGCCGGTTGCGGCTCGCGAGGTGGAGGTTGACGTTCTCGAGGCCGTCCACCAGCAGGACCTTCTCGCCCCTCACGCCCAGGGTGTCGAGGCGCTTCACGAAGGCCTTGGTCTTGGGCTCGTCGATCTCCATCGACTCGAGCACCACCAGCCGGCCCTCGGCGAGGCGCTGCGACAGCACGCCCCTGAGGGCGGCGCGGCGCGCCTTCTTGTTGACCTTCTGGGCGTAGGAGCGGGGCTTCGGCCCGTGCACCGTACCGCCGGAGCGCCACAGGGGCGACTGCCGGGAGCCGGCGCGCGCGCGCCCGGTGTGCTTCTGCTTCCAGGGCTTGATCCGGCTGCCGGTGACCTCGCTGCGGTCCTTGGCGTGGTGGGTGCCGCGCCGGCGGCTCGCCAGGTAGGCGCGCACGACCTCCCAGACCAGGTGGCCGTTGACCTCGCGGGCGAACACGTGGTCGGGCAGCTCCACCGAGCCGACGACCTTGTTGTCCCAGTTCTTGACGTCGATCTTCATGACTCGCCTCCCGTCACGAGGCCTTGACGATGCGGATGTAGCTGTTCCGGGCCCCGGGGACGCCGCCCTTGAGGAAGAGCAGGTTGCGGTCGGTGTCGACCTTGACCACGGTCACCCGCTTCACGGTCACCTTCTTGTTGCCGGTCTGGCCGGGCATGCCGGCGCCGGGGTAGACCCGGGACGGGTCCGCCGAGGCGCCGATGCCGCCGGGGGCACGGTGAAACATGGAGCCGTGGGTCGCCCGGCCGCCGCTGAAGCCGTGGCGCCTGATCACGCCCTGGAAGCCGCGGCCCTTGGAGCGGCCGATGACGTTGACGGTGTCGTCGGGGCTGAAGATGTCCGCGAGCACCGCGTCGCCGGGCTTCGCCTCGTCGTCGGCGTCCACCGGGACCTCGCCGAGACGGCGGGTCGGGGGCACGCCGGCGGCGGCGAAGTGGCCCTGGATGGGCTGAGGGGCGTTGCGCCGGGGGCTCGACTCGACGAGACCGAGCTGCACCGCCTCGTAGCCGTCCCGGTCGACGGACTTGCGCTGGACGACGACGCACGGCCCGGCCTCGACGACGGTCACGGGCACCACGCGCCCGGACTCGTCGAAGATCTGGGTCATGCCGATTTTCTTGCCGAGAATGCCGCGTACCATGTCAACCTCACCGTGCGCCGTAGGCCTTGATCTGGACGTCGACACCGGCCGGCAGCTCGAGCTTCATGAGAGCATCGATGGTCTGCTGGGTCGGCTCGAGGATGTCCAGAAGCCGCTTGTGGGTGCGGATCTCGAACTGCTCGCGGGACTTCTTGTCCACGTGCGGCGATCGCAGCACCGTGAATCGCTGGATGTGGGTCGGCAGCGGGATCGGCCCGAAGATGCGGGCGCCCGTGCGCTGGGCGGTGTCCACGATCTCGGTCGCCGACTGATCCAGCAGGCGATAGTCGAAGGCCTTGAGACGAATACGGATCTTTTCGCTGGCCATGTCTACTCCAGGATCTCGGTGATGGACCCGGCGCCCACGGTCCGGCCGCCCTCACGAATCGCGAACCGCAGCCCGCGCTCCATCGCGATGGGCTGCAGCAGCTCCACCTCGAGGTTCGTGTTGTCGCCCGGAATCACCATCTCGACGCCCTCGTCC
>DATHSO010000101.1:0-3068 GCA_035464095.1 Candidatus Methylomirabilota bacterium | reverse complement strand
TCGCGCCGTTCCCACCCCCCTCTTGGCGGGCCTGGTCGGGCTACATGACAAACACCCCGCCGAACCCGCCCGGGGGGGCTTGGTGGCGAGTTCGACCAGTCGCCGTACCTGGCACCGTGCGGACGAGTTTGTCAAGTCGCCGTAGCGTCGCCGTACCTGGTACCGTGCGTACGAAGGGGTTGGCAGCTCGATTCGGGGGTTGGCAGTTCGATTCGACCCAGCAACCCGCATCCGGTTCCACGACGCGCCGCCGGATTCCCGTCCGCGGCCCTGCGACCCTATACCCGGTACCCCTCGTAGGGGAGGGTCTTACACCCTCCCGCGGCGTGGCGCCGCCGGTCGCCGCAGCGCCCGTGAGGGCGGGTGGAAAACCCGCCCCTACGACCAGGATGGCAATGCCGGTGAGGGCGGGTGGACAACCCGCCCCTACGACCAGGATGGTAACGTCCGGATGCCGATGCCCGTGAGGGCCGGGCGTGGAATCAGCCCCTACGACCCGGAGAAGCAGTGTACTGTGGACCCGCTACCATCCATGCCGAAGCCATCGCACCTCCACCCTGCCGACCTGCACAGCTTCAGCCGGCTGGCGGTGGATGCCGTCGCCGGGCTGACCGACCTCGTCGAGGCGATGCACGGCACCATCGCCGGCGCGCCGATGCCGTTGGGGAAGGCGCCGGCGGGCCGCACGCGCGGCATCACCGGCTTGGTCTACCGCAGCATCCGCGGCGTGACGAGGCTCGTCGGCGGTGGGCTCGACGCGGTGTTGGGGCGGCTGGCACCGCTGCTCGGCGAGGCGGCGGCGTCACCTGAGCGCGAGGCCGTCCTGGCGGCGCTCAACGGCGTCCTCGGGGACTACCTCGAGGCGAGCGGCAACTCACTCGCGATCCGCATGAGCCTGCGCCGAGGCGGAGGGGCACTGCGGCTGGAGAGGGCCGCGTTGGCCGCCGCCATCCCGGACCCGGGCGGCAGGCTGCTGGTGCTGGCCCACGGCCTGTGCATGAACGACCTGCAGTGGGCGCGACAGGGCCATGATCACGGCGCCGCGCTCGAACGCGACCTCGGCTTCACAGCCGTGTACCTGCACTACAACAGCGGCCGCCACATCTCGACCAACGGGCGCGAGCTCGCGGATCAGCTCGAGGGCCTGCTCGGCGCGTGGCCGGTCCCGGTGGAGGAGCTGGCCGTCGTCGGCCACAGCATGGGCGGCCTGCTGGCGCGGACCGCCTGGCACCTGGGCAGGGCCGCGGGCCACAGCTGGCCGCAGCGGCTGACGAAGCTCGTCTTCCTCGGCACGCCGCACCACGGAGCGCCCATGGAGCGCGGCGGCAACTGGATCGACGTCGCCCTGGGCCTCAGCCCCTACACCGCGCCCCTGGCCCGGCTCGGCAGGATCCGCAGCGCCGGCATCACCGACCTGCGCCACGGGCTGCTGCTCGACGAGGACTGGTGCGGCCGCGACCGCTTCGCCCGGCCGGCCGCTCGTCCGACCGCGCTGCCGCTCCCGGAGGGTGTGCTGTGCTCGGCGATCGCCGCGACCACCGGAGCCCGGACCGGGGACCTCAAGGACAGGTTGGTCGGCGACGGGCTGGTACCGGTCGCAAGCGCGCTCGGCAGGGGCGCGAGCCCGGACCGCGACCTGATGATCCCGCCCGACCGGCAGTGTATCGCCTACCAAACCAGCCACCTCGAGCTGCTCAACAGCCCCGAAGTTTACGACCACCTCGCGCGCTGGCTTGCAGAGGGCGCGTAGCACCCCTCCCCGGACCCCGAGCTCACCCGCCGGGGGTCGGGCGTCCCCCTCGTGGAGCAGATCGCGGCCACGTCGAAGTAGGTGCCGCGACACCCGCAGCGCCCGTGAGGGCGGGTGTAAAACCCGCCCCTACGATCAGGATGGCGATGTCCGTGAGGGCGGGTGGACAACCCGCCCCTGCGACCCGGAACCGCGATTCGGCCCCGGCCTGCGACCCGAAACCGGGCACCCCTCGTAGGGGAGGGTTTTATACCCTCCCGCGGTGTCGCGCCGCCGGTCCCCTCAACGCCCGTGAGGGCGGGTGTAAAACCCGCCCGTGCGATGAGGATGGCAGCGCCCGTGAGGGCGGGTGGAGAGCGCGGCACGCCTGGGAGGAACCCCCGGGCCGGGAGGCCCCGGCCCGGGAGGATGGTCGTGCTCAGCTGAAGCGGCGAATCGCCAGGATGCCGATCGCCAGCAGGAGCCCGGCGAGCAGCGCGATGCCGAGACCGCCGAGAGCCGGGATCCCCGGCTCCGGGGCGGGCGGCTGGCCGCCGGTCGGCGAGAACACCGAGTAGTGGGAGTAGGTCACGTTGCCGGCCGCGGGCACCGTGAAGCTCCAGCTGATCCCGGCGCCGGTGTCGATGAGCTCGTTGCAGCGGCAGGTGTCGTCGAAGGGCAGGCGGGTCCCGATGGCGGCCCAGACTTCGTCGTAGTTGGCCTGGTAATAGTTGTTGCCGCCGGTGATCGGGTCGAGCAGCTCGATCCGCCCGGGCGGGTTGTTGAAGGGGTTGGCCGAGCAGCCGACCGAGGTGCCGGACTGCATGCCGTAGCTGTCGTCGCTGCCGGCGAGGTAGCAGTCCATCGCGCGGTACAGGATGCCGCTGACGGGCGAGGCGGTCGAGTTCGCCAAGGTGACGTCGGTCCGGTACTGCTCCTCGCCGACCACGTAGCTGTCGACCTGGGTGATGCGCAGCCCGGTGGTCCCGACATCGACGACGGTGGTGATCGAGTAGGGATCGGCGGCGGTGCCGGACCCGGTCACCGTGGACTGGCTGACCTGGGTGAACACCGTGTAGGTGCCGAGGCTCGAGGTCGCGCTCGAGCCGTGGTCGGCGAAGTCCGGCGCGTAGAGCACGTCGCCGACGACGACGAAGGTGCCGTAGTCGGCCGGGATCGTCGACGGTGGGTAGACCTGGTAGGTGGTGTCGCTGACGTAGGAGATCTGGGTCGCGGCGTCAACGCCGGCGAAGATCTCGTCGAGGGGCCCCGCCGAGGTGATGGTCCCGTAGGCCGTCTCGACCCCTTCGGTCGTGGTGCCCTTGTCGCCGTCCGCGGC
>DATHSO010000100.1:0-3076 GCA_035464095.1 Candidatus Methylomirabilota bacterium | reverse complement strand
TTTCCTGTTTGCATAGTGGTTTCCGGTTCCCCTCTTCTGTGCCGGATCTGCCGGGTGGTTGCCGGTTTCGTCTCGTAGGGGCGGGTTTTACACCCGCCCTCACGGGCGCTGCGACGTTCGGGAGCGTCGAGCCCGGGTGCGTACGCTGATCGATGCCGCTGACCCTGATCACTGTCCCTGCCGCTGTTCGCTGTTTGCTGCCCCTGCTCGCTGATCGCTGTCCCTGCTGGCTGTTTGCTGCCCCTGGTAGCCGCCGCCGCCCCCGGCATGATCACCTCCGAGTCGTTCACGGGGAGGAGGCACTCGACCTCTTCGACCGGGTGCGCGCCATGACCTGGCGGCTGCTGCATCCGAAGCGGTGAGGTCTCACCTTGTCGGGCCCGGATTGTGGGGCCGGCGGCTCGCCGGCCTTGTCCGGAAGATGCTTGATGGTGCCCGGGTCCGCGTCCGCGTCCGTGCCCGTGCCCGATGTCAGCGATCAGCGATCAGCGCCCGCAACCGGCGATCAGCGATCAGTGATCAGCCATCAGCGATCAGCCCGCCACCCTAGTTACCCCGGGAGACACCGGGGAAGTACCACAACACCGGTTCCAGCAGGGCTCCCCGACCAAGTCTCCGAGGGTGTTACTTAGGAGGGGCAGCAAGCAGCAACCAGCGACAGCGACAGCGTCCGGGTCCGGGTCCGGGTGCGGCTGCGGGTGCGGGTCCGGCTCGGGTGTCCTAGGTCCGATCCGCCGGCCGCAGCACGTAGATGGCCCACGGCGCGACCTCGGTCTCGCTGATCCAGGGGATCCCCTCGTCGCCGGCGGCCACCGGTCGCTCCACCCGCTCGACGTCGAGGCCGGCCTCGGCGTAGACGGCACGGTAGGCGTCGTCGGGCCATAGGATGTCGTCCACCGGCCGGGCGTCGCTGTAGTCGGTGGTAACGATGCGGACGACGTCGCCGCAGTGGGCCGTCCGGTTCTCGGGGTAGTCACGGGTCGAGAAGGTGACCCACTCGTGGGTGTAGATGTCCGGCGTCGACACGACGTTGACAAGCCTTCCGGTCGGTCGCAGGAGCCCCCCGAGACCACGCAAGAGCCGGACCTTGCGCTCGTGGCCCGGCACGTTGTCGAAGGTGAAGGCCGACAGCACGAGGTCCCAGTCGAGCCCCACCAACGACGAAAAGTCACCGTCGTCGATGACACGGTAATCGCCGCCGGCGTCGCGCTGCCGGGCGATGGCAACCATCTCAGCTGAGATGTCGAGGCCGACGGTCGCGAAACCGAGAGACGTCAGGAATCTCGACGAGCGCCCGGTGCCGCACCCGAAGTCGACGGCGCTCGTCCCGCGGACGTGCGCGGCGAGGATCGCCGGCAGGTTGCGGAACACCAGGTCGTAGGTGTTGCCGAGCCCCAGCTCGTCGTAGGCCGCGGCGCGGCGGGTGTCCTGGTAGGCGTTGGTGAACTCCATGGCATCCTCCTTGGGTCGTCCGATCCCACGGTGCCCCCGATTCGGTTGGTTGGGAAGATCCAATTTCTAGAAATTGTGTGATACCAATATCCTCAGCCGGAGGTGACCCGTGCTCCTCGTCGAGCTCGACCGGTCGAGCGCCACGCCCGCCTACCTCCAGATTCGCGACCGCATCGCCGGCCTCGTCGAGGACGGATCCCTGTGTCCCGGCGACCGGCTGCCGCCGTCCCGGCACCTCGCCGGGTCGGTGGGCGTCCACCGATCCACGGTGGTGCGGGCCTACGACGAGCTGCGGGCCCTCGGCTACCTCGACAGCCGGTCCGGCTCGTACACCACCGTCCGGCGGCGGGCGCGACCGCCGGCAACGGCGGTCCGGCCTCGGGACACCCGCGACCTCATCGAGTGGCGTTCATCGCGATCGGGATCGTCACCTCGCCTCGACGACCGTCCGAGCGCCGCGGCGACCGCCCAGGGCGGCGCCGTCGACTTCGAGCGCCTCGCGGCCGACCCGTCCCTGGCGCCCGCCGCCGACCTGCGTCGCTGCCTCCGCGCGGCCCTCAGCGCCGACGCCCCCGCCTCGGTCGACTACGCCTCTCCGGCCGGCTGGCCGCCGTTGCGGCAGACCCTGTCGCGCCGCCTGCGAGCCCACGGGATGGCGGTGTCGCCGGATGAGATCGTCATCACCCACGGCGCCCAGCAGGCGCTCGACCTCATCCTCCGGATGCTCGCCGGCCCCGGCGATCGGGTCGCGGTGGAGGCGCCGACCTACGGCATGCTCCACCCGCTGTTGCGACTGCACGGCGTCGAGCCCGTCGAGGTGCCCATGCGCGACGACGGCATGGACCTCGACGCCCTCGCCTCCCTCCTCGACCGATCGCGCGTCCGGTTCGTCTACACCATGCCCAACTTCCACAACCCCACCGGGATCACCACCGACCAGGCCCACCGGGAGCGGCTGCTCGCTCTGTGCGAGGCGCACCGGACGCCGCTGGTCGAGGACGGCTTCGAGGAGGAGATGAAGTACCTAGGGCGGGCGGTTTTGCCCGTCAAGTCCATGGATGCCCACGGCGTGGTGCTGTACGTCGGCACCCTGTCCAAGGTGGTGTTCCCGGGCCTCAGGCTGGGCTGGATCGCCGGCCCGAGCGAGGCCGCCCGCCGGCTGGAGGAGCTGCAGCACGCGACCTGCCTCGCTGCCAACACGCTCTCCCAGGCGGCCGCCGATCGCTTCATCAGGTCCGGCGACCTCGAGCTCTACCTGCGCCGCGCCCACCGGATCTTCCGGCGGCGCATGGCGGCCCTCCTCGACGGGCTCGAGCGCCATCTGCCTCCGGGGACCGCGTGGACCCGTCCGGTAGGCGGCTACACTCTGTGGCTCACCCTCGCGCGGCCCGCGGCCGACGAGCCGGCGCTGGTCCGAGAGCTCGCCGGAGCCGGCGTTCTCGTCGCTCCCGGGCGCTGGTACTACGCCGCGCCGCCGCCCACCGCCCACCTGCGGCTGTCCATCGCCTGCGTCGACGCGACCCGCATCGACGACGGCTGCCGGCGGCTCGGCGAGGTGCTGCGGATGACAGGGTGCCGATGACAGCGTGCCAGGTACGGCGACTTGACAAACTCGCCACGAAGC
>DATHSO010000099.1:0-9725 GCA_035464095.1 Candidatus Methylomirabilota bacterium | reverse complement strand
CGTTCGAGCTCGGCGAGGTCGCCGCGCCAGTCGGCGCCGCGGGGCAGAGCGAGGCGGACAAAGCCCGGAGCGCCGAAGTCCTCACCGGGCCACAGGCCGACGCCGCACTCGCGGGCGAGCGACTGGCACCACGAGGCAGTGTCGCTCCCGCCGCCGAGCCGGCTGCGCACGTCGACCCACAGGTAGAAGCCCCCGGCCGGGACGGCGGCGTCGAGCCCGGCGCCGCGGAGCGCCGCGGCCATGGCTTCGAGCCGCTCCCGGACCGCCCGGCGGTTGGCCTCGAAGAAGGTATCGGGCACCCGGTCGAGCGCGAGCAGGGCCCGCTGGGGAGGCGTCGCCGGCGGGTTGAGGAGCGACGACTGCACCGCCACGACCCGCTGCACCAGATCGGCGTCCGACACCAGCCAGCCGATCCGCCAGCCGCACAGGGCGAAGGTCTTGGAGGCCGAGCGGACCCGGACCACGGTCCGAAGCTCCGGGTCCGCCGCTTCGACGCCGGCGCCGGTTGCGCCGCGGAAGGCCACGTAGGCCTCATCGAGGATCAACCGGACGCGGCGCTCCCGGCACAGATCGACCAGCTCGCCGAGAGCGGCTGGGCTCAGGGTCGTCCCGGTGGGGTTCGACGGCGACGACAGCACCACCGCCCGGGTCCGCGGACCGAGGCGTCCCGCCACCGCCTCGGCCCAGCCTGCGAAGCCGTTGCCACGCTCGGGCACCGCCACCGGGGTGCCACCGAAGCGGCGCACCATGGCCGGGTAGGCCGGGTAGCAGGGCAGCGGGTGGACGACCTCGTCGCCGGGCTCGACCAGCGCCGCGAGCAGCACGAGCAGGCCGCCCTTGGCGCCGTGGGTCACGACGACCCGCTCCGGCGCCCCGCCCGCACCGTCCCGGGCGGCGAGCAGCGCGCGCAGCTCGGCGAGGCCGCCCGGCGGTCCGTAGCCCGAGCCCGACGCGCCCAGACGGGCGAAGGCCTCCAGCAGCTCGGACGGTGCACCGAAGCAGGGCTCGCCCACCAGCAGGTCGACCCGGCGGCCGTCGAAGCTGCGCAGGGCCGCAACGACAGCGTCGATGGCCCGGGTCACGGCGCCAGCCCCGGTTCGCCGTCGAGGGCATCCCGACAGGACTCCATGAGCTCGGCGAAGCGGCCATGGTCGGGCTCGGCCATCGCCCCGAGCCACTCGTCGAGGGCCTCGCGCAGCCACCGCCCGGTGTCCGGGGTGAGCGGGTTGAGAGCCTGGATCTCGTAGTACAGCGACGGGTTCTCACCGGCGACCTCGCGGGTGGTCGCCATCTGGCGGCCGAAGGTGACGCCGGCGACCTCGGCGAGCTCGGCGGCGCCGACCCCCGAGTGGACCAGGGCTCGGGCGAAGACCAGGTTGGCGAGGTGGGTCAGGCCCAGCACCAGGCCCATCCGCCGGTCGTGCTCGGCCGGATCCATCTCCACCAGCCGGGCGCTGGTGTCCGCGAACAGGCCCTCGACGACGTCGAGGTCGGCGCGCGGCGCGTCGGTGCAGAAGGCCACGGTGCGGCCCTCGAGCATGCGCACTCCGGGCCCGAACATGGGGTGGAAGGACACAGCCCGTACCCCCGCGGCCCGCAGCCGCTCGAGGACCGGCGCCAGGTGGCCCTTGAGGCTGCACATCTCGGCCACCACTCCGCCCGGTCCGACGGCGGCGAGCTGCTCGAGGATGCCCGCACAGGCGCTCATGGGCACGGCGACCATGACCAGGTCGGCGTCCGCCGCCGCGGCCAGGGAGGGCGCCTCCTCGAAGGGGCTGTCGCCGTCGGCCGGATCGACGACCCGGACCCGGTGGCCCTGGCCGGCGAGGAAGCGGCCGATCCACCGGCCCATGCCGCCCTTGCCGCCCACCACCACGGTGTCGAGGGCATCCCCCGAGTAGACCGCGTCGCGCAGGGTGGCCTGTTCCTCCACCGCCTTTTCGATGAGGAAGCGGGCCAGGTCTCGGCCGAGGGCCGGCTCGAGCCCGATCAGGGCGCCCGCGTCCTCGAAGCGGCGGTAGACCTGGGCCTCGACGTTGAAGTTACGCAGGGGCACCGCCAGCGAGCGCTTGAGGTTGCCGATCTGGCGCGCCAGCTCGAGCCGCTCGCACACCAGGTGGAGGATGCGGCGGTCGAGGGCCTCGATGTCCCGGCGGTGCTGCTCGAGCAGCTGGTGCGGGTCCGTCGGCAGGATGTCGGGCGGGCTCATGGTTCCTCCGTCGCGGCCTCGGCGGCGGCGGGAGCAACAAGGCCCGCCGTCGCCGGCGGGCCTGGGTGTCGGGATTCAGTCAGACCTTCGCCGGCGTGGGATTTTCCCGCAATAGGCATATGCCACGAAAGTACCGGTCACGGTCACCCGATCATCCTACCAGACGGGCATTGAACCGCGAAGCCGCGAAGGGCGGCAAGCTCTAACGAACCCCCGACAGGTAGTCGTCGGTTGACCGAGCAAGCTCCGGGAAGGCTCGCAGGAGCTGCCGGTCGAGGGTGACCAGAGGGACCGAGAGCTCTCGAGCCAGGTACGCGAACTCGGCGTCGTACGCCGTGCACCCGGTCTCGGCTGCGAGCTCCAACACCGGAGCCGATGGAACACTGAACTCGTTGTCACCGATCACGTCGCAGGCAGCATCCAGTGCCTGCAGCGCGAAATCGAGGTCGAACCACCGCGTGCGGACTCCCGTCGCCAGGACATTGGTCAGCTCGCTGCGCCAGAGGACCGGCGCACACCAGTCCCGATCGAGCTCCAGCAGCCTCATCGCCGAGTCCGTCCGGCTGCCCGTGGGCAGCACCAACGACGCGATGACGTTGGTGTCGACGACGATCACGGCCGACCCGCGTCCCGGGCGTCGTCGATCTGATCGAGGGTAAGGGCGGGTCCATCGTATCGTTGGTGGAGCTCTCGGATTCGGACCAGGAGCATCTCGGTCGGCACCCGGCGAGGCGCGAGGCTGTCCTCGATCCGCGTGATGATCTCGCCGTTCAAGCTCCGCCGGTTGCGCTCGGCCGCCGCCTTCAGCCTGTTGAACAGGCTCTCCGGGATGTTCTTCACCGTGATGCTCGGCATGCTGTCCTCTCCTGCAACCATTATGGTTCCATTCCGGTTGCGTGTCAATCCCGGTGCTTCAGGGGGACGCCCGTAGGAAGAACTCCAGGGCGAGGTCGGCGACGGTGGCGGGCTGCTCGACGACGACGGCGTGGCCGGCGCCCTCGATGACCCGGAACTCGGCGTTCGGAATGGTCTCGGCGAGGGCCCGGCAGCGCTCCAGCGGGATGAAGGCGTCGAGCTCGGCGGCAACGACCAGGACAGGGCAGCGGATCGCGGCGAGCTCCGAGCTCAGGCTGAAGGACTCGGCGGAGTCGAGCAGGCCGACCAGGCCGTCGAACCAGGCGTCGGGCAAGGCGGCGATCTGGCGCCGGCGCAGGGCGCGCTCGTCGCGGTGGGCCTCGACGTACGCGGGCGAGTACACCACCGGCTCGAGAACGTCGGAGAGCACCCCGCGGTCGGGGCCCTCGAGGGAGCGCACCGTGGCGTCGCGCCAGCGCGCGACCTCGTCGGCCATCGACTCCGTGAAGCCGTCCGCCGACGCCACTGACATCAGGGAGCGCACCCGCTCGGGGGCGCGGGCGGCGAGCAGGGCGCCGACCGCGCCGCCGAAGGAGGTGGCGAGAACGTGCACCGACTCCAGGCCGACGTGGTCGAGCAGCTCGACCACGTCGCCGATGTGGTCGCCGACGTCCGCGGGCGGCCGGCCCGGGCTCATGAGCTGGCCCCTGAGGTCGCAGCGGACGACCGTGAAGCGCTCGGCCAGCGGCCTCGCCACCGGCTGCCAGCTCGCCGCCGTCATGGCGATGCCGTTGAGCAGCAGCAGCGGGTCGCCTGAGCCGTCGAGCGTGTGGAAAATCACCTCAATCCCACCGGGCGCCTCGCGCACCACGCACCATGAGATTGAACCGCAAAGGCGCAAGGAACGCCAAGCACCGCAAACAAATCTCCGAATGGGCGCAGAGCCGCACTCTCCGCCCATTCGACTGGTCCTCTTCGCGGACTTCGCGTCTTCGCGGTCTTTTTCACCCCACCACCCCCGCCAGCGGCTCGAAGGCCGTGCTCTTGGCCTCGAAGAAGCGGCGCAGGGAGCCGAAGAAGAGGTCGGGCTGCTCCAGGTAGACGACGTGGCCCGAGCCCGGGATCTCGAGCCAGCGCGAGTCGGGGATGACGTCGAGGATCCTCTTCTGCTGCCAGAGCGGGATGGCGCGGTCCTGCGAGCCGGCGAGGAGCACCGTCGGGGCCGGGATCGCTCGGTAGCCCGGCATGTTGGTCTCGAGGGCGCCGAAGAAGGGGTCCTGGGCTTCGGTGAGGCGGATCAGGCAGTGGCGCTGGTCCACGTAGCGGTCGTAGAAGCGCTGCCGCATGGCCTCGAAGCTCTCAGGCGGGATCGCCGCCGCGAAGGCCTCGCCGAAGATCTTCTCGTACATGTACTGGGTGTAGATCTCGAACACCTCCTCGGTGGACCGGTAGAAGCGCAGCGAGATCTCCTGGTAGAGCTGGAAGAGCTTCTCGTGGGACAGCAGGATGCCCGAGAGAACGAGCGTGTGCAGTTTCTCCGGGTACAACCGAGCGAAGTCGAGGCCGATGAAGCCGCCGTAGGAGATGCCCATGAGGTGCAGCTTGGCGACCCCGACCTCGTCCATGATCAGGCTCAGGTAGCCGGCGAACTCCGGGATCAGGTAGGGCACGTCGTCCTTGGACGACTCGCCCTGGCCCAGGTAGTCGTAGAGGATGACGTCGTAGCGGTCGGTCAGCCGGGGCAGGAAGCCGTACCAGGCCTTGGTGTGCATGGCCAGGCCGTTGAGCAGGCAGCAGCACTCGCGGTCGCCGGTGCCGTGCTGCTCCCACCAGATCTCGAAGCCGTCGACCTCGAGATGGCCGGACCGCGTCGGCGTGATCTCCTGTGACATCGAGTGACCTCCAGCAAATTCTCAATTCTTAATTCTTAATTTTGAATTACATCGCGATTTGCCTGGAGGAACGTTGCGATGGGCAATTAAGAATTGAGAATTCAGAATTCAAAATTTACTGCGCGGTGCGGAGCACCGTGCAGACCGAGGCGCAGATCGGCCCGCCGATGTTGAAGGTCGCGGCGAGCTTCGGGTTCGGGACCTGGAGCTCGCCAGGCGCCTTGCCCTGGAGCTGCCAGGCCGACCAGCCGATCATGGCGATGCCCGTCGCCCCCACCGGGTGGCCCTTGGCAATGAGCCCACCCGAGGTGTTGATGCCGCACTCGCCCTTGGGGTCGGCCCTGCCCTCCTTCCAGTAGTCGGCGCCCTTGCCGTAGGGGGCCTTGCCGATGACCTCGGTGCCGATCGCGCCCATGACCGTGAAGCAGTCGTGGATCTCGGCCACGTTGACGTCGGCCGGGCTCGCGCCGGCCATCTCGTAGGCGCGGCTCATGGCGCGGTAGGCCCCGGCGGGACGGAGGATGTCGCGGCCGCCCTTGAGCAGCGGGTCGGTGGCCTGGCCGTAGCCCGCGACCTCGACGCAGTCGGCCTTGGCGAGACCGAGGCGCTTCAGGCCCTCCTCGGTGGCGAGGAGCAGGCCGGCATAGCCGTCGGTGATCTGGGAGCAGTCGTAGGTCTTCAGCGGCAGCCCCTCGACGATGTAGCGGTTGCGGCCCTCGGGGGTCGCGGCCTCGTCCACCGTCACCTCGACCTTCTGCATCTGGGCGTAGGGGTTGTAGGAGGAGTTGGCGTACTCGCGGGACGAGATCTCGGCGAAGTCGCGCTCGGTCGCGCCGTGGGTCTCCATGTAGGTCTGCATGACCTCGGCGAAGAGGTGGGGGAAGATGTAGACCTTGCCCGCCCGCTCGTCGGGGTGCGAGAAGTAGCCGAGCACCTTGCCGATGAGGGCGCCGTCCATCTTGCCCTCGGCGTCGCGCATCTTCTCGAAGCCGACCGCGATGCCGACCTCGCCGAGGCCGAGCTGGAGCTTCTGGATCACCGACACCACCGCCTGGCCGCCCGAGGCACAGGCGTTCTCCACCGCTTCGATGGGCTTGGCGGCGAGCCCCGGGGCCATGGCCCTGAGCCCGGCGAGCAGGCCCTGCTCGTTGAGGGAGAAGTTGCAGGTGGCGCCGACCGAACCGACGTCCACGGCCTCGGGGTCGGCGTCGACCTCGGCGTAGGTCTCGGTGACGGCGGCGGCGATGATCTCCGGCAGGGTCATGGCGAAGAGCTTGCCGAACTTGGACTGATGGTAGGCGGCGATGTAGATGGGTCGCATGGGTTCTTGCCTCCCTTGACGTGACGAGTGGATTTTTCAATTCTCGGGCGTTCGCGCCAGGCGCGCCCGCCCGAGAATTGAAGTCGAGTTTCGATTCATTGCTTCGGTCGAGCTTTCCAATTTTCGACAAGCTCGGCCTTCACGACCTTGCCGTAGTCGGTGCGCGGAAGCGAGTCCCGGACGATGAACTCCCTGGGCACCTTGTAACGGGCGAGACGGGCCTGCAGGAAGCTCTCCAGGTCCTCTGGCTCGACGTCCTCGCCCTCCACCGGCACGACGTAGGCCACCCCCACCTCGCCCCAGGTGTCGTGGGGCACCCCGATCACGGCGGCGTCGGCCACGACCGGGTGCTGGAGCAGCTGGTTCTCGATCTCGGCCGGGTAGACGTTGACCCCGCCCGAGATGAACATGTCCTTTGCCCGGCCGGCGATGTAGTAGAAGCCGTCGTCGTCCCGCAGGGCCATGTCACCGGTGTGGAACCAGCCGCGCCGGTCGATGGCGGCGGCGGTGGCCTCGGGGTTGTTCCAGTAGCCGTTGGAGACGTGGGGCCCCCGGAAGCAGAGCTCGCCGACCTCGTTCGGCCCCAGCTCCTGGCCGGCCTCGTCGACGACCTTGACCTCGGTGAACATGAGCGGCCGCCCGATGGAGCCGGCCTTGGCCCACGCGTCCTGGTCGGACATGGCGAAGCAGTTGACCCCGACCTCGGTCAGGCCGTAGCCCTGGCGCAGCACGGCGCCGCGCTCGCGGTAGAGGTCGATGAGGTGCCGCGGCAGCGGCGCACCGCCGGAGATGAACCAGCGCACGTGGGAGAGCTCGGCGGTGTTGAAGGCCGGCGCCTCGGCCAACAGCTTCCAGATGGTGGGCACTCCCAGCACGACCGTACAGCGCTCCTTCTGGCTCGTCTTCCAGACCTCGTCGGCGTCGAAGCCGGCGTGCAGCACCACCGTGCCGCCGGCCAGGATGATCGGGGTCAGGAAGGCCCCGAGGCCGCCGGCGTGGTAGAGCGGCGTGAAGATGGGGCTGACATCGTCCTCGCCGAGCTGCCAGCACACCACCGTGTTGTAGGCGTTCCAGGCCACCTGTCGGTGGGGCGTGATGACGCCCTTGGGACGACCGGTGGTGCCCGAGGTGTAGAGCAGGCAGTACGGGTCCTCGGGCCGGCAGCGCCGCCGCACCGACGAGCCGGCGCCGCGGGTCAGCACCAGGTCGGCGTAGTCGGGGTCGTCGGGCTCGTCGGGCTCGTCGAAGGCGATCCAGTGGTCGACGTCCACCGTCGGCCGCAGCCGGTGGACCGTGCTCCGGTTGGCGTCGTCGTACATGACACCCTTGAGAGCTGCGTCCCGGACGATGAAACCGAGCTCGTGGGGTGTCAGCCGGGTGTTGAGGGGCACCAGCACGACCCCGCTCTTGGCGGCGGCGAAGACCGCGTCGAGGAACTCGACCCGGTTGCCCGACAGGATGCCGATGCGGTCGCCGGGGCGCAGGCCGAGGCCGTAGAGCCACATCCGGGCGCAGCCCACGGCGCGCCCGTCGAGCTCGGCGTAGCTGAAGCGGCGGCCGGTGGCGACCTCCACCAGGGCGGTCCGGTCCGGCGACAGCTTCGCCCGCTCACCGAGGAGGTCGGCGCAGATCATGTCGCCTCCCCGTCCGCTCGTTGCGCGAGCGTCTCGCCCGCATCGTTCGACGTTCCCGGCACGCCCACGACGCCAGGCAGGGATGCCTGGCGCTCCAAGGACCCACGGGGCTGGGGGAATTGGAGCGGCAGGCTTCCGAGCCTGCCGTCTCGGGCGTCGCGGTTCCGTAGCGCGAGAGGTCCCGGATCGTCCTCGACACCACGCAGGGATGCCTGGCGCTCCAAGGACCCACTGGGAACGGCGCTCTGTTGTGGTGCGGGCGTCTCGCCCGAATCGGCGCCTGCCCCGGGGTCCTCCGGCGGCGGCGTCGCGGCCAGGGCCCCCCGCAGCGCCTCCAGGAAGCGGCCCGGGCACTCCCGGTGGGGCACGTGGCCGCAGCCCTTGACCGGGTGCAGCCGCGCCCGCGGCAGCCCGTCGGCGAGCCGCTGGGCGTAGTCGAGGGTCAGCAGCCGGTCGGCCGCCCCCCACACCAGCTCGACCGGCACGGTGACCTCGCCGAGCCGGCCGTCGAGCAGGTACGGGCCCATCTCGCCGGCTGTGGCGGCGAAGCGCGCCGCCGGGCCGCCCTCGGTGCGGCGCACGATGTCGTCGAGGACGTAGCCGGGAATCCCTGGGCTCGCCGGGCCCATGAGGCCGCGCATGGTCTCGCGCGCCTCCTCGCGGGTGCGCGGAAACAGGTTGACCTGCGGGTCCGGCTCGAGCAGCGGGCCGCCGTTGACCGCCACCAGCCGCGCCACCCGGTCCGGGTTGTCGCGGGCATAGAGGAAGCCGAGCCAGGCCCCCATGGAGTTGCCGACGATGACCGCCGGCTCGCCGGCGCAGCAGTCGTCCATCACGCGTTCGAGGCCCTCGAGGAGCTGGGCCAGGTGGATGGGGCCCTTCCTCGGGTCGCTCTTCCAGTGCCCCGGCAGGTCCGGGATCACCAGGCGGTGGTCCTCGACCAGCACGCCCGTCACCCGGGCCCAGGCGCCGGCCTGGTCGCCGGCCCCGTGGAGCAGCACCAGGGGCGGGCCCGAACCGCCCTGCCACACCGTCATCCCACCCGCCCCGGTCTCCAGCCGGACCTTCTCCAGCCCCTGGATGTCGAGGGCGGTGCGGCTCATGAAGGCGTCGACGGTCAGCGGCCGCTTCCACACCATCCAGGCCCCGACCGCCACCGCCACGGCGCCGAGCAGCATGATCGCGAAGATCACCTTGAGGATGTTCCTGGCCACGAGCTCCCCCTCGCCGTGTTCCCCGTGATCATGCTCGACCCGCCCCCGCCACGCAAGTCGCACCGAGTGTGGAACGGCGTCTCACCCGCCCTCCGGCGCGGCCCGGATTCACTGCGGGCGGGACGCCCGCCCCACAACACGGCATCGTCTCCGGCCGCGTGTTGGAGCGCCCGGCATCCCTGCCTGGCGTCGCAGCCGCCCCGGCGTGCGCCGCGCGTCCGACCGGCAACGCCCGCGACGGCAGGCTCGGAAGCCTGCCGCTCCGATCACCCAGCTCCGCACCACTTGGAGCACCGACCCCCCGGCGCGGGAGACCCCATCGCGGGCGCCGCGCCCGCGCCGCAACGGCCGCCCGCAGCACGGAACCTGGAAGCGACACGGCAGTCCCTGCCGCCATCACCCCGCCGGATCGGTGGACGCGGGCGGCCGTTGTCACGGCATCCGAAAGGCCGCGCCGGCCTGGTTGTAGCCGACCCCGGAGCCGACCAGCACCACCAGGTCGCCCGAGGCGATCCTGCCCTCGGCGATGGCGTCGTCGAGGGCGATGGGCACGCAGGCCGAGCCCGTGTAGCCCCACTTCTCCATCACCGTGTGGGTCTT
>DATHSO010000098.1:0-7461 GCA_035464095.1 Candidatus Methylomirabilota bacterium | reverse complement strand
TGAGCCGGCGCGGTCGCGCGGGGTGACGGGGAGGGCTGCGACCGCGCCGTCTCATCGAGCGGCGGCCTGCCTCGTTGCGGGAGCGGATGCGCCGGAGCGCGCTTCCCGTGGAGTGCCCGGTAGCGCCATTGTGCGGGAGGTGCTGCCCGGGGGGGAGGGCCTCGGGAGCACAATGGCGTACCCGGCACGTCCCGGGGGAGGCGCCCTGCCCGCGCGTCCCGGAGACGCTGATCGCTGTCGCTGTCGCTGCCGCTGAAATCGGACGCGGACGCGGACGCGGACGCGGGCACGGACTTGGGGTGTCAGAGCTCGACCACGACCCGCTCCGCGACGACGATCTCCACCGGGCTGACGTCGGCGCGGTAGGCGAGCACCTCGACGCCGGCGCCCACGGCGCGGCGCAGCGCCTCGCCGTAGCCGGGGTCGATGTCGTCGGCGACGGTGAAGCCGCGGCCGTCGGAGCGCTGGATCAGGTAGAGCATGACGGCGCCCTCGCCTGCCGGCACCGCCGACTCGAGCTCGGCGAGGTGCCTGGCGCCGCGGGCGGTGACCGCGTCGGGGAAGGCGTACCGGCCGGAGGCGTCGACCATGGTGACGCTCTTGACCTCGACCCAGGTTCGGCGCCCGCCGCGGTCGAGGGCGAGGTCGATGCGGCTGTGCTCGCCGAGGCGGACCTCGCGGCGTAGCTCGTCGAAAGCGGCCAGCTCCGGGATCGAGCCGTTGCGGATGCCCTCCTCGACCACGGCATTGGTGCGCGAGGTGTTGATCCCGATCCAGCACGTCCCGTTGTGGACGAGCTCCCACGTGTGGGCGTGCTTCCGCTTCGGGTTGGAGCTCGTGCTCAGCAGCATTGGCCAATCCTCGCCGAGGCAGCCCCTCATCGAGCCCGAGCTCGGGCAGTGGGCGGTGACCACGGAACCGTCGGCGAGCTCCACGTCCGCCAGGAAGCGCTGGTAGCGGCGGATCAGGCGACCCGGGATCAGCGGGGGCAATCGCATTGGGGGATGGTAGCCGGATCGAGTCGGAGCCAGTGCGTCCCGGCGCACCGGCCTTCTGGGCCGCCTTTGGCGCCCCAGCGTCGCCCCGCCGGCGCGTTCGCGCGGAGGCGACCGGGAGGGCTGGGACCGCGCGTCCAGCAGGCGCTGATCGCTGCCGCTGCCGCTGACCCTGATCGCTGTCCCTGTCGCTGAAATCGGGCTCGGACGCGGACGCGGACGCGGACGCGGGACATATATCGCGGACGCGGGACATATATACTGTCGCGAATGGCGTCAACGCTGACCCCACGAACCCTGGCGCGCTGGGACGGTCTGCACCTGGTGCTCGACCTGGTGCTGGTGGAGGAGCACCTGGTGCGCTGGCTGGCCGGGGTCGACCGCATCGACGGCCTGGCCCTGGCCGCCGCCGGCGACGCCCTCGACGTGTCGGCGACGGTGCGCTGGAAGGGCGTCCGGTCGCGGGTCGCCGTGGAGCTCGCCGAGCTGCGGCTGCGCAACCGCCACCTGGGCTTCAGGATGCGCAAGCTGCGGGTCTACGGCGGCCTGCCGATGCCCCGGGCGGCGCTGGAGGCGATCCTGGCCGGCATCGACAGCGACCTGATCACGGTGTTCCGCGGCCAGGGCATCGTGGTCGTCGACCTGAGGCGCTGGCTGCCGCCGGAGCTCGACCTCAAGATCGTGACCGTGCAGGCCACCGAGGGCGCCGTCCACCTGTGGTTCGGGGCCGGCGGACTCGCCGACCTGCCGGGCCGCCGCCGGCCGGCCCTGAGCGCCGGCGGCGGGCCGTCCCCGGCGCTGGCGGGCGGCGCCGGGAAGCCACCCGGCGACGCTTGACAGAAGGTACCCTCTCGGCTAGAGTCTTGTTCCCTTGCGCCCGCAAGGACTCGCAGTAAAGGACGCACGCGATGCCAAGCTACGTTCCCAAACCGGATGAGATCCACCGCGAGTGGCTGGTGATGGATGCCTCGGACCAGGTCCTCGGCCGTTTCGCCACCGAGATCGCGCGCCTCCTGCGCGGCAAGCACAAGCCCGACTTCACGCCGTTCCTCGACACCGGCGACTTCGTGGTCGTGGTCAACGCCGATCGGGTCCGTCTGACCGGCAACAAGCTCGATGACAAGAAGTACTATCGCCACTCCGGCCGTCCCGGCGCCCTCAAGGTGGAAACCGCCAAGGAGCGTATGGACAAGTACCCGGAGCGCGTGATCCAGGCCGCCGTGTGGGGCATGCTCCCCAAGAACCGGCTCGGCCGCAAGCTGCTGCGCAAGCTCAAGGTCTACCGTGGCCCCGACCACCCGCACCAGGCGCAGCAACCGAAGAACTACGTCTTCTAGGGGGAGGGAGACTCGTGGCTGAGATCCAGTATTACGGAACCGGACGGCGAAAGACGGCCGTGGCCCGCGTCTACCTGCGGCCCGGCAAGGGGGACATCGTCGTCAACCGTCGGACCTTCGACGAGTACTTCCCCAACCGCGTGCTCAAGATGATCATCCGGCAGCCGCTCATGCTCACCGAGACCAACGACAAGTTCGACATCCTGGTCAACGTCGACGGCGGCGGCCCGACCGGGCAGGCCGGGGCCATCCGGCACGGCATCTCCCGGGCGCTGCTCGAGTACAACGTCGAGCTCCGGCCCCGCCTCAAGGCGGCCGGCTTTCTCACCCGCGACGCCCGCAAGGTCGAGCGCAAGAAGTACGGCCAGCCCAAGGCCCGCAAGCGCTTCCAGTTCTCGAAGAGGTAAGGGAGAGGAACTCCGTGGCTACGATCCAGATGAAGGAGCTGCTCGAGGCCGGTGTGCACTTCGGGCACCAGACTCGGCGGTGGAACCCGAAGATGAAACCGTTCATCTTCGGCAAGCGCAACGGGATCCACATCGTGGACCTGCAGAAGACCCTGCAGCACTTCGACGAGGCGGCCGAGTTCGTCCGCGACCTCGCGACCAACGGCCACAACGTCCTCTTCGTCGGGACCAAGCGCCAGGCCCAGGACGCGATCCGCGAGGAGGCGGTCCGCTGCGGCATGTTCTACATGAACCACCGCTGGCTGGGCGGCACCATGACCAACTTCCGCACCATCCGCAAGTCGATCGACCGCTTCAAGGAGATCGAGGCGACGCTGGCCAGCGAGGACTCGCACCTGACCAAGAAGGAGCGGATCCGGCTCGAGCGCCAGCGGCGCAAGATGGAGCGGGCCCTCGGCGGCATCAAGGACATGGAGAGCCTGCCCGAGGCCCTGTTCGTGATCGACACCGTTCACGAGCACATCGCCGTCAAGGAGGCGAACCGGCTCGGCATCCCGGTGGTGGCGGTGGTCGACACCAACTGCGACCCGGAGGAGGTCGATTTCCCGATCCCGGGCAACGACGACGCCATCCGGGCCATCCGGCTGTTCACCTCGCGCATCGCCGACAACGTCCTCGAGGGCCTCAACCTCGCCGACGAGCGCTTCGTCGGCTCGGGCGAGGCGGTGGCCCACGCGGGTGGCGAGGAGCCGGCGGCCGCCGCCGGGCCTGAGGCCGAAGCGGCGAGCGGTGAGGAGGAGGCCCGGTCGGAAGACCTGGCCGCCGGCGCCGACGTGGCGGACGACGACCTCGAGGACGAGGAGGCTTCGGCCAAGGCCTGAGCCCACGACCGATTCGACGACTCTCGGTGGGGCCAGGAGCGAATGCGCCTGGCCCCTCGTGCACGAAGGGGAACACGACATGGCGATCACAGCAGCTGCGGTCAAGGAGCTCCGCCAGCGCACCGGCGCCGGCATGATGGACTGCAAGAAGGCACTCACCGAGGCCGACGGCAAGCTCGACGAGGCGGTCAAGATCCTCCGCACCAAGGGCCTTGCCGCGGCGGCCAAGAAGGCCCACCGCGCCGCCTCCGAGGGGTCGGTGGTGGTGGCCGGCGACGGCCACCGGATGGCGATCCTCGAGCTCAACTGCGAGACCGACTTCGTGGCCCGGAACGCCGATTTCCAGGAGTTCGCGGCGGCGCTGGCGGACCAGGCCCTGGCGAGCGGGGTGACTGACGTCGAGGCCTTCAAGGCCCTCGCCTTCGCCGGTGATGCATCGCACACGGTCGAGCAGATGATCTCCCAGAAGGTGGCCACCATCGGCGAGAACATCGTCCTGAGCCGGATCGCCATCGTCCAGGCGGCCCCCGGCAACGCGCTGGCCTCGTACGTCCACGGCGGCGGCAAGATCGGCGTGGTGGTCGAGGGCACGGCCAGCGCCGGCGACGAGGTGCTGCACGACGTGGCCCTCCACGTGGCGGCGACGGACCCGCGCTTCACCCACCGCGACGAGGTCACCCAGGCCGTCCTCGACACCGAGAGGGAGATCGCGCTCAAGCAGGCCATGGACCAGGGCAAGCCCGAGAACATCGCCGAGAAGATCGTGGCCGGCAAGATGGAGAAGTTCTTCGAGTCCGAGGTGCTGCTCGAGCAGCCCTTCGCCAAGGACACCTCCAAGTCGGTGGCCCAGCACCTCAAGGAGGCCGGCAACGCCGACGCCACCGTGACCCGCTTCGTTCGCTTCAAGCTCGGCGAGGAGTCGGGCGGAGAGGGATGATGGCCGACCCCGAGCCACGGTATCGGAGGATTTTGGTCAAGCTCTCGGGCGAGGCCCTCATGGGCTCCCAGCCCTTCGGCATCGAGCCCGCCGTCGTTCGCGCCATCGCCGCCGAGCTGGCCGCGGTGGTCGAGCTCGGCGTCCAGGTCGCGGTGGTGGTCGGCGGCGGCAACATCATCCGCGGCGTGTCGGCCCACGAGCAGGGTATCGACCGTGTCACCGGCGACTCCATGGGCATGCTGGCGACGGTCATCAACGCCCTCGCCCTGTCGTCGGCCCTGGAGCAGCTCGACGTCCCCACCCGGGTCCAGACCGCCATCGAGATGCACCAGGTGGCCGAGCCCTTCATCCGCCGCCGCGCCATCCGCCACCTGGAGAAGCGGCGGGTCGTGGTCTTCGCCGCCGGTACCGGCAGCCCTTTCTTCACCACCGACTCCGCCGCCGCCCTGCGCGCCAACGAGATCCAGGCCGAGGTGCTCATGAAGGCGACCAAGGTGGACGGCGTCTACACCGCGGACCCGGTCACCCACTCCGACGCCCGGCTGATGCCGCGTCTCGACTACCAGGAGGTTCTGAGCCGGGGCCTCCGGGTCATGGACGCGGCCGCCATCTCGCTGTGCATGGAAAGCCAGATCCCGATCCAGATCTTCAACATCCACAAGCCGGGGATCCTCAAGGCCGTGGTCCTCGGCGGCGACATGGGTTCGCTGATCGGACCAGGGGAGGGCGCATGAACGAGGACGTCTTAAAAGAGGTCGAGCGCCGGATGATCGGCGCGACGGAAGCCTTCAAGAGCTCGCTGCGCAAGCTGCGCACGGGCCGCGCGTCGCTGGCGCTGGTCGACGGCGTCAAGGTCGACTACTACGGCAGCCCGGCGCCCCTCAACCAGGTGGCGTCGCTGTCGGTCCCCGACCCCACGACCATCACCATCGCGCCCTGGGAGCCGAGCCTGCTCGGCACCATCGAGAAGGCGATCCTCAAGTCGAACCTGGGGCTGACCCCCAACAACGACGGCAAGGTCATCCGCCTCAACATCCCGCCGCTCACCGAGGAGCGCCGGCGCGACCTGGTGAAGATCGCCCAGGGCGACGCCGAGAGCGCCCGCAACCAGATCCGTCAGATCCGCCGCGACGGCAACGAAGAGTTCAAGGGGCTCGAGCGGGACAAGGAGATCTCCGAGGACGAGATGCACACCGGCCAGGACAAGGTGCAGAAGCTCACCGACACCTACGTGGCCAAGATCAACGAGATCCTCAAGGCCAAGGAGAAGGAGATCCTCGAGGTCTGAGGCCCGCCATGATGGCGGACCAGGACTGGATCGTCGGCTTCCACGCCGTCCTCGCCCGCCTCGAGGCGGGACGCCCGGTGGAGCTGCTGTGGCTCCAGGACGGCCGCCGCGACAGCCGCCTCGGTCGCCTCGAGGCGGTGGCGCGCGACCGCGGCGTGCCGGTCCGGCGGGTGCCGAGGCGCCGCCTCGACGAGGTGGCGGCCGGCCAGCCCCACAACGGCTGTGCGATGCGGGCGGCCCCGGTGGCCCTGCACGCCGTCGCCGACCTGATCCGGCCCGAGGGTGAGCCGGGGGCGCTCCTGCTCCTCGACGGCGTCGACGACCCCCACAATCTCGGCGCCGCCGTGCGCACGGCGGCCGCCTTCGGCCTCGACGGCGTCATCGTCGCCGGCCCGTCGGCGCCGCCCCTCGGGGGGGCCGCCAGCCGGGCCGCGGCCGGACACCTGGAGCGGGTGCCCGTCGCGAGGGTCAACGTCGCGGCAGACGCTCTCGCGACCTTGCGCGGCGAGGAGTACTGGGTCTTCGGCGCCGCCATGGAGGGGACACCGTGCCCCGAGGTCCGCGCCACCGACCGCTGGGTGCTGTGCATCGGCTCGGAGCACCGCGGGCTGCGCGCCAAGACCCGCTCCGCGGTCGACGAGCTCGTGGCCATCCCCATGGCCGAGGGCGTCGAGAGCCTCAACATGTCGGTAGCGGCGGGTGTGCTCATGTACCAGTTGCGGGTGGCTTCGCGGTCCTGAGCCCGCTGCGATGACCCGTACCCGTGCCCGTACCCGTACCCGTTCCCGAGATGGGCGACCGGCAATCCGCGACGTTGATAACGTCGGGCACGGGCACGGGAACGGGTACGGGCAGGGGAGCTGCGAAGACGCAGCCGGATACCACCGAAAAACCCCCGGAACACCGCTTGCATCTCCCTTTTCGCTGTGCTACTGTCCCCTTCCCTCTGCGTGAGGCGGAGGTGTGTTCTTTCAAAGCTGATCGGAGTGGGGGGGCGACCGGCTGCTGGCGTAGCTCAACGGTAGAGCAGCTGATTTGTAATCAGCAGGTTGCGGGTTCGAATCCCTTCGCCAGCTCCAGCGACGACCGACGCGGAAACGAGGCGCAGGCGTGGCCGAGTGGCTAAAGGCAGCAGACTGTAAATCTGCCGGGCTAAGCCCTACGGTGGTTCGAATCCATCCGCCTGCACCATTTCCCCGTCGCCACGATGACGCAGATGCCGCGGGAGTAACTCAGTGGTAGAGTCTCGGCCTTCCAAGCCGTTGGTCGCGGGTTCGAGTCCCGTCTCCCGCTCCATGACAAACGAGTGCCGGATCGGCCCACGTAGCTCAGCCGGTAGAGCACGTCCTTGGTAAGGACGGGGTCACCAGTTCAAGTCTGGTCGTGGGCTCCATTCGATCGATCAACCGGGGCAGGTCCGTCACCTCGCGGACCGAACGCGCCCGACAACGAAGAGGGAGGCACAAATGGCCAAGGCGAAGTTCGAGCGGACGAAGCCGCACGTGAACATCGGGACCATCGGTCACGTGGACCATGGCAAGACGACGTTGACGGCGGCGATCACGAAGACTCTTCACGCGAAGGGGTTGGCGGACTACACGCCGTTCGACGCCATC
>DATHSO010000097.1:0-23157 GCA_035464095.1 Candidatus Methylomirabilota bacterium | reverse complement strand
ACCGACAACGCTTCCACCGACACCACGACGGTCGTCTTCGCCGACCTGGCGATCACCAAGGACAACGGCGTCACCAACGTCGCCCCCGGCGACCCGGTGGTCTACACCATCGGCGTCGTCAACAACGGGCCCAACGACGTCGCCCTGGCACGGGTCACCGACGTCTTCACCACCGACCTGGTCAACGTCAGCTGGACCTGCGTCGGCGGCGGCGGCGGCGCCTGCGCGCCGGCTGGGGTGGGCGACATCAACGACGTCGTCGTCCTGCCCAACGGCGGCACGGTGACCTACACGGTGGACGCCACCGTGTCGACCACGGCCCTCGGCGTGCCCCTCGACGTCGGACCGGCCATCGTCAACACCGCCACCGTGTTCTCCAACGTCGACGTGGCCGACCCGATCCTGGGCAACAACGTGGCCACCGACGTCGACATCCTGGCGGTCACCGACGTCGACCTGGCGATCACCAAGAGCGACAGCGCCTGCTACGTGCTGCCGGGCGGAACGACCATCTACACCATCAACGTGACCAACCTCGGTCCGGCGGCGGCGGTGGACGCGCTGGTGGTCGACGCCTTCCCGGCGGCGTTCAGCAGCGTCGCCTGGACCTGCGTCGGGACCGGCGGCGCCACCTGCACGCCCGGCGGCACCGGCGACATCAACGACACGGTGACCGTCCCGGTGTTCGGGTCGGTGACCTACTCTGCGGCCGCGACCGTCGACGCCTCGGCCACCGGCTGGGCCATCAACACGGCAACCGTCGCGCCCGCTCTGGGAGTGACCGACCTCGACCTCACCAACAACGAATCGACCGACTCCAACGCCCTCGAGCTGCCGGTGTTCTGCGACGGCTTCGAGAGCGGCACCACCGACGCCTGGTCCTCGGTGCTGCCCTGAGCGATGACCCGCCGGCCCCCGGGCCGGTGATCGACAACCGCTGACCGACCTCGCCCCGGCCTCCGCGCCGGGGCGAGGCTTCTCCGGCCGCTGTAGAATCCCTCCGGAGCGACGGCGGAGTGGGGAGGCGTGGCATGGATTTCAGCGGCAAGAATGTGCTCATCACCGGCGGCTCGCGCGGCATCGGCCGGGCCTGTGCTCTTGCGTTCGCCGAGCGCGGCGCCCGTGTCGCGGTCAACTACCGGGCCAACGCGGCGGCGGCCGAGACGACCCTGGCCGAGCTGCCCGGCGGGCCGCACGTGGCTCTGCAGGCCGACGTCGCCGACCCCGAGCAGGCCCAGCGGCTGGTGGCGGCGGCGGTCCAGTCCCTCGGCGGGCTCGACATCCTGGTCAACAACGCCGGCATCTTCGTCGACCACGTCCTCGAGGAGGTCGGCTACGACCAGTGGCGGGACGCGTGGGACCGCGTGCTGCGCACCAACCTGGTGGGTCCGGCCAACATCTGCTTCTGCGCCGCGCGGCACATGATCGCGCGCGGCGGCGGCAAGATCGTCAACGTGTCGTCGAGGGGCGCCTTCCGCGGCGAGCCCGACGGGCCGGCCTACGGCGCTTCCAAGGCGGGCCTGAACTCGATGAGCCAGAGCCTGGCCAAGAGGCTGGCCCCCCACAACATCACGGTCGGGGTGGTTGCCCCCGGCTTCGTCGACACCGAGATGGCGGCGCGCTACCTCGACCAGCCGGAGCTGGCGGCCGAGATCAAGGCCCAGAGCCCCTTCAACCGCGTCGCGAAGCCCGAGGAGGTGGCCGCGGCGGTGCTCTTCCTGGCTTCGGACGACGCCGTGTTCTCGACCGGCGCCATCATCGACGTCAACGGCGCCTCCTACCTGCGCACCTGAACGGTCAGCGCCGGAAGCTGATGAGGCGCTCGAGGGCGAAGCGGCCGCCGCCGGTGAAGATCAGGGTCAGAAACGGGATCGCGTAGAGCAGGGCGAACTCCTGCTTGCTCCAGGGATCGTCGGCGTGAACCACGAAGGCCGCCACCAGCATGGTGACGAGCAGCGGCACCGCGGCGAAACGGGTGCCGAGGCCGAGCACGACGAGCAAGGCGCACACCGCCTCGGCGAAAACGGCGAGGACCAGGCTGACCGTGGGGCCGAGGCCGATGGGGTCGGGGAACGTGGTGGTCAGCTCGCCGAAGTTGGCGAGCTTGCCCCAACCGTGGGCGACGAGCATGAACGAGCCCACGCCGAGGCGCAGGATCAGCAGGCCGATGTCGTTGAGGGTCGTGCCCTTCATGGGGACCTCCGTCCGTGGTCGCCTGGAGAGAACTCCGGACCAGGAGAGCTCATTCCAAAACTGGGACGGCGGGCGCCGAGGCGCCCGCCGTCCGTTGACGGTGCCGGGAGACGGTCAGTGCTTGCCGGGCTCGAGCTCGACGCCGCGACGCTCCCAGGTGGCGTAGGCCTCGAGGGCGATCATGCGGTCGTCGTCGAGGTCCAGCTCGTCGCCCTCGAGCGGGTTCATCAGGCACCAGTTGATCATGTCGCGGAAGGCCACGACCCCGCCGAGCTGCTGCTGGAACTTGGGGTAGGTCTCGGGGTGGGTGTTGGCCGCGTTGGGGTGGCACTGGGCGCAGGCGACGCCGTTGCTGCCGAGGTCGGCGCTGACCCACAGCGCGCGCCCCTCCTGGACGACGGACATGAACTCGCCCTGCCAGCGCTCGACGTCCTGGTCGCTGAACTCGTCCGCCTGCAGGCCGTAGCCGACCAGGCCCAGGGCGGCGCCGACGACCAGGCACGCGACCGCGAGGTGCTTCTTGCTCATGATGCCTCCTAGTAGTGAATCTGCGGCGAGATCCGCGACTCGGGGTCCTGGTAGACCGTGTCCTCGGGACGGCCGGTCACCGGGTTGTAGGCGACCGTCCGGTCGCTGTTGTCGTAGAGCTTGTACTTCATCGCGACGCGGCCGCTGTCCAGGTTGACGAGCTGCCAGCCGGTGGCGTCGCGCTCGAAGAAGGGGTCGGCCCGGTTCATGGGCACCGTGAGCTTGGGCAGGTGGCTCTCGGCCTGGGCGTAGCTGTGCGGGTACGGCCAGGGCCAGGCGGTGGCCATGACGGCGTGGAAGCTGATGTTGCCGATCTGGTTGTACTGGATCTGGTGGACGTGGCCGTAGATCACCGTGGCGGTGTCGAAGGGCTGCAGCAGGGCCTGGACCTGCTCGGCGTCCTCGGTCCAGAAGTTCCAGCCCTTGAAGATCTTCTGGATGGGGGAGTGGGAGAAGACCACCACCGGGGTGTCCTTCGCGACGCCCTCCAGGTCCTTGGCGAGCCAGGCGCGCTGCTTCTCGCCGACCATGAACGGGGAGCCGTTGGGGTTGTCGAGGCCGGCCATCTCGAGCATCCGCTGCTCGGGCGTCGGCCAGCGCTCGAAGGTCCACTCGTCGTAGGTGAGGATGCTGTTGAGCACCACGAAGTGCACGCCCTTGTGGTCGAAGCTGTACCAGTGGGGCCCGAAGAGCTCGGACCAGTACTCGCCCAGGTCCAGGTAGTAGTCGTGCTCGCCGAGCAGGCAGTGGGTCTTGAAGTCGAGCTTGGCCAGCATCTCGGCGCCGTGGTCGAGCTCGGCTTTGGTGCCGAGCTGGGCGAGGTCGCCGCCGAACATGACGAAGTCGGGCTTGGGCCGCAGCATGTTGGTCTCGGCGACGGCCCGGATCAGGCCGCGGTCCCAGTTGCGGACGAACTCGGCGCCCTTGATGTGCTGGATGTGGGAGTCCGAGATGTAGGCGAAGCTGAAGTTCTTGGCGGGGTCGGCGAAGGCCAGCTCCACCGTGCTCAGGGGCAGGGTGCTGACCGCGGCCGCGGAGGCGGCGCCCTTGACGAACTGACGACGGTCGAGGTTCTTGATGGTCATGGTCATGGTCGCCTCCTACTCGCTCTCGGCCGCTTCGACCTGGGCGGCGATCTCCGGGCTGGTGAGGGCCTCCATGAATGCCACGAGAGCCTCGATGTCCTCGGTCTCGATGTCGAGCGGCCGGATGCCGCTGGACAGGAAGTCGTTGACCGGATCCCCGACCTCGGTCACGCCGCCGTTCATGTAGTGGATCACGACCTCCTCGAGGGTCTCGATGCTGCCGTCGTGCATGTACGGGGCGGTGAGGGCGACGTTGCGCAGGGTCGGGGTCTTGAACGAGCCGAGGTCGCCGAAGCCGTGGCTGATGGCGAAGCGGCCGAGCTCGGAGGTCCGCGGGTCGGTCAGGACCTCGACGTCGACCTCGCTCAGGGTCAGGTCGGCGTCGAGAAACTCGCCGGCGAGCTCGGGCACCTGGTCCTGGATGTCGTTGATGCCGACCCCGATGTTGTGGAAGCGGTTGTCGGTGAACAGCGCCTGGGTCTGCTCGATGACGTGGCAGGAGACGCAGCGGCCCTCGTTGATGAACAGCTCGAAGCCGCGCTTCTGCTGCTCGGTCAACGCGTCCTCCTCGCCGCCGTAGTACCAGCGGTCGAAGGGCGAGTTGCCGGAGACGATGGTCCGCTCGAAGGCGGCGATCGCGAGGGTGACCTCGCGGATGGTGATGTCCTCGCCGGTCGTGCCGAAGACCTCGTCGAAGGCCCTGACGTACTCGGGGTCGGTGCGGACGATCTCGAGGATCGGCTCGTGGCTGGCGAGGCCGTGCTCGACGGGATTGACGAAGGGGTGGAGCGCCTGGTCCTCGAGGTCCGGCGACCGCCCGTCCCAGAACTGGGACGTCATGTACACCGCGTTGATCGTGGTCGGCGAGTTGCGGGTGCCGGTCTTCTTCTCGATCCCCTCCGAAACCCTGAGCGGCGAGTCGGTGAAGGCCTTCTTGGGGTCGTGGCAGGTCACGCAGCCGACGTCGCCCGTGGTGCTGAAGCGCTTCTCGTTGTAAAGCTTCTCGCCGAGGGTGATCTTCTCCGGCGTCATCGGGTTGTTCTCCGGGATCGGGACCGGCGGCAGGCCGAGCGGCGGATCCGCCGCCAGCGCCGCGCTGCCGACGACGGCCCAGGCGGCGGCGACCAGACCGGCGCCGAGCAGTGCCGCGAACAGGAACCTCCTCATGTCGAACCCTCCTTTCGTACCTTCTCTCGGCAGCTGCGGCAGGTGCCCCGCAGCTGCACACGGTAGTCCGACAGCTCGAAGCCGAGGCCCGAGGTGTCGGGGATCTCGAGGCCGTCCAATGACGGGCTCGTGAAGTCGACGAACTGGTTGCAGTGGAGGCAGACCAGGTGGTGGTGCAGGTCGGTGCGGGTGTCGTAGCGGGCGACGTGGCCGGGGTGGCAGGCCTTGCTGATCACGCCGAGGTCGGCCAGGTGCTCGAGGGCCCGGTACACCGTGGGGCGGGCGATCCCGGGCAGCCGATCGCGGACCGCCTCCAGGACCTGATCCGCGGTGGGGTGGTTGCCCAGGATCAGGGCGGCCTCGAGGACAACCCGGCGCTGCACCGTGCAGCGCATGCCGCGCTCGCGGCACAGCCGCTCATAAAGCTCGAGTCGCGACCCCCTCGCAGCCTCGTCCATCCCACCGTCGGGCCGGTCCGGCTGGTGCATTAAATGAAAATTTATAGCATCAGCAACAATATTGCAACAAAACGAGAGCGCATCTCAAGTTCGTCGTCAGCCGGCCTCAGGTGGCTCCGCCAGCTCCCGAAGCGCCTGGCGCGCGGGATCGTCGCCGATCACGGCGAGCATGTCGCCGGCTTCGAAACGGAGGCCGACGTCCGGGTTGGGAGTCAGCTCGCCGCCACGGAGAACGGCCACCACCGAGGCGCCGGTGGTGGTGCGGATCCGAGCGTCGCCGAGGGAGCGGCCGGCCAGGGGGCTCGCCTCGTCAAGCGTCACCCACTCGAGGCCGAGGTGGTGCTCGGCGTCGCGCAGCAGGCGAAGGGTGCGGTGGTCGCTGCGGTCGCCGCCGAGGGAAGCGTAGAGCTCCTGCCGGACCCGGTCGGTGTAGCTCTGGATGTCGGACGGCGAGATCCCCAGGTGGAGGAGCGCCTGCCGGGTCATCTCCAGGCCCGCCTCGTACTCGGGCTGCACCACCTCGAGGACGTCGAGCTCGGCGAAGGCCTCGAGGTGCTCCTTGGCCGACGCTCTCGCGACCGCGTGGATGCCGGGGTTGAGCCTCTTGGCGTTGACGATGACCGAGCGGGCGACCACGAAATCGGGCGTGGTCACCAGCAGCAGTCGCGCCCGGTCGATGCCCGCCGCCTCGAGGACGATGTCCTGGCTGGCGTCGCCGAACACAACCGGCACGCCGTCGTCCTTGGCCTGTTGGACCTTGCGCTGGTCAAGCTCGATGATGACGAAGGGGCGGCCGATCTCGGCGAGAACGCGTGCCAGGTGGCTCCCGACCCGGCCGGCGCCGGCGATCACCACGTGGTCGCGCAGGCCGTCCTCGGGGATGTTCAGCGACTCGAGCTTCTCGTGCCGGAACAGGCGCTTCTTGAGCGCGTAGAGGCGGGCGGTCTGGCTCGACACGATCGGGGTGAGGAACATGGTGACGATGGCGACCGTGAGCACCAGAGAGTAGATCTCCTGGTCGATGGAGCCGGTGGACATGCCGACCCGCGCCAGCACGAACGAGAACTCGCCGACCTGGAACAGGCCGAGGGCCACCGCCAGCGGCACCACGTTGCCGTAGCCGAACAGGCGCGAGACGGCGGCGAAGATGATGCCCTTGCCGAGGCTGACTCCGGCCACGAGGGCCGCAACCGGGACCAGGTTCGCGAGCAGGTAGGAGGGGTCCAGCAGCATGCCCACCGAGGCGAAGAAGAGCAGCCCGAAGAGGTCCCGAACGGGCACGATGTCGCTCAGCGCCTGGTGGCCGAAGTCCGACTCCGAGAGCACCATGCCGGCGACGAAGGCGCCGAACGGGAACGACAGGCCGACCAGGTAGGTGGCGTAGCCGATCCCGAGGCCGATGGCGGTGGTGCCGAGCAGGAAGAGCTCGCGCGACTGCCAGGCCGCGATCCGGGTCAGCACGTGGGGCAACAGCCGGGTGCCGAGAACCACCATGACGATGAGGAAGATCGCGGCCTTCACCGACGCCCATGCCACTGCCGAGGCCCCCGCCTGGGGGTCGTTGAGCTGGGGAAGGACGATCATGAGAGGCACCACGGCCAGGTCCTGGACGATGAGCATGCCGATCATGACCTTGCTCGACAGGGTTCCCATCCAGCCCTGGTTCATGAGGGTCTTGAGGATGACCATGGTGCTCGACAGGGAGAACAGGGCGCCGAGCCACAGCGACGCCCGCCAGTCCCAGCCCAGGAGCTGGCCGAAGCCGTAGCCGAGGGCGACGGTCAACGCCATCTGGATCGGGGTGCCGACCAGGGCCACCTTGCGGACGGGCCGCAGCTTCTTGAACGAGAACTCGAGGCCGAGGCCGAACAGGAGCAGAGCGACCCCGATCTCGGCCAGGAGCTCGATGTTGTGGATATTCGACACCGTCAGGCCGCCGGTGCCGGGGCCGAGAATGATGCCCGCGACCACGTAGCCGAGAATCGGCGGCTGGCCGATGCGCTGCGCCACCGCAGCCAGCAGGAAGGCGGCGACGACCAGCATGATGATGTCGGTGGCGATACCCATGGACACCCCTCAGGCGATCGGCCCCCAGGGTAGCCGATTCCGCGGTCCCTCCAATGCTCGGCGGCGAGACGGAATGAACGGGCCACCGCGGTGTTGAAAAATCAGACGGCTCCGCATTCGGCGCGGCCGCAGTCCGAGGAGGTCATGGACCGAGCTGCCGACGAACCCGTCCGCCCGACCCGAAGCCGCCTGCAGCGGTGGCTGCTGACGGGTCTCGGAGTGCTGCTCGTCGGGATCGGCGCCCTGGGCGTGGTGCTGCCCGGCCTGCCGACCACGGTCTTTCTGCTCGGCGCGTCGTGGTGCTTCGCCAGGAGCTGCCCCTGGCTCGAGGAGCGGCTGATCCGGGTGCCCCTGTTCCGGCCCTTCCTCGGCGCCCTCGACGGCGGCGGCCGGATGCCCCGACGAGCCGTTGTCACCACGCTGATCGTGATGTGGGCGGCGATCGCCGCGAGTGCCGCCCTGCTCGCGCTGACCGGCGACCAGCGACCCCTTCTCGCCGCCGTGGTCGTCGCCGCCGGTCTGGTGGGTACCGTCTTCGTGCTGCGCGCCGGACGCCCGCTGGCGGCCGACCTCAGCGCGAGCGACCTTCCACCCGCAGGCTCGCGGCGGCCTCGAGCTTGACCTCGAGGATCACCGGCGGGCCCTGGCCGAAGCCCCTCTTCGGCCGCTGGGTTCCCGGGCCCGAACCGCCGCGCAGGTCGCAGCCGCGGACGTCGACGTCGGCCTCGTCGGCCCCCTCTCCCGACAGGCGCACCTCGCAGGGTGTGGGAAGCTCGACCCGTGCCCAGGCACCACCCAGGAGATCGAGCTTCTGCCGGCCCCGTGCCTCGGCCAAGCTCATCTCGAGCTCGCCGCCGGCGAGCCGGAGCAGCTTGACCTCCGGAACGTCGACCACCCCCACGAGGCACCCCTGGGCGCTCAGGGCGACGGACTTGAGCTCGGCCAGCGTGAGGTCGGATGCGCTGGCGGTCGCCCGGGTGTGACCGGTCACGCGACGCAGCTCGAGGGCGGCGTCGTCGAGGCTGAGCACCAGGTCCCCGTCCACGCCGGCGACCTCCAGGTCGGCGCCGCCGCCCCCCTGGAGGGTGAGCCGGCCGACCCAGACTTCGATCTCGAGAGTGCCGCGGGAGAGGTTGACGGCCCCTGTGGCCGTGCAGCCGCTCATCCGCACCGCGGCGTCCTCGCCGGTGACCGAGAGCTCCGAAAAGGTGCCGCGGCGCACCGAGACGTCGCCGAGCCGGGCGGTCACCGACAGGGAGCCGCGGTGGTCCTCGACCTCGAGCCTCGCGTCGGCGAGCTCGACCGACGCCTCGCCGGTGGCTCCGAGGATCGTGAGCACGCCGCCGTCGAGGCGGGCTCCGAGCGGGCCCTCGGGGGAGCGCAGCACGATCACCGTCGAGGCGGTGTCGAGCACCATCCCGCCGTGGTGGCCGGACGAGTCGACGAAGCTGGCGGTGACCGGCACCTCGAGGTCGCCGACCGTGTCGACCAGGGTTATCTGGTTGTCCGAACCGGAGATGCGGGCGGCCCCCGGTCCCCGAAGCTCGAGGGCGCTGGACTCGATCTCGAAGCTCGAGCCCGTCGGCGAGGCCGCCCCGGGGCCCGGGTCCGGTCTTGGGGTGGGGGCGGGGGCGGCTGTCGACCGCTGCCCGTCGGTGGTCGCGCGGTTGCAGGTGCGGAGCACGGTGAGCTCGGATCCGGACACGGCCACCGGCAGGTCGGGGGGCACGACGAGCTCGAGAACGACCTCGCTCGGTCCGGCCTCGGGAGGCGGACCCGAGATGCTCAGGGTGGCGCCTCGCTCCCGGATGTCGAGGTCGGCCGAAAACACGCTGTCGGGGCGCCGGGAGCGGACCTCGACGGCGACGCCGTCCCGCTCCCCGCACATCAGGACGACGTCGGCGCCGCTCAGCGAGACCTCCACCGCCGACGCTCGGCTCTGAGCGGTGAACGGCAGGGCGAGGTCGGCCGCAGAGACCGCGGGCACCGCCAGGATCGCCGACAGGATGACCGTGCCGAAAACGCGAAGCATGTCGCGCCGCCTCCTCTCACCGGATGGCCGCCGTGGAGCGGTCGGGGCCATTCTCGCACCGCCGCGGCGTTCGAGGGACGGATTCTCCGGGCCGGGGGTTCGGGTTAAGATCGTTTCCGGATCTCTTGGGGACGATGTCCGGGGAGACGACAATGAGCGAGATCAAGCAGGCGATGCCGCTGTTGGCTCGGCACGAGGGCGTGTGGGACGGCTGGTACCGGGTCTTCGACGGCGAGGGGAACAAGATGGACGAGCACCGTTCGAGGCTCATCTGCCGGTTCCCGGAGCAGGGCCCCTACCCCTACCACCAGACCAACCTCTACACCTGGGCCGACGGCCGCACCGAGACCCGGGACTTTCCGGCCACCTTCCGGGACGGTCGGATCTGGTTCGACAACGAGCTCATCACCGGCTGGGCGGCCGAGGTCGACCTCGACACCTTCCGGCGCACCGTCATGCTCTACTGGGAGCGCCAGGGCGAGCCCGACCTCTACCTCTACGAGATGATCCACCTCAGCGACTGCGGCCGCTTCCGCTCCCGGACCTGGCAGTGGCTCCGCAATGGCCGGATCCACCTGCGGACCCTGATCGACGAGGAGAAGGTGTCCGACACGTGGGCGGGATACTGAGCCCTCAGCCCTGCCCTTCGAGGTAGGCGAGCACCGCGTCCGCGAAGCCCCCGGGGGATTCGGCGGGCAGGAAGACGCCGCCGTCGAGCATGGCGAGCTCGACCCCCGGCAGGGCATCGGCGAAGATCGTGTTCTTGGGGTGGTTGGCGAACTGGTCGGAGCGGCCGATGATCAGCAGGGACGGCGCCTCGACCAGCGGCAGGGTGTCCTCCATGCGGTAGTCGGCGCAGGCGAAGTGGCCGTACTCGCTGGTCTCGCCGGCGCGCAGCAGGTCGGTGACCACCCGCTGGACGATAGCCGGGTCGTCGGTCCAGCCCGAGAACTTGTCCCACTTCTCCTGGATGTGCGATCCGTCCGGCCGCATGCGCCACTGCTGGGAGATGGCGTGCAGCATCTCGCGAGCCTCGGCGTCCATGTAGAACGGGCCCGAGAGCACCATCCGGTGCACCCGCCGGGGGTGCCGGGCGGCGATGTCGATGGCTAGGATGGCGCCGGTGTGGTGGCCCACGAGCACCGCTGCCGGGACCCCCAGGTGGTCGAGGAGGGCGACGACCGTGTCGGCGTACTCCTCCACCGAGGGCTGGTGGTCGGGAACGTCGGAGCAGCCGTAGCCCGGCATGTCGACCGCGATGACGCGGCGCTCGGCGGCGAGCAGGGGGATGACGTCCCGGTACTCGTCGACCGAGCGTGGGGTCTGGTGGAGCAGGACCAGGGGCGGCTCCCCGGAGCGGCCGAGATCGACGTAGTGCACGGCGCCCAGGGGCGAGGCGAAGAAGTGGCGCGAGGTCGGGGTCATGGCTGAGTCCTCCTCGGGCGGGGGCGGCGTCGGCGTGCACGTGGTCATGACGACCAGCGCGAGCACGGTCGTCATGACGCTCCCGGTGGTGCGGCGTTCGGCTTCCGATCGGCTTCGACTCATGGTTTCCCGCCCCCGTCCTTGCGGATTGGTCTTAAGTTTATTACATTAGGACCACGGGGGTGAATCAACATGTCTTTCAAGAACACGTTCATCCGTCACGACCGCAGCCCCGAGGTCACGGCCTGGATCGAGGAAGAGAGGGCCGAGCAGGAGGAGCGCTTCGCGACCATCGTCAAACAGATGGAGGAGCTCGGCCCGAAACGCGAGCAGTGGTACCAGGAGTTCTTCGACCGCATCACCACCCTCGGCTTCAACCAGGACGGCGACCTCAAGGTGAAGATCGCGCCCCGGGACCTGCCGGTGAAGCCCGCCGGGCGGACCAACCAGGTGATCTGGAAGTACGGCGTCGACGGGGAGTAGCCGACGGCCACTGTGAGCCTGCACGACCAGGCGAGGGAGACGGATCATGCGCCCACACATCGAACCCTTCTGTGACCGGGACGTCCGGTTCAAGAACATGCGCCTGCCGGGCTTCGCCCCGGGCATGAGCTACAAGATGCTGAGCTTCGACCCGGAGACCGGCGGCTGCACCATGTCCGTCCAGCTCGACGGCGGCTACCGCCAGCCGCCGGGCTTCTCCTGGGGCGAGCGCGAGCTGGTCGTCATCGAGGGCGAGCTCCAGATCGGCAGCCGCACCTGCCGCAAGGGGCACTACTTCTTCCTGCCGGCCGGCTACGCCCTGCCGGAGGTGCGCAGCGAGCGGGGTTGCCTGGTGCTGGAGATGCACAACACCGGCGAGCCGAGTCACGAAGAGTCCACCGAGCACCACCCGCTGGCACAGCTCGGGCTGTACCACGACGTGGACTCCTTCATGGACATCCCCTGGGCGATGGGCAATGTCGCCAAGCCGTCGGTGGCGGCCGGCTGCCTGATCAAGCTGCTCAACTACAACCCGATCTCCCACGCCATGACCTTTCTGTACTGCATGACGCCGGGCTTCTACCAGGACAACATCTCCTACCACGACTGCGCCGAGGAGTCCTACCACCTGTGGGGAACCTCGTGGATGATGCAGTTCGGCGACATCCCCACCGGCGGCTACTTCTGGCGCCCGGCCTACATCAACCACGGCGCCTTCGCCTCCGAGTACGGCTGCATCGCTTTGGGTCGCACCGACTCCAAGCTGTTCAACCACTTCCACTACAACCCCTGGAGCACGCCGGCGGAGAATGCCAACCGTTCGTTCGCGCGCATCCACCAGCGTGATCCGCTGCTCTACAAGTGGGCCTTCAGCGAGATCCACAACCACCCGCACGGCCCCGAGGACTTCGAGCAGACCATGAAGCGGCGCGGCGACGAGGAGGGGCACGACACCGAGCACGCCTCGGACGGTCACCGCCACGACCACTGGCACGGGCACCACCACCACGACCACGACAGCCCCCACCGGCACCCGTTGGATGCGCCCCACGATCACGACCACGACTGAAGTCCCTGAACTGGCCGACAAAAAGCGAGGGGCGCCGGCGCCCCTCGCTTTTTGTCGGCCATTTCAGGGAAAGGGAATCACTCAGTCGTTTCTCTCAGATCCCGGAGCACGGGCTTCTCAGCTGCAGCCTGAATCTGCTTCGCCACGTGAGCCTTCTGATATCCTGTGAGCGCCGGGGCCGCGAGCACTGGCTACGCAACGGGCCGCCGGACGCCGTGCGGCTCCGCTGCAGTCGGGGCTGACCGCGCAGCACGACAGAGGCCGTTCGGACCAGGAGCTGAATCTCGAGTTGACCGTGACGATCGCCGACACCGAAGACAGGTATCACACCCAGGAGAATCCCATGACCATCTCGAACACGAAGTGGATCTGCAAGATGACGAGCTCCACCGGCCTCGTGCTCGCACTGCTCGCCGGAGCGACACCCGCCGATGCCCAGCAGCGGGCGTATCACTGGGAGCTCACCCTGGGAGTGCTCTATCAGCTCGGCGCCGACCTCGACTTCGAGGGCGGCTCGACCGTGGCAACCGACGACGACTTCGGCTTGGCCATCGGCGGCGCCTACAGCATCACCGACCAGCTGGCCACGAGCTTCGGCCTCCAGTGGACCGGGATCAGCTACGACGCCACTGTGGTCCGGGACGATGGCCGCGAGACCGGCATCCGGGGGAGCTACGACACCTGGGCGATGTCGGTCAACGCGCTCTACCACTTCACCGACGACGCCCTCGCACCGTACGCCGGCGTCGGCATCGGCTGGACCTGGGTCGACACCAACATCCCGACCGGCCTGCCGTCGACGGGCTGCTGGTGGGACCCCTGGTTCGGCTGGATCTGCGTCACATCGTACCCCACCAAGACGACCGACACCTTCTCCTACCAGGCCATTCTGGGGCTGCGCTACCAGCTCAACTTCGACACCTTCCTCCGATTCAGCTACACCAGTCAATGGCAGGACTTCGGCCAAGCCGAAGACACCCCGCGCTTCGACGTCATCGGCCTCGAGTTCGGTTGGATGTTCTGAGGCTGGCACCGCTGGTGGATTAGTCACTCACCGAAATGCCCGACAAGAAGCCGAGGGGCTCCGGAGCCCCTCGGCTTCTTGTCGGGCATTCCAGGGAAAGGGAATCACTCGGCCTTTTCGTTGGGCAGAATCTGATACAGCACCACCAAGTGCCCGTCGAAGTCCACGAAGGCGCGTTCCTTGAACTGGAACTCACCGGGAACTCCGGCGACGGTGCCCGGGACGGTCTCGAGCCCGAGGGCCTCGAGCTTGGCGAACACCGCGTCCAGGTCGTCGACCCGGATCACGGTGGCGGTCATGTGGGGTCGGCCGGGCTTGGGCAGCTCCATGCCCTTGATCTCGGTCAGCGCCATGGTCCGAACCTGCTCGGCGCCGGCGCTCAGGGTGGCGAAGCGGATGGTCGCCTCGGGGTCGATCTTGAACACCGGGTACGAGTAGGACTCGGCGGAGGAATCGCTGATCCCGTCGAGGTCGAAGCCGAGGATGTCGCGGTAGATCTGGAGCGAGCGCTCCATGTCAGCGACCACGAAGGTGACGCGCTTGAAGTGCGCCCCGTCGTAGGCTTCGGTGTCGTCCCCGATGACCGGACCGGTGGCGAGGCACAGCGCGACGAGCACTGCGACGGCGATTCGTTGTTGCATGGCGACCTCCCCGTGATGTGATCAGACTCGGTTTACCCGAGTCGTGGACGAGTGCGGTCCGATTGTACTATACTTCAGACAAATGAGCCGCCGGCCTGGAGGTGGACCGTGACCGAGCCCATGTACGACCGTCTGATCAAGAACGTGCGCCTCGCGCGACCCAGGCGAAACGGGCTCCAGCTCACCGACATTGCCATCGCCGACGGCCGCTTCGCCCGGATCGCGCCGAACATTGACCCGGCCTCGGCGAAGGAGGTGGTCGACGGCGGCGGCCTGCTCGCCCTGCCGGGTGTCATCGACGCCCACATGCACATCGGGATCTACCGCCACCTCTCCGAGGACGCGCCCACCGAGTCCAAGTGCGCGGCCATGGGTGGCGTCACGACCTCGCTGACCTACTTTCGGACCGGCCACTACTACCTCAACAAGGGAGGGCCCTACCTCGAGTTCTTCAAGGATATGCTCGCTGCGGCCGACGGCCGCTACCACGTGGACTACGGCTTCCACCTGATGCCCGGCTCCGCCGAGCACATCGCGGAGATGCCGGACATCTACGACAAGCTCGGGGTGCCGACCTTCAAGATCTTCATGTTCTACGGCGGCTACGGGCTCCACGGCAAGTCGGACAACCAGGCCGCCTTCCTCATGACCAAGCCCCACGAGCGGTACGACCTCGCCCACTTCGAGTTCGTCATGCGCGGCGCCCGCGAGGTGGTCGAGCGCTTCCCCGAGGCGCGCGACCTGATCAGCGTCAGCCTCCACTGCGAGAACCCGGAGCTCATGAACGCGTGGACGAGGATCATCCAGGAGGAGCGCGGCCTCAACGACATGAACGCCTACCACCTGGCGCGGCCACCGCACTCGGAGGGGCTGTCGATCGTCATCGCCGCCTACCTGGCCCACGCCGCCGGCTGTCCCAACATCAATCTCCTGCACCTGACCTCGAGGGAGGCGGTGGAAACGGCGCTCAAGGTTCAGGAGATCTTCCCGGACGTCAACATCGGCCGCGAGGCGACGATCGGACACCTTCTGCTCGATCTCGAGAACGCCGACATCCGGGCCAAGGTCAACCCGCCGATCCGACCTCGTGCGGACCGCGAGTACCTCTGGCACGCCCTCGGCGCCGGCAAGATCGACTGGGTCGTGACCGACCACGCCTGCTGCCCGTCGGAGCTCAAGTTCGACCCGGCCAACCGGGACAACGTCTGGGGCGGCAAGTCCGGCTTCGGCGGTACCGAGTACTTGCTCGCCGGCCTCTACAGCGAGGGCCGCAAGCACGGGCTCAGCGAGAACCGGATCGCGGAGCTGGTGAGCTTCAACCCGGCGCAGCGCTTCGGGCTTTGGTCCAAGGGCGATGTAGCCCCCGGCTACGATGCCGACCTGGTGCTCTTCGACCCCGACACGAGCTGGACCATCCGCGGCGAGGACTCGCCGTCCGCCCAGGGCTACACACCCTTCGAGGGCATGGAGGTCACCGGCAAGGTCCGCACGACCTACCTGCGCGGCGAGGCCGTCTACGACAACGGCGCCTTCCCCGGCACCCCCCGCGGGCAGTACATCTCGAGGAAGGTCAGAAGATAGGTCCGTGCCCGTTCCCGTACCCGTACCCGTGCCCGTGCCCGATGTTTTTCGCCGACAGGAAGACCCGCAACCTGGGGGAAGCTCTAAATCACGTCCGGTTGAGGGTCCGCTTCGATGTCTGCGATCCCCACTCGCAGACAGTCAGGTGATCCGCCGAGTACCTGACGACCAGGTGGCTTCAATCGCCTCGATCTGCCCGGACGCTCTCTTCAACACACCATGATTCGCGCATCGGGTACGGGCACGGGTACGGGCACGGGCACGGGATGGAGTGGCGCCCGGAGACTACCCCTTCTGCGTCCCCTCCTGGAACATGGCGAGGGCCCAGGGGTCGCCGGCGTTGTGGATCAGGGCGCGCTTGCGCAGGAAGCGGAGCAGGCCGCTGGCACCCATCCGCGACCGCCCGACGCCGGACTCCTTGGTCGAGTCCTTCTCGGCGTCGTGCACGAAGGACGTGAGCCCGGCATCCATGATGCTGATGCCGCCAGCCTCGATCCGCCGGCCGATCGCCTCCGCCTCGGCGCGGGAGCCTGCGATTGCGGCCCCGGAGAGCCCGCAGTTGGAGTCGTTGGCGAGGGCCACCGCCTCGTCGACGGTGTCGAAGGGCATCACCGGCATCAGGGGCCCGAAGGTCTCCTCCCGCATGACCAGCATGTCGTGGGTGACCTGGGTGAGCACCGTCGGTCGGCAGTACAGGCCGCCGCCGAGGTTCTCGACCTCGCCGCCACAGTGGACCACCGCGCCCCTGGCGACGGCGTCGGCCATGTGCTCGCGGATGACGTCGCCCTGCTCCTCGGCGATCAGTGGGCCGACCTGGCCGCGGTCGATGTCCGGGTAGTTGAGCTCCACCGCCTTCGCCTTGGCCACGAGCCGCTCGACGAAGTCGTCGAACACCGGTAGCGCCACGTAGATGCGCTCGATGGACTGGCAGGCCTGGCCGGTGTTGGCCACCGAGGCGCGCAGCAGCGCGGTCGAGGCGCGGTCGAGGTCGGCGGACTCGGTGACGATGGCGGGGTCTTTGCCGCCGAGCTCGAGGAAGGCCGGGACCAGACGCTCGGCGGCGGCGTGGGCGACGATCCGGCCGACCGGGATGCTGCCGGTGAAGCAGACCGCGTCGGCGAACTCGATCATCACCGAGCCGATGCTGCCGGCGCCGCGGATCATGCGGAACACGCCGTCGAGGGTCGGCACCCGGGCGATGGTCTCGGCCAGGGGCTCGACGAAGCGCGGCGTCACCTTGCTCGCCTTGGCGAGCACGGCGCAGCCCGCGGTGAGAGCCGGGACGGCATCGATGAGGGTCAGGATCAGGGGGAAGTTCCAGGGCGAGATCACGGCGACCACGGGGTAGGGGGACAGGGCCCACGAGAGGTCGACGCCCGGCATCTCGGAGCGGCGCGGCTCGGGCGGCCGGAGCAGCTCCGGCGCCTGCCGGCACCAGCGGTCGACGGCAGCCAGGATGACGTCGACCTCGGCGTAGGACAGGGCGCGACGGCCGGTGTCGACGGTGAGGGCCTCGGCGATGTCGCGGCGCGAACGGACGAGCTCCTCGCGCCACGAGCGCAGGACCTCGATTCGCAGCTCCAGGTCGGCCGCCCAGGCCGGCTGGTTGGCGGCGACGACGGCGTGCTCGGCAGCGACGCCGTCGCGGTCCAGTGGCTCGATGAAGAAGTCGTTCTCCCCGGTGCGGGGGTTGCGAACGGCAATGGGTGGGCGCATCGGCTTCTCCTTCTCGCCGGCCGGGAAGCCGGCTTGACACCACATTTTCCTGATGTTAGCATATTGTCCGTACAATCTAACGTCTTGGCCAGAAGGCAGGATCTGTGAAGCTCCAGGCCGACATCGACGAGCGTTTCCGACATCACGTGGCCCCGGCGCGTCCGCCGGGGCTCGGTGTCTTCGGTGATCCAACTTCGGGGAATCGGAAGAGAGGAGATGGAGAGATGAGAGCCGTGGGCTGGAAATGCGTTGTGTGTCTGTTCGCGGTCGTCCTGGTGGGGGGGCTGGCATGGGCCCAGGAGGGTACCCCGAACGAGGTGGAGGCGGAGACCGCCGCGGAGCAGGCGGCCGCCGACCAGACCATCGAGGAGGTGGTGGTCACGGCGCGCAAGACCCAGGAGACCCTCGACACCATCCCGCTGACGATCCGCGCCTTCACGGCCCAGGACATCGAGCAGCAGGGCGTGAAGTCGGTTTCCGACATCGCCGAGCTGACCCCCGGCCTCGTGATCGCCAACTACATCGGCTACCGTGACGAGCCGGGCCTGAAGTTCCGCGGCATGGACGTGGGCACCCAGGACCGGACCGCCCAGGGGTCCTCGGCCTACATCGACGGCATCTACCTCCCCGGCAGCAGCCTCTTCCTGTCGATGGAGGACCTGGAGCGGACCGAGGTGGTGAAGGGTCCGCAGAGCGCGTTCTACGGCCGCTCCTCCTTCGGCGGCGCCATCAACCTGATCACCAAGAGCCCGACCTTCGACTGGCAGGGCGACGCCTCGCTGATCGTCGGCAGCAACGAGCGTATCGACGCGAACGTCGGCGTCAGCGGGCCGATCTCGGACACCTTCGCGTTCCGGGTCTTCGGCCGCTACTACGACTACGGCGGCGGTTGGGACAACCCGGTCGAGGGCTCGGAGACTCTGGGCGCCCAGAACACCATTGCGGGAACCGCATCGCTCAGCTGGCAGCCCAACGATCGCGCCAGCTTCCGCCTCCGGGCGCTCTACTCCGAGGACGACGACGGGGCCGGTGCGACGATCTTCTGGCCGTCGTCGATCCTCAACTGCGGGCCCTTCTCCCAGGACGGGCAGACCGGGACGTCGCAGTACTACTGCGGTGAGCTCGACCCGGGCCTCGCGAACCCGATCGGCTTCGACACCACCGTCGAGGGCGCCCCCGATGCGAACTGGCCGAAGGACGACTTCGGCCTCGAGCGCGAGTTCTTCCTCGCGACCCTGGCCTTCGACGTGAGCCTCGGCGACGGCGACATCGTCCTCGACTCCAACACCGGCTACCTCCAGGATGACGTCATCAACCTCGACGATTTCACCGGCGCGGGCCGGCTGCTGTGGTGGTACCACACCAAGGACACCCTGATCTCCCAGGAGCTGCGCCTCAGCGGCACCACCCCGAAGATCGACTGGCTGGTCGGTGCCTATTACCTCGACGCGGAGTACGAGAGCCTGGGCGACGGCTTCGGCTGCGGCGACCCGAACGCGCGCATCTTCGGCTTCCTGCCGTTCTGCTCCTTCTTCGGATGGCCCAATGTTCGCGGGCACTTCGACTACAACTTCGGCCCGCCCAAGACGATCGAGAACACCGCGCTGTTCGGCTCGGTCACCTGGCACGTCTCGGACTCGGTCTCGCTGTCCGCGGAGGGCCGCTTCGCCCGGGAGACCATCGACGAGGGCACGATCACCAACATCGTGGACGGCAGCCAGGTCAGCCTCAAGGACGACTTCGACAGCTTCTCGCCCCGCGTCATTCTCGACTGGGCGGTCACCGACGAGGCGATCCTCTACGCCAGCATCGCCCAGGGCAACAAGGCGGGCAACTTCAACTCGGACTTCGCACGCGACGTCGGCACGGGCTGCCAGGGCGACTTCTCCTCCCAGTACGGCATCGAGCTGGCGGTGCCGGAGGAGAAGCTCGTCAACTACGAGCTGGGGTGGAAGCAGGACTTCAACCGCGGCCGGCACCGCTTCAATGCGGCCGCCTACTACATGGACTGGACCGACCAGCAGTTCCGGGCCTTCGTCAACCTGGTCGACACCAACTGCGACGGCGTCGTCGACGACCAGGACGAGTTCCAGGTCGATTACCTGGCGAGCGCCGGCTCGAGCTCGATCTACGGCGCCGAGCTCTACTACCACGGCTGGCTCGGCCAGTACTTCAACCTGACCTTCAGCTACAACTACAACAAGACCGAGTACCAGGAGTTCTTCGACAACGACTACGGGCGCGTCTTCGGAAGCCGCGACGCCTCCGGCCAGGAGATGCCGCGCAGCCCGCGTCACGCGGCGGCTCTGGGCCTCCAGTTCCGGCTGCCCGTGACCAGCGCGTGGGACTACTTCGCCCGCGCCGACGTGTCCTACAGCGGATCGTCGTACGCGTGGGTCATGAACCTGGCCGAGACCGGCGAGGGGACCTTCACAAACCTGCGCACCGGGGTCGAGAGCGACCGCTGGGTCTTCACCGTCTGGGTCGAAAACGTGACCGACGAGGACACCGTCCTGTCGGCCCGGCGCTTCACCGACTTCACGAACCTGCAGACCGGCTTCTGGGGCGGCCTGCCGAAACCGCGGGAGTACGGCGCGACCGTCCGGCTTCGCTTCTAGCACCGAACCGACCACTCGGAGGGGGCCATGGGGGCCCCCTCCGTCCCACCTTGCAGCCGCCACCGCCTCCGGGCGGTGGCACCTTTTATAAAGCCGTCAGCGATCAGCTCTCGCCCGCAATCGGCTGCGATGAAATTCTTAATTCTTAATTCTTAATTCATAATTCATAATTCATAATTGAGAATTAAGCGGCGGCTGAAACCTAACGAACTACAGCTCCATGACGAGCTCGACGTCCTCGTCGAGCTCGGGCTTGGCGCGGCGGCCGGTCAGCCAGGTGACCGCGAACAGCACCGTGAACGAGGCCGCCAGGGAGACGGCGGTGGGCAGCACGCCGGGTTGGAAGGGCGGCCTCGGCAGGGCCTCGAACCAGGGCTGCTTGGCGAGGAACTCGAGCACGAGGTTGACCGCCATGCCGGTGGCGATGGAGGCGGTCGCCGCCGCCGCGGTGACCCGCTTCCAGTTCAGGCCCACGGCCAGGGCCGGTCCCAGCGCGGCGCCGAAGGTGCCGAAGGCGAAGGTCCCGAGCAGGGCGATCAGGTCGCCGTAGAGGAAGGCGAAGACCGCCGCCGCGACGGCGACTCCGACCACCGCCACCCGGCCCCACAGGAGCTCGTCGGCGAGCCGGCGGCCGAAGGCGTGGGGCAGGTCCCGGACCAGGGCCGCCGAGCCGATGTTCACGAAGGAGTCGGCGGTGGACATGATGGCGGCGAGGATGCCGGCGAAGACGAGGCCGGCGAGGATCTCGGGCGTGAAGTGGAGCAGGAAGGCGGGGGCGGCGTCGTCGGGGTTGACCAGGGGCGGCAGCCGACCGCCCGCCACCAGGGCCGGCACCGCGAGACCGATCCCGAGCCAGATCAGGACGCACAGGGACTGGGTGACGCCGACGATCAGGGGCATCCACTTGAGCTTGCGGGGGTCGTCGAGCATGAAGAACTTGTGGAGCATGTGGGGCTGGCCCAGGTTGCCGACGGCGAAGACCAGGAAGAAGCCCATGGCGGTGAAGACCGGTATCGCCCCCAGGGGGTCGAGGTGGCCGGGCCCGAAGCTCGGCGACGACGCGATCGTCCGGGCCATGCTCTCCAGGCCGCCGCCGGCGGCCAGGGCGTAGTAGAAGACCGCGACGGCGGCACCGACCATGAGCGCGCCCTGGAAGAGGTCGGTGTAGACCCCCGCGACCATACCCCCGGCCGTCGCGTAGAAGACCACCACCACCAGGCCGATGGCCATGGCCACCGCAAGGCTCGCCTCGCCGAGCAGGGCGCGGGTGCCGAAGATGGCCTCGATCATGATCCCCAGGGCCTTGAGCTGGGCGCCCAGGTAGCCCACCGTGCCGACAATGACCGCGACCGCCGCCAGACCCGAGGCGAGGCGGCTGCGGTAGCGGCAGTAGATCACGTCGGGAACGGTGTAGATCTCGCGGACCCCGGCGAGCAGGCGCAGCCGCTTGGCCACCACCCAGCACAGCAGGCCGGCGGTGAAGCTCACCGGGATGCAGATGAACATGGCGGCCAGGCCCATGCGGTAGGTGAGGCCCGGGCCGCCGATGAAGACGAAGCCGCTGAAGGCGGCGGACATGGTGGCCAGCGCGGTCACCACGAGGCCGATCCCCTGGCCGGCGATGAAGAAGTCGCGGGCGCTGCGGGTCCGGCGCACCGCCCAGACGCCGATCACCACCACGAGTGCCAGGTAGGCGAGGGCAGTCCAGATGATGATGGGCTTGCCCAGGATCGGGATCATCGATCGTTCCCGGGTTTCCGGTGGCGGTGCAGCAGCCGGTCGAGATCCTCCTGGCGCAGCTCGAACCGGTCGAAGGTCAGGGCGTAGGCCAGCGCCACCAGGAGCAGGGGAGCCAGCCACACCCCGTAGAGCTGGACCGCGGCCGCCAGCGGCAGGCCGCCGAGCCAGGGCGCGGTCAGGACCTGGCCGCGCAGGGCGAGCATGGCGATGGCGCAGGCGACGAGAAAGACGAGGAGGATCCCGAGGGGAACCGCCAGGACGCCGACACGGCCGTTGCGGGCCACCGCGAGCACGATCAGGGCGACGGGGTAGACCATCACCAGCACCGCGAACAGCTCCTCGGCGCCGGGCACGGGGACCGCGAACAGCACCAGCAGCAGCGGCGACGCGATGGCGAGGAAGGCGAGGGCGGCGGTGCGGGCCATCGGTCGAGATCTTAGCAGTGGGCTGCTGCGTTGCATCGCCCAAGAATGATACTATTGTCCTGACGATAGGACATCATGCCGAATCCCCGGGATTCGGGCTCAGCGACCCAAGCCTGGAGGCCCCATGCCCCGACCCGACGGACGTCGCGTTCTCGAGCTCATCGTCATCCTCTGCCTCGGTCTCGCCTCGTTGCTCGCCTGCGCCCCGGCCGAGGCACCGCCGCCGGCCGAGCCCGCGCCGACCACGATCTCCGACGCCCTCGCCCCGACCAGCTCCGGCGACGACGCCCCGATCCGGCAGCTCCACACCGCGACCCTGTGCACCGCCGACATGGACGCGATCCGAGCCTTCTACGTCGACGCCATGGGGCTGCGCCTGCGCGGCCCGCTGGACCTCGCCGCCGAGGTCCGGGCGGCGGAGCGCGAGCTCTGGGGCATCCCCGACGACCTCGGCTGGGAGCTCTACGTTCTCGACCGGCCGGCGGTGCCGGGGACCATCCAGGTCCGCGTGCTGTCCCTGGACCGGGAGACGCCCCTCATCCACACCTCCTGGGAGCCCACCGAGCCGGGACCTTTCTCCATGGGCTTCCCGACCGAGGACCTGGAGACCTGGGACCCGGAGCTCCGAGCCCTCGGGTACGACTCGCTCATGCCCATGTCCAGCTACCGGATTCCGCGCCCCGACGGGACCACCTACGGCATCCACGAGACCATCTTCAACGCCCCCGACTTCGTCCACGCGGTCGCCATCTCGCGTCGGGACGGCATGCCCCAGCTCGGACCGGTGGACCCGGCCACCGGCCGCGGCGGCCCGATCTACTCGGCCCAGGTCATCGAGCGCTCCGACGAGGTGCTCTCGTTCTACGTCGACGTGCTCGGGCTCGAGCTGCGCAGCGACCGCCAGT
>DATHSO010000096.1:0-16746 GCA_035464095.1 Candidatus Methylomirabilota bacterium | reverse complement strand
GGTCCGGCATTGTGCCGGCAGCACCATCCGGATCAGAGCGCGCTCCGCACAATGCCGCACCTGGCAATCCTCGGGGAGCGCGCTCCTGAGCATCGGCTCCCGCAACGAGGGAGGCCGCCGCTCGCCTCGACGGCGCGGTCGCAGCCCTCCCCTTTGCCTCCGCGCGACCGCGCCGGCGGGGCGACGCTGGGGCGCCAAAGGCGGCCCAGAATGCCGGGGTCCCGGGACGGACGGCCATGGAGCCGGGGTGTCCCGGCGCGCGATGGGAGCGGTGCTAGGCGCGATGGGAGCGGTGCCAGGCACCTTTTCGTCGGACGAAAAGAGAGCCAGGCACCGGGCCCGCGCGGCCTCGAGGCGAAGGATGCCGGCACGATGGTGTACCCGGCACGTCCCGGGGGGCGCCCTACCCGCGCCTCCCGGAAGCGCTGCCGCTGTCGCGGCCGCTGATCGCTGCCGCTGGTTGCTGCCGCTGGTCCGGGTCCGGTTTCGGACGCGGACGCGGACGCGGGAGGATGGGCTAGAGTGACCGCCATGAGACGACTCCTGCTCCTCGCGCCGCTGGTTCTTCTCGCCCTCCCGCTTCCTGCCGCCGACGAAGACCTCGGCGACGCCTGGCTCACCGTGGCGGAGAAGACCGAGTTTCGGGCCACGTCGAGCTACGGCGAGACCATGGACTTCCTGCGCCGGGTCGAGTCCCGGGCGCCCGGGGTCATCCGGGTCACGGACTTCGGCCGCTCGGCCGAGGGCCGGCCCCTGCCCCTGGTGATCGTCTCTTCGGAGGGGGCGTTCACCCCGGCGGCGGCGGCCGCCACCGGCAAGCCGATCCTGCTGCTGCAGAGCTGCATCCACGCCGGCGAGGTCGACGGCAAGGACGCCTCGCTGATGCTGCTGCGGGACATCGCCCTCGGCCGCCGCCCCGACCTGGCCGAGGCTGCGGTGACCCTTTTCGTGCCGATCTTGAACCTCGACGGCCACGAGCGGGTGTCGCCGTACAATCGGCCCAACCAGAACGGGCCCGTGGAGGGCATGGGTTTTCGCGCCACCACCGCCGGGCTCAACCTCAACCGTGACTTCCTGCGCCTGGTCAGCCCGGAGGCCCGCGCCCTGGCCCGCCTGGTGGCCGACTGGCGGCCGCACCTGCACGTGGACAACCACGTCACCAACGGCTCGGACCACCCCTGGGTGCTGACCTGGATGGTCGCCGAGGCGCCGCTGCTGGCCCCCGCCGTCAGCGCCTGGGTCGCCGAGCACCTGCCGCGGGTGCTCGACGCCACCGCCGCCGCCGGCCACCCCAACGGCCCCTACCTCGCTTTCGTCGACTGGGACGACCCAACCAGCGGGGTCGACTGGTCGGACATCCAGCTGCCCCGCTACTCGACCGGCTACTTTCCGCTCGTCAACCGACCGTCGATCCTGATCGAGATGCACTCGCACAAGCCCTACCGCGACCGTGCGCTCGCGAACCGGGACTTCATGGACGCTCTGATTCTCGAGGCCGGCCGGGCGGGCGACGGCCTGGTCGGGGCGGTCGCGGCCGCCGAGGCCCGGACCCGGGCCCTCGGCGGCCCCGGCGCCGACCTGTCGCCGATCGTGGTCCGCTGGCGCGCCGCCGAGACCGCCGACTCCTTCACCTGGCCCGCCTACCGGACGACCACCGAGCAGTCGGTGGTCACCGGGGGCCCTCGGATCGTCTACCACCGGGACGAGATCGTGCCGACCGAGGTGGCCTTCCGGCACGCCGTCGAGCCCGAGCTGGAGCTGCCCAGGCCCCGCGGCTACCTGATCCACGCCGGCTGGCCGCAGCTCGAGGCGGCGGTCGCCGGCCACCACCTGCGGGCGGAGCGGCTCACCGCGCCGGTCACGCTCGAGGTCGAGACCACCCGGGTCGCCGACCCGGTCCTCGCCGACACCCCCTTCCAGGGCACGGTGATGATCGACGACTTCGTCGTCACCCGTCAGGTCGAGCGCCGGGAGGTCCCCGCCAACAGCCTGTGGATCCCCGCCGACCAGCCGGACTTCGAGATCGCGGTCCAGCTCTTCGAGCCCGAGGCACCCGACTCCCTGCTGCGCTGGGGCGAGCTCAACACCGTCTTCGAGCGCAAGACCTACATCGGCCTCGACCGCCTCGAGGAGCTCGCCGTCGAGCTGCTCGCCGACGACGCGGTCCGCGCCGAGTGGCAGGCCGCCCTCGCCGATTCCGCCTTCGCCGCCGACTGGCGGGCCCGCTACGAGTGGTGGTACCGGCGCACGCCCCACTGGGACGAGCAGGTCGGCCTGCTGCCGGTCTTCCGGGTCATGGCGCCGCCGCTGCCCGACGGCGAGGCGTGGTCGCCCAGGTGAGCAACCCCACAGCTCCGTGGCGCCCGTTGGGGTGCGCCCTCCTCGACTTCCACCGCGGCGATGCCCATGCCGAGCTGGTGGTGGCGAGCGAGCTGTGGGAGGACGAGGTCACCCCGGTGGCCGCCTTCTACCGACCCGACAACCTGCCCCTTCCCGGGCTCGAACAGCAGGCCCTGGAGCTGGCCCACGGCCGGGTCCTCGACCTCGGCGCCGGAGCCGGACGGCACGCCCTCGAGCTCGAGCGCCGCGGCCTCGAGGTCGTCGCCGTGGATCTCCTCGACGACGCGGTCCAGGTGATGCGGGAGCGGGGGGTCGGCGACCCCCGTTGCGGCGGCCTCGAGGCGGTGGCCGGCGAGCGCTTCGACACCGTGCTGATGCTCATGCACGGCATCGGCATCGTCGGCAACCTCGCAGGCCTGGGCCGTCTGCTCGAGGCCCTGCCCGCCGTGCTGACGCCGGAAGGTCGCCTGATCTGCGACTCGGCGGACCTCGCAGCCGTGCTCCGCGCCGAGGCGCCCGCGCTGCTTGACGAGCTGTCGGCTCACGACCGTTTCATCGGCGAGGTCCAGTTCGCCCTGGAGTACCGAAAACGGCGCGGCCCCGTCTATCCCTGGCTCTTCGTCGACCCCCGGACCCTGGCACTCCTCGCCGGAGCGGCCGGCTTCGAAGCCCGGATCGTGGCGCGGGGCGAGCGGGCTGCCTTTCTCGCCGAGCTGACCCGGTCACGAGCTTTTACAGGACCTTGAAGGCCGACGGGCGGGGTCGATGCTAGGCTGTGTCCCTGGCGTCCGCAGGGTCGATTCCGGCGGACGGGAACGGAAGTGATCACATGCGCGCTGCCATCGCCGTCGCCCTGTCGCTGGTCTTCACCACCGCCGCCGGAGCGGCCGTCGCTCAGAACGCCGGAGCCGACCGGTCCGCCGATCTGGCCCCTCAACAGGACCCGACCACCGAGCCGACGACAACCCCGCCGGCCGCCGCCGTCAACCCGGTGGTGCTCCGTGTCAACGGCGAGCCCATCCGGGCCTTCGAGATCAGCATGATCATGCAGAACGTCCAGGCGCAGCTCGATCTGCGCGGCCAGGAGGTGGACACCAAGGAGCTCGCCCAGACGGCCACCCAGCGGGCCATCGAGCAGCGGCTGCTCGCCCAGGAGGCGCGGCGGCTCGGGGTCGAGGCCGACGAGCTCGACGTGGCGCGGGCGGCCGAGGCGGCGGAGCGGCGGGCCGGCGGACGGGCGATCCTGGAGTCCCGGCTGGAAGCCTCCGGCGCCAGCTACGAGCAGCTCCTGGGCGTGATCCGGGAGCTCGAGCTGCTGCGGGCTTTCGTCGAGCAGCGAATCGTGCCCAACGTGACGGTGAACGACGAGGAGATCGCCGCCTTCTACGAGGCCAACCCCGAGCTCTTCGAGACCCAGGAGCGGGTCCATGCCTACCACATGATCTTCATCGCCGGCGAGGACGCGCCCGAGGCGGAGCAGGCCGCGGCGCGGGCCAAAGCCGAGGCCGCGCGCGAGCGGGCCCTGACGGGAACCGAGGAGTTCTCCGCCATCGCGCGCGAGCTCTCCGAAGGGCCCGCCGCGGACACCGGCGGCGACCTCGGATGGATCAACCGGGACACCGTCGTGAAGCCGCTGTCCGATGCGGTCTTCGCTCTCGAGCCGGGCGCCATCTCCGAGGTCTTCCGTTCGCCCTACGGCTACCACGTGGCGACCATCAGCGAGCGCAGGCCGGCCGGAACCATCAGCCTCGAGGAGGCCACGGACCAGATCGGGTCGATCCTGCGCCAGCGCAAGGCGGGCGAGACGGTGGCACAGCTCCTCGACACCCTGATCAAGAGCGCCAGGGTCGAGAACGTGCTCGGCGACTCCAATCCGACGCTGCAGACCGACTGAGAGGCTCTCGATTCTCAGCTCTCAGCTCTCAATTATTAATTTTTAATTCTCAATTCTTAATTACATCGCAGTCGGATGTGCTTCGTCGGACAGATTACATAATTAAGAATTGAGAATTAAAAATTAAGAACCGAGAACCCGACCTAGGGGTCTCGAGGCTTTTCCGCGAGGGTCGTGTCGATCCTCACCTCGGAGTTGAGGGTGCGGTGGACGGGACAGCGCTCGGCGATCTCGAGCAGTCGCTGCCGTTGGCCGTCGTCGAGATCGCCCTCGAGCACCACCTCGCGGCCGATCCGGTCGATCTTCGGGCTGCCCTCGGCGGCCGCGGCGCAGTCCTCGCAGTGGATCTTGTCGTGGCGGAGCCGCACCTCGACCTCCTCCAGCGGCCAGCCCTTCCGGTCGGCGTACATCCGCAGGGTCATGCCCGTGCAGGCGCCGAGGGCCGCCGCCAGCAGCTCGTAGGGGCTCGGGCCGGTGTTCCCACCGCCGACCGACACCGGCTCATCCGCCACCAGCGGGTGGCCGTCGGCCAGGATCTCGGTTCGGAACCCGTCCGCGGTCCTCGTGACGACACGGTTGTCCCCCGGCTTCGCGCGCTTCGACTCCCGCGGGTTCTCCGCGATGAAGCGGCGAGCCCAGGTGGCGATCACCCCCGCGGCGTAGCGGGAGTCCACCGGATCGCTGAGCAGATGGTCGGCGTCGTCGAGCGACACGAAGCTCTTCGGGTGCCGGGCGGCTTCGAAGATGGCGGAGGCGTTGTCGATGCCGACGACGGCATCGGTGGGCGAGTGCAGCACCAGCAACGCCCGATCGAGGTCACCGATGACCTCGTCCATCGTCACCGTGGCGAGGTCGTCGATGAGCTTCGCGCCGATCCGGACCCGGCGACCCCCGAGCATGATCTCGGCCGAGCCCGAGCGCTCGATCTCCTCCCGTGCGGGCTCCAGGACGGCGGCCAGGTGGTCGAGATCGGCGGGCGCGGCGATGGTCACCACCGCGGTCGCCGACGGGATCCTGGACGCCGCCATGAGCGCTGCCGCCCCGCCGAGGGAGTGGCCGATGACGATCTCCGGCGCGCCGTGGTTGTCGGCGAGAAACTCGGCGGCGGCCACCACGTCGTCGACGTTGGAGGTGAAGGAGGTCTCGTGGAACTCGCCCTCGCTCTCGCCGAGGCCGGTGAAGTCGAAGCTGAGCACCGCGATCCCCTCGGCCGCCAGCGCCCGCGAGATGTGGCGCACCACCTTGTAGTTCTTCGAGCAGGTGAAGCAGTGCGCGAAGACCGCCCATGCGATGGGCCGGTCGTCCACCGGCCGCTCGAGCAGCGCCGCCAGCTCGTGGCCCCGCCCGTTGTCGAAGGTCATTCTGATGCTGTGCATGAGACCAAATATAAATGATGAATTATGAATTATGAATTACAGGCGCTTCGGCACCGTTACGGAATCCCGCACCGGTTGCGGCTCGCTTCATCATTCATAATTCATAATTCAAAATTCATAATTCATAATTCATAATTACTTCGAGACTTCCATTTCGACGAACTCGAGCGACAGGGAGTTGATGCAGAAGCGTAGCCCGCTGGGCCTCGGGCCGTCGTCGAAGACGTGGCCCAGGTGGGCGCCGCAGCGGGCGCAGTGCACCTCGGTGCGCACCATCCCCCAGCTGCGGTCGACCTCGGTGCCGATGTTGGCCTCGTGGACCGGCTGGAAGAAGCTCGGCCAGCCGGTTTCGGAGCTGAACTTGGTCGTCGACACGAAGAGGTCGTTGCCGCAGGCGACGCAGCGGTACACGCCCTCACGGTCGTTCTTCCAGTAGGCCCCGGAGCAGGCGCGCTCGGTGCCGTGGCGGCGGGTCACCTGGTAGACCTCGGGAGTGAGCTCGCGCTGCCACTCCTGGTCGCTCTTCACCACCCGCTCGGTACGGACCAGCTCGCCCTTCTCCACCGAGTACACCATGATCTCGTCGGTCATGTCCCCATTCCTTTCGTGGTCGGCCGCCCACAGCCCGGCGCCGCCGAGCACCAGCGCGACCAGCACCAGCCTGATCGTCGTCGTCATGTCGAACCTCCGTTCCGGACATCGCAGAGTGCCTCGGAGTCGTACTTGGCCGCAGGCCCGGTCGTGGTTGCACCGTCTCGATCCGTCCCGGAAAGAGCTGGTCGTCCTCCTCCGGCGCGGTCCGCGGTGCTATGCTCGTCGAGCTCACCGACCGAACCGGACCCTGGGGGTGCCCTATGACCACCGAGCTCAGCTTCTTCCAACAGGTCAACAGGAACTTCGACCGGGCGGCGGCCCTCACCGACCACCCAGCGGGCCTGCTCGAGCAGATCAAGAGTGTCAACAGCCTGGTCCACTTCACCTTTCCCATCAAGCGCGACGACGGCTCCCTGGAGGTGATCCACGCCTGGCGGGCCGAGCACAGCCACCACAAGCTGCCCACCAAGGGCGGGATCCGCTTCGCCGCCAACGTCAACGAGGACGAGGTCATGGCCCTGTCGGCGCTCATGACCTACAAGTGCGCCATCGTCAACGTGCCTTTCGGCGGCGCCAAGGGCGGGGTCAGGATCGCCGCCCACAAGTACTCCGTCGACGAGCTCGAACGGATCACCCGCCGCTTCACCTTCGAGCTCAACACCAAGAACTTCATCGGCCCCGGCATCGACGTACCGGCGCCGGACTTCGGCACCGGCCCCCGCGAGATGGCGTGGATCGCCGACACCTACGTCACCCTCAACCCGCGGGAGATCGATGCCATGGGCTGCGTCACCGCGAAGCCGGTCGGCCAGGGTGGCATCCGCGGCCGGGTCGAGGCCACCGGCCGGGGCGTCTACTACGGGCTCCGGGAGGCCTGCTCGGTGGCCGAGGACATGCGCGCCGCCGGCCTGACCCCCGGCCTCGAGGGCAAGCGGGTGGTGGTGCAGGGCCTCGGCAACGTCGGCTACCACGCCGCCAAGTTCCTGTCCGAGGACGGCGGCGCCGTCATCGTCGGCGCGGTGGAGTACGAGGGCGCGATCTCCAAGCCGGACGGGATCGACGTCGAGGCGCTGATGGCGCACCGGCGGGAGACCGGGTCGATCCTCGGCTTCCCGGGCGCCGTCGATCTTCCCGAGCGCGAGGCCGGTCTCGAGCTCGAGTGCGACATCCTGGTACCGGCCGCCCTGGAGAACGCGATCACCATGGAGAACGCGCCCCGGATCCAGGCCAGGATCATTGCCGAGGCGGCCAACGGACCGACCAGCTCGGAAGCGTCGCAGCAGCTGTTCGAGCGCGGCGTCCTGGTCATCCCGGACGCCTACATCAACGCCGGCGGCGTCACGGTGTCCTACTTCGAGTGGCTCAAGAACCTCCAGCACGTCCGCTTCGGACGCATGCAGAAGCGCTTCACCGAGAGCTCCACCCGCAAGCTCCTGGGCGCCATCGAGCAGTCCACGAACCGGATCTTCTCGGACGCCGAGATCGCCGAGATCGCCCACGGACCGGGCGAGATCGACCTGGTCAACTCGGGCCTCGAGGAAACCATGATCGAGGCCTACCACGAGATCCGGGACATCAAGATCGCCCACGGCGTCGACGTCGACCTCCGCACGGCGTCCATGATCGCCGCCATCAACAAGGTGGCGTTCTCGTACGGCGAGCGCGGCGTGTTCCCCTGATCCCGGTGCGACTGGGCACGGGCTTCCACCGTCGCGGGCGCCCGGGAACCCGCTCAGCGGCCGAGAGTGAAGGGAATCCGGATCTCGCTCTCCTCGAGGTCGATGGCCAGGACGTAGCGACCGGCCTGGACACCGCCGGGGACGCGGAAAAAGAAGCGGCCCTGACAGGCGCGGAAGTCGTTCACCGTGACCTCGTCGAAGGCCACACCCTCACCGGGAGCGACGAAGAACCGGATCGAGCACGGCTGCTTGCGCGGCGGCCAGTAGTCCATGGGGTCCCGCGCCACGTTGGCAGCGGTGATGAACGGCCGCAGCTCGCTGAACGCCGTCCCGAACTCGGACTGGGTCGCCAGCGGGACCGTGGCGCCGCCCGGAGTCCTCAGGGAGACGTCCTCGCGCTCGATGGTCGCGGTCTGGCCCGGCGGCGAGGTCACGGCGACCTCCAGCAGGAGCCACCCCGAGCCGAGGTTGTTCTCGGCGTGGCGGTAGCCGATGGCCACCTCCGCCTCGGGCCCCCTGTTCATGAGCACGTACTGGCCCATCCGGTCGACGCCGGGATCGTCGGTCGGCACCGCGCTGGTGCAGCCCACGGCGATCGCCGCCAGGGCGATGGTCACTACGACGGCGGGTCTTCGGAGCAGGTGGATCGAGCGCATGGTGTGTCCTTTCGTCGGTCGTCGCGTCCGCCCAGATCCAGCAAAGGTCGTACCAACCGTGGCGAGGCTCCGGGACCCCCGGAGCCACCTTGCCGTTCCCGCGCGAAGGCACCATGGACAACCGCGATGACCTCCGGAGCATTCTCCCGCTGCGGCTGTCGAGGTGGCGGCGACGACGGCGCCCGGATATACTGACGGGGGCGCCGTCTCCGAAAGGAGCCGCAGCATGTGCTCGTCTCCCGAGCCGATCCCCCACACGACAGGACACCGCGACGGAGGGTCTACATGAGCGTACCCAGGTACTACTTCCCCGGGAGCCGCCGCAAGGTCGATCTCGACTTCTCCACCCTGGGCTTCGACTACCTGCCCTGCCCCTACCGCTTCGAGGCGGTCTACGAGCACGGCGTCTGGCGGGCCCGCGGGCTGGTCGAGAACACCGAGCTCGCCATCCCCGAGGGCAGCCAGTGCCTGCACTACGGTCAGCAGCTCTTCGAGGGGATGAAGGTCCACAGCGGCCCCGACGGCAGGGTCTACGCCTTCCGCCCCACCGAGAACGCCCGCCGGATGAACGAGGGCGCCCGCTACATGTGCGGCCCGGAGGTCCCGGAGGAGCTCTTCGTACGCGGCATCGAGGAGGTGGCGGCGGCCAACGAGCCGTACATCCCCCCGTACGGCAGCGGCGCCTCCCTCTACGTCCGCCCCTTCTATCTCGGCCTCGGCAACAACGTCGGCGTCAAGCCGGCGAGGTCGTTCCTGTTCAGGATCTTCGTGACCCCGGTCGGACCGTACTTCAAGGGCGGCTTCGGCCCCGACGCGGGCAAGGAGTTCCTGGTGAGCCGCCTCGACCGGGCGGCGCCGATGGGTTCGGGCCACGTCAAGGCCGGCGGCAACTACGCGTGCTCCTTCACCCCCGGCCGCGAGGCCAAGGAGCGGGGTTTCGTCGAGGCGCTGTACCTCGACCCCCGCGAGCACCGCTACATCGAGGAGATCGGCGCGGCCAACTTCCTCGGTCTGCGCGACGACACCCTGATCACCCCCGACTCGAGCAGCGTGCTGCGCTCCATCACCCGCGTTTCCCTACTGCAGATCGCCTCGGACCTGCTGGGGTGGCGGACCGAGGAGCGCAAGGTCCCCCTCGAGGAGCTGGAAGCGCTCGAGGCGACGGCGTGCTGCGGCACAGCCGCCGTGCTGTGCTGGATCTCACGCATCGCCGACGGCGATCGGGAGTGGCGCTTCCCCTTCGACGAACGGTGGCAGGCGCTGTACGACGCGCTGGTCGGGATCCAGACCGGCGCCCGCGACGATCCCTTCGGCTGGCGCCACGAGATCCCGCTCGACGACTGAGCCGACCACCTGACGCGAGGCAGACGGCGGGCGGGTGGAAGGTCCGGGCCTCAGCCGCCCTGGGCTCCGAGGTCGGCCAATGCCTGCTCGCGGTTCTCGTAGATGGGCACGATCTCGACCAGACGGGTGAGCTCGAAGAGCCTGCGCAGGCGACGCGCGGGATTGACGAAGGCCAGGCGGCGGCCCTGCTCCTCGAAGCGCTGGAGGTAGCCGACGAGCTCGCCGAGGCCGGTGGAGTCCACGTGGTCGATCCCCTCGAGGTCGACGAGCACCTTGTCGGCACCCTCGTCGAGGATCTCCTGGAGGAAGCCCGCGAAGGCCCTGGCCGACTCGCCGAGCTTGATCACCCCTCGGACCACGACGATCGTGACGTCGCCCTCGTTGACGCGTTCGATGTTCATGCCGCCTCCCGGTCGTCCGCCGCAGCCGCATGGTACCACCCCGGCGGAGGGCCGCGGCGGCTCACCAGGGCCAGCGGCGACGTGACCGGGCCTCGCCGTCGCCAGGACCGAGCTCGTCCGCTGCCGCGCGGGCCCGCTGCCGCTCACCGGGGTCCCGCTCCACCAGCAGGCAGCCGGCGGCCTCGACCTCGGCGAGCATCTCGGGCGCCGAGTTGAGGATGGCGACGTCCAGGAAGCGGTCCTCGGGCAGGGCCCGGGCCACCGCCTCGCACACCAGGTTGAGGGCGCTTCGCAGGGACCCGAGGGCCTCGGGCACCAGCCAGACGAAGAGGGTCAGCTGGGGCGCCGGCTGGAGCTCCGGCACGCGGACCTGGGGCAGGTGGGCGAAGGCCAGGTCCGGGCAACGCCCGAGCTCCGACCGCAGGCGGTCCTCGATCCGCGGCTCCAGCGGAACCGCCGGCGCCTCGATGACCACCTCGGGCTCGCGGTCGTCTCGGGGACCGATCACCCGTCGATCTTACCTCGCTCCGGGCTGCCCGGTCGGGGCCCCGTCATGCTAGGTTGAGGTGTCGTGCGCACCGTACTGACCCTGTTGAGCCTTGTCGCGGCGGCGACCGGGGCCGCCGACGACCTCCACACCGCCCTCGGACGATCCCGGGAGCTGGTGATCGAGCGCCGCTACCAGGAGGTCTTGGACCTGCTGTCCGCATTCGACGACCTGGACGATCCCGAGGCCCGATACGCGGTGGCGGCCGAGCGCGGTCGGGCCCACTTCCACCTCGGCGACTACCGGGCCGCCGACGCCTGCTTCCGGGACGCGGTGCGGCTGCGGCCGCAGCGCACCGAAACCGCCCTTTACCTCATGGCCACCTCCTACCTCCTCGGCGACCGGGAGCAGTCCCTCCTCATCCTCCGGGAGCTCCTGCGCAGCGGCGCCACCGACCTCTACCTGGCGGTCACCCTGCCCGGGGAGCGCGCGTTCCTGGCGGACCCCGAGGTGTGGCGCGTCCTGGACGAGGGCGCGCTGCCGCTCGCGGTCGAGCGGCAGGCCGGGGCAGTCCTCGGGATCCGGCTCGGCCAGACCCGGGCGGAGGTCGAATCCGCTCTCGGCGCCACGGGCGGCTCGCCCGGAACCGCGGTCACCGCTCGCGCGGGGCCCTACCTCATCTGGGCCTTCGGCTTCGACGACTCCGACCGCCTAAGCCACATCATGCTGCACAACGAGCACCTGGTCCGCTACACGCCGTACCGGCTCGATCTCGGCGCCGGCCTCGACTGGAAGGCAGTCCCCGAGTCGGCCACCTCGGTCCTCGGCGCGCCCCAAGAGACCCGGGGTGCGGAGGACGAAGCGATCGTCATGACCTGGCACGACGGGCCGATCCGGACGAGCTTGGAGTTCGCCCCTCCCCGCCCTCCCGCGCCCTCTCCCCTCGATCGCGAAAAGCCGCATCTCCGGGTGGTCCGGCTCGAGCTGGTACCGGCCAGCGGGGACCGACCCGGACCGTAACCGCTGCGCCCCTCGGATCGTCCGGTCGAACCTGCTAGCATGATCCGATGGACTCGCCTGCGACCCTGTTCGGTCAGATGCTCATCGCCATGCCGTCCCTCGGCGACCCCAACTTCAGTCGGACGGTGGTGCTGCTCGGCGCCCACTCCCTCGACGAGGGCGCCTTCGGGCTGGTCATCAACCGTCCCCTCGACGTGGAGCTCGCGGACATTCTCGACGAGATCGGGCTCGAGGCTCCGGATCGGGAGCTGCCGCAGGTGCTCGCCGGGGGGCCGGTCCAACCCAGCCACGGCTTCGTGCTCTTCGAGATCGGCGACGGGGTCGCGGGCGAGGACGACCTGGTCCTGCCCGAAGGGCTGACCGTCTCCGGCAGCGCCGAAACCCTGGCGGAGCTCGCCAGCGGCGGGCCGAGCCGACGCTACGCCCTCATTCTGGGCTACTCCGGCTGGTACCCCGGACAGCTCGAGAAGGAGATCGAGGAGAACTCCTGGCTGGTCGCCCCCCTCGCGTCGTCCATCGTCTTCGACGTCCCCCTCGAGCAGCGGTGGAACGCGGCCCTGCGTTCGATCGGGGTCAATCCCGGCACCCTGGTCGACTCCGGCTCGGCAGCCCCCGCCTGAGCCCGTCGGAGCGACCGCCCGAACGCCGAACGAGGATCCCGACCGTGGCCGCGACACGGCAAGAGAAACCGCCCGGCGCGGGCCGGGCGGCGTGCTGGAGGCGGGAGGGGCGGTTCAGCTCAGCAGGCAGGACCAAAACGAAAGGATATTTGAGGTTGGCCGAATGAGGTTGGCCTCATGATGGTAGGCTCAAGGTGGAAAGCCTCCCCGGAATCCCTCCCTGTTTCTTTCTTGGGACCCGATTCTAGCATAGGGAATTTTCCCAGATCAAGCACTCGCGATCGGTCTTCGCCTCACCCCCGGCGCACCCCTCGCAGACTCTCCGCAAGGCCCTCCAGGTAGCAGCTGTCCATCAGCCGACGGTAGACCCGATCGCCAGCCAGGCCGTGCGCCGCCTCACCGGCAGCGACCCAGGCCCGCAGCGGAAGCCGCAGCAACCGCTCCCACCGCGAGACCCGTCCGACGCACGGCACCCCGAGAAACGCCTCCAGCTCCGGGTGGAGCCCGGCGAAGATCGCCGCCGACCTGCCCGAGGTGCGTTGCCGCCGGCAGAACGAGCCGACCCGGATCCGGTGCCGGTGGATGGTCCGCGCTCGCGGCAGGTACCGCAACCGCAAGCCGGCCGCCACCGCGCGGTAGGCGAACTCGATGTCTTCCCAGGCGGCCGCCGGGAAGTCCTCGCGGAAACCCCCCAGTGAGACGAAGAGCTGCCGCGGCAGCGAGACGTTGGACGTGTAGAAGAAGTTGAAGGGCACCTCGAGCGGCCGGTCGATGAGGGCGTAGCCGAACTGGGCGCCGTGCTCGTTGATCCAGCGCAGGAACGGGCTGTCACGGTCGGCGGGAAAGCAGGTGTAGCCCAGCACCGCGGTCGGGACCGCGGCCGACAGGCGGTGGGCCTCCAGGTGTTCCGCGAGCCATCCCGGCTGGGGCTCGGTGTCGTCGCCCAGGAAGAGGATCACCTCCGCCCGGGAGGCCGCGGCACCCTCGTTCCTCGCCCGGGCAGGTCCGGCGTTGGCCTGGCGGATGCAGGTCAGCCCCATGTCGGCGCCGTGCCGGTCCAGCCACTCGGAGGTGCCGTCGGTCGAGCCGTCGTCGACCACCACGATCTCCACCGGCGCCGCCACCGACGTGCGCTGCCGGGTCAGGGCCCGGAGCACGACCTGCAGATCTGCGAGCCGATTGTAGGTCGGAATCACGACGCCGGCCGACGGCAGCGAGGCCAGAGCTTGGCTCACGACGGCCAGCATATCAGCCGTGAATCGCGGCCTCAGATCGGACGAATCTCGGGATCGCCGGGGACAGCCGGGACAGGAGCTCGTAGTTGATTGACCCGGTCAGATCGGCCAGCTCTTCGACGGTTATCGTGAGCCCGTCGTCGCGCCCCACGAGGGTGACCCGGTCGCCGATCCGGACCCCGGGAATGTCGGTGACGTCGACCATGAGAATGTTCATGCAAACCCGACCCACCACCGGGGCCGCGCGACCTTTGACTGCGACCCTCGATCGATTGCCCAGGCTGCGCGAATAACCGTCGGCATAACCGACCGGAATGACTCCCAGCACGGTGTCGCGCAGTGCCGTCCACGTGCGCCCATAACCCACCGTGTCGCCCTTGGACACGGGCTGTAATTGACCGACGATCGCCCGCCAGGAGAGAACCGTCCGGAGCGGGAACTCTCCACGGCCGTGCTCCAAAACCCACGACAGCTTGGTCTCCCGGGACGGCCAGTGTCCGTACATGGAGATGCCGAGCCGGACCATGGTGAAATCGGTCTCCCGGAAGAGCAGCGTCGCCGCCGAGCAGGCGGTGTGGACGAAGGGCGGCGGCCCGCCGAGATCGCGGGTCAGCCCCGCGAGCGCCTCGCCGAAGAGGTCGAGCTGGCGGCGGGCGAACTCGTGCTCGAGGGTGTCCTCGATGTTCGCGAAGTGCGAGGCCAGGCCCACGACCTCGAGGTGACGGGCCGAGGCCGCGGCCACCATGCTGCCGAGGTCACCGGGCGCCAGGCCTTGGCGCTTGGTACCGGTGTCGACCTTGAGGTGCACCGGCAGGGCGACCCCGGTCCGGTCGCGATAGTCGGCAACCCACTCGAGGGCGGTCCTGGACGACACCACGAGGTGGACGTTCCGGTCGAGGTCGCAGAGCTCCCCCGGGGGGACGAGTCCCATGACCAGCACCGGCAGATCGATCCCGAGCCGCCGGAGCGCCCGTGCCTCCCCGGCGGAGTGGACCCCGAGCCAGTCGACGTGCTCGGCGACCGTGGGGCCGACCTCGGCCAGGCCGTGACCGTAGGCATTGGCCTTGACCACCCCGAGAAGGGACGTCCCAGGGGACAGGCGGGACCGGAAGAAGCCGAGATTGTCGACCAGGGCCTGGCGGTCCAGCTCGATCCACTGGCTGCGGCTCGGATCGCCGTCAAGCATCCAGCGGAGTGTAGCGCGGTGACGTCTGCGACGTCACGAAACTCCCGGTGTTCCGGATTCTCATGCCGCGCGCGACCGAAATGCCGACGCGCCACGACAACATCGGGCGGGAGATTCGCCGGCGCTTTCTTTGTGCGGTCTGCACCGAATTCGGTCGTCAACAGCGCGGATCTTCCGATCATCGGGGCCGTTTCGCCTTCGAGACCGGGACCATCGGCTCGGGAAATAATGCCGCCACCCCAGTCGAATTCTTCTGGATTTTCGGAGTAGATTCTCGAAATTTCAATCAAAATTTCTTGACTCTCGCCAGCTTTTTCGATAGCGTAAAAACGGTCCCTTCGGAGGTGTCCGATGGCGTTCGAGAAGTTCGTACCGCCACAAGCTGCTGGAACCCGCCCCCGGGCGACCATTCGCCCCAGCGGGTTGATTTCGTTCGACGCGGCATCGGTGGCGGCTTTCGGGCTCGATTCCGCCAAATTCGCGGTCCTGTTTTTCGACAAGACGCGGAAGATCATCGGTGTGAAAATCACCCGGACCGACAAGGAAGAAGGGTCTCTTCCCATGTCCAGAAGACGGCGATCGGTGAGCTTGAAATCGCCGCAGTTCTTCCATCAATACGGCTTGACTGTCGAGGAAAGCCAACGCTTCGAAGTCTCGCGCGATCCCGACGACGGCATGCTCCTGATCAGCGTCAGGGACGTCCAGCGCCGTCGTGGGCGCCGCCCCAAGAAGGTCTGATCAGCCCACCGGCGGCCGCCGGGTCACGGCGACGGCCACCCCGCCTCGAACCTGAAAAGCCCCCGAAACACCGACGTCGACGAAGCGGCCACCGCCTCCGGCGTCAGCGACCACACCTCGGCCAGGCGCCGGCCGACCTCGACCACGAACGCCGGCTCGTTGCGCCGGCCGCGGTGGGGCACCGGCGCCAGGTACGGGCTGTCGGTCTCGACCATGACCCGCTCCGGCGCCAGCGACGCCGCCGTCTGCCGGATGGTCTCGGCCTTGGAGAAGGTGACCATGCCGGAGATCCCGACCACGAGGCCGAGCTCGACCACCCGAAAGGCCTCGGCCGGCCCCTCGGTGAAGGAGTGGGCGACGCCCCGAAGACCCGGGCTTCGCGCCGCCAGCCGCGCTTCGAGGTCGTTCCACGACTCGCGGTTGTGGAGCACCACCGGCAGTCCCGCCTCCAACGCCAGGTCGAGCTGCCACTCCAGGGCCGACAGCTGATCCTCCCGCGGCGAGCTCATGTAGTGGTAGTCGAGCCCGATCTCGCCCACCGCCACGACCCCGGGATCGGCCAAGGCCCGGGAGATCCGACGCTTCAGCCGGTCGCCGAGGGAGCTGGCCTCGTGGGGGTGGACCCCGGCCGCCGCGACCACCTGCGGGTAGCGGCCGGCAATGGCCAGCGCGCGGTCGAGGTCGTCGGCGCCGGTCGCCGGCACCAGGACGCCGCCCACGCCGGCCGCAGCCGCCCGCTCGAGGACCTCGTCGAGCTCGTCGGGCTCGAACATCGTCAGGTGGGCGTGGGAGTCGATCCACAACGGTCGTTCCGACATCGCCGGAGTGTACCTCTGTTCATTCTCCCGCTTCGGCGTCCGCGTCCGCGTCCGTTTCCGTGCCGATGTCAGCGACAGCGACAGCGACAGCGGCAGCGGCAGCGGCAGCGGCAGTGGTAGCGAACAGCCGACAGGGTCGGCAAACAGCAATCAGCCCCCCACCCTAGTTGCCCCGGGCGACACCGGGGAAGTAACACAACACTGGTTCCAGCAGACCTCCCCGACCAAGCAGGTCCCCGAAGGTGTTATTTAGGGGGGTCAGCGATCAGCGACCAGCCACCAGCGATCAGCGATCAGCGACCAGCAACCAGGGATCAGCGGCAGCAACCGGCGACAGCGACCAGCCACGGGTCCGGGT
>DATHSO010000095.1:0-5886 GCA_035464095.1 Candidatus Methylomirabilota bacterium | reverse complement strand
AGGCTTGGAGGACGCGGTCGTGGAGGAGGCCGTTGCTGGCGACGATGCCGCGGCCGGTGGCGAGGCGGCGGCCCCGGGAGAAGTCGAGGGCGGCGCCGTCGAGGTCGCTGACCCGGCCGCCGGCCTCGGTGATGACGACGGCGCCGGCGGCGTGGTCCCAGACCTTCTCGCGGTAGGCCTCGTCGCGGGGCAGCCGCAGGTAGATCGAGGCCTCCCCGCGCGCCAGGACGGCGTACTTGCACTGGGAGTCCATGCGGTAGGGCTCGGCGCGGACGCCGAGGCGGGCCGCGATCCCGGCCTGCACCGAGTGGGCGGCGTGGGCCGCCTCCACCGACTCGCAGACCACCGCCCGAGCCGGGTCGTCGATCCCGTCCACGTGGATCCGGACGGCGTCGCCGCCGGCGGTCGGAGCCGCCCAGGCGCCGTGGCCTCGCGCGGCGTGGAACAGGAAGCCCTCGCCGACCCCGCGCTCGCCCGGGCGCGGCAGGTTGGGGCAGCCGAGGACCCCGACCACGACCTCGCCGTGGTCGACCAGGGCCAGCGCGATGGCGTACTGGTCGCCGCGCAGGAAGCCCTTGGTGCCGTCCACCGGGTCGAGGACCCAGTGCCGGCCCTCGGCCCCGCCGGGGTGGTCGCCCCGGTCGAGAGCGTCGGCGAGCTCCTCGAGGGTCAGCCCGGGCAGCGACCGCCGCGCCAGCTTGAGCACCTTGGCGGCCAGGGTGGGGGAGTCCTCGACCGGGGTCGCGTCCTCCTCGCCGATGAGGCCGTCGCCGGGGAAGTGCTCGGCGATCCGCAGCGCCGCCACAGCCTGAACCGCCAGGTCCGCCATCGTCACCGGCGAGCGGTCGCCCTTGGCGAGCGCCTCGCCGGAGGCGACGACCTGCTCCTGGACCCGCCGGGTCAGGCCGCAGGCCTCGGTCACAAGGGTCCGGGCGAAGTCGAGCTCCGCGTCGTACATGGGGGGCCTCCCGCAGACCGGGAAATTCTACCGCATGCATCGAGCGCCGCCGGTCCGGCTGCGCCGAACCGCGCGGCGCTCGATGCAACCGATGTGCTGCGCACATCGGGAAAGCAGAAGAACGCACCCGCGTCCGCACCCGCGTCCGCGTCCGCGTCCGCGTCCGTGCCCGACCTCGCGAACACCCACCCGCCCGCCATTGGAGCGCCAGGCATCCCTGCCTGGCGTCACGGACCTCACGGCCCCGCGACGCCCTGCCAACCGCCGCGCACGCAACGGCAGGCTGGAAGCCCGCCGCTCCAATCGGAGCGGCGATCGACTCAGCTGCGCTTCCGGGGTCGGTCGGCGCGTCCGACGCGCCGCTGCAATTCGTCCGACGAATTGCCGCCTCGTTGTAAGCTCGTGCCATGCCGGAGCCCGCGGGAGCGCCCCGCCACACCGCCTTCGACTGGCGGATCTACGCCGACGCGACATTGGCGGGTCTGAGCGCCCTGGTGCCGCTGCCGCTGGTGGACGTGGCCTTCGAGGCCTACTTCCGGCGGCGCATGCCGGCGGCGATCGGGCGCGCCCGCGGCCGCCAGCTGGCGGAGGGGTCGCGGCGCCGCTTCGGCCGGGGCTCGGGACGGCTGGCGTCGGTCGCCGGCTGCCTGGCGCTGCCGCTGCTGCTCGCGCGCTACGTGGTGAGGAAGCTGTGGCGCAAGGTCGTCTTCATCTTCGCCATCACCGACGCGACCTCCCAGGTCAGCGCCTACTGGCACCGCGCCTACCTCCTCGACCACCTGGTGCGGGCCGGGCACGCCGGCCCCGAGGTCGACTGGCCGCGGGCCGCGCGGGTCTTCGAGCGCGTCCTCCGGGAGACCGACACCGGCCCGCTCACGGGCCTCGCCCGCCAGACCGTGGCGAGCAGCCACCGGGTGCTCCGCCTGTTGGTCAGGGCCAAGCGGCACGGTGCCGCCGAGGAGGCCGACTCCCTGGCGGCGATCCTGCGCTCGAACTGGGACACGGCCGAAGCGTCGCTCATGCGGGTGGCGGTGCGCTACAACGAGGCCTACGCCCGCTCCCTCGAGCTCGAGCCGCCGGTTGTGGCGCCGCCGCCGAATGCCTCATAATGCCCGGCGGAGGAGACACCATGAGACGACTGCTCTGCATCGCCGTCATCGTCGCCGTGGCCGCTCTGGCCGGCTGCGGCAAGACCGAGCCGCCCCCGGCGGATACCACCGACGACCGGACCACCATGCCCGAGCCCATCTCCACCGAGGACTTCGAGTCCGGCGAGGCCGAGACCGTGGTCCCCGGCAGCGAGGAAGCGCCAGACGCGGCGCCGACAGAGGTCGAGACGGCTCCAGCAGAGCCGACGCCGGAGTACTGACGGACAGGGATCGACTGCCACCTCGCGGCCTCCGGACGGACCGAGGTGACGGCGAACCGTCCGACAACCGGTTTGACCCGACTCCCGATCACTCGACGTAGCCGAGGGCCTCGAGCTGCCTCCTGGTCTCTTCGTCGATCTGGTGGGGAGCCGTGGGCCCCGGTTCGCCGTCGCCCGGCGACGCCGTCCGGTCAGCCAGAGACCGTGCAAACTCCTCGTACCTGGTGCGCAGCTCGGCGACGATCTCGGGATGGCGGGCCGCGAGGTCGTCCGTCTCCATGGGATCGGCCACGATGTCGAAGAGCCGTTGGGTCGTCTCGCCGGACGGATCGGATGGCCGCTCCAAGCGGTACTTCCACCGTTCGGTACGGACGATCTGGTAGGGAATGGTGCTGAAAAAGGCCGTCCGAGGCTCCTCCGACCGCCCGTCCATCAGAGGGCGCAGCGTGGCTCCCTCCATCTGCGCAGCAGCTGCTCGGTGGCCGACGAAGTCGAGCACCGTCGGAGCGATATCCACCATTCGAACGAGCTGCTCGACCCGGCGTCCCCCGGGCAGGCCGCCGGGGGGCCGGATCAACAATGGGATCCGGATCAGCTCCTCGGCCAGACCGCTCTTGAAGTGGTGGGTCACGTACCCGTGGTCGAAAAACTCCTCGCCGTGGTCCGCGGTCAGGATGAACAGCGTGTCGTTCAGCAACCCGAGCTCGCGCATCGTCTCGACGAACCGCCCGAGCTCGGCGTCGCAGAAGTGGATCTCGCCCTCGTACAGCCCCAACAGGTGCTCGGTCAATGCCGCCCTGGAGATCCCCAGCTCGTCGAGGGAGGGGTGGGTGATCTTCTCCGGGCTCGCCCCCCACTGGCGCTGGAGGAAGTGGTAGAGAGCTCCGTTGATCTCGAGGTCGCCGAGCCCGGTGAACGTCCTGGGTGATACCCGGGCGTGGTCATCCGGCGGCAGGTACGGGCTGTGCGGCTCCATCAGGTGGATCCACATGAAGAACGGCTCACCCGCGACGGCCCGCAGCGCCGGAACGGCCTTGGCCATGACGACGTCGGCCGGGGGGTAGGCGGCCTCCAGCGGGTGCCGCCTGGACTCCCGAGCCGACTTCATGTACGCGGCGAAATCCTCGTACTCCATGAAGCCCTGGTTGAAGTTCCGGGGCGCCGTCAGGTTCGGGTTGGTGTTGAAGCCCACCGTCGTCATCCCCCGTTCGGCGAGGATCTCGGCCAACATCCGAAGGTTGCCGCTGAGCGCCGGCCGCTCGGCCTCCTCGGCGGTCTCGAACTCGTTGAAGCCGTGGTAGGTGAAGCTGTTCCACTCCCCGACGCCCTCGAAGCTCGGGAACAGCCCGGTCATCAGTGACGGCATGGAGGCCGTGGTTCCCGGGAAGGAGGTGAGAGCCTGGTCGAAGACCACCGCGTCGGCGGCCAGTGCCGCGAGGTTCGGGGTCGTGTCGAAGGAGGCGCCAGCCCAGCTCACCGAGTCGGCCCGCAGCGCGTCGACGGTGATGAGCACCACGTTCCTCGCGTCGGTCGTCGGTTCGGGCTGGGCGCAGGCGGACAGGACGAGGACGATCGTGACGACCGCTGCGATTGGCGTGCGCACCTGGTGTGTCTCCCTTCATCGATTCTCGGGGCCGCCCGGTGTCGAATCCCGGACCTCTACCGTAGGGCGATTATTTCACGCGCGATTTCACGCGCTGGTCCGGCCCGACTCCTCAGCGTGGCGCAACGCCAGGCGATGCGTATACTCGACGGAGTGAATGCTCGGAGGACGAGACGTGAGGCAGAGAGCTTTCCAGCGGTGGATGGCGGTCGGATCGATGATCGTGGTGGCATCTTGCGGCTCGCCGCCCGTTGATGAACCTGATTCGATGACGCCCGTGGAGATCCCCGCCGATGCCGCCGGCTGGGCGGCGGCCGGCGAGCCGGAGACCTGGGACACGGAGACCATCTACGCCTACATCGACGGCCACGCCGAGGTCTACCTGGCCTACGGCATGAAGCGGTGCGTGTCGCAGCGGTACGCCGCACCGGCGGGCGACGACGAGATCGTGGTCGACCTGTTCGAGATGGCGTCGCCCGAGGACGCCTTCGGGGTCTTCAGCCACGACCGCGCCGGCGAGCCGGTGGCGGTGGGCAACGACGGGGTCCTCCGCCACGGCTGGCTGTCCTTCTGGCAGGGCTCGTGGTACGGCTCGGTCTACGCGACGGGCGCCGGTGAGGGCTCTGCCGACGCGGTGCTCGCCGTCGGCGGGGCAGTCGCCGCGTCGCTGCCGGAAGGTGGCGACGCGCCGGCCCTGGTTCACCGGCTGCCGGCGGAAGGGCTGGAGGCGCAGTCGGCGACCTTCCTGCGCAGCCCCCACATCCTCAACGCCCACGTCTGGATCGGCAGCGACAACCTGTTCGAGCTCGGACCCGAGGTCGAAGCGGTGGTGGGGAAGTACGAGCTCGGCGAGGCAGCCGCCCACCTGCTGCTGGTCCGCTACCCGGACGAGACGACGGCAGCCCGGGTCGAGGCTCGAGCGCGTACCGACACGCCCGCGAGCGACCGCCCGGAGATGATCGTGGGCCGGGCCGGAGATCTGGTGGCGGCGGTCATCGGACCCGACACGGGGGAGGCCGGCCTGACCCTCCTCGAACGGGCCCTCGGAGGTGACTCATGAGTGGGACGAGACGGGGTATCGACCGGCGCAGGTTCTTCAAGATCGGCAGTGGTGCGGCGGCGGCCGGGTTCCTCGCGAGTCGGTCGGCGGCCTCGGAGGCCGAATCCCCGAAGCAGCGGAGCCGGGTCGTGCTGATCCGGGAGAGCGGAGTCGTGGACGAGAAGGGCCGGATCGACGGGGCCCTGCTCCACGACATGCTCAACCGCGCGATGGCGTCGCTCTTCGAGACCGGCTCGGCCGCGGCCGCCTGGCGGCGGGTCGTGTCGGCCGGCGACGTGGTCGGCATCAAGTCCAACGTCTGGCGCCACCTGCCGACGCCGCCAGCCCTCGAGGACGGGATCCGGGACGAGGTCGTACGGGCCGGGATCAAGCCCGAGGACGTCGCGGTGGACGACCGCGGCGTGCGCTCGAACCCGGTCTTCGAGCGCGCCACGGCGCTGATCAACGTCCGGCCCATGCGCACCCACGCCTGGTCCGGCCTCGGCACCTGCATCAAGAACCTGATCATGTTCGTGCCGCGGCCCCCCGAGTACCACGGCGACTCCTGCGCTCCCCTCGGTGCGATCTGGCGGTTGCCCGAGCTCGAGGGCAAGGTCCGGCTCAACGTCCTGGTGATGCTGACGCCGCAGTTCCACGGGGTCGGGCCGCACAGCTTCTCGAAGGAGTACGTGTGGCCCTACCGCGGCCTCATCGTGGGCGTCGACCCGGTGGCGGTGGACGCCACCGGCGCCCGCATCATCCGCGCCAAGCGCGACCTGTACTTCGGCGAGCCGAGCCCGATCAGCCCGCCGCCCCACCACATCGAGATCGCCGGCAGCCGCTACGGCCTCGGCGTCTCGGACCCGGCGGCCATCGACCTGGTACGGCTGGGCTGGCAGGAGGACGCGCTGATCTGA
>DATHSO010000094.1:0-37116 GCA_035464095.1 Candidatus Methylomirabilota bacterium | reverse complement strand
GGCCTCGCGGCTCGGCCCGGCGTGCAGGGAAGAACGTCGAAGACGGCACGCCCTATGAAACGCCCGTGAGCCTGCAGGTTGGTAGCAGCGCTGCGGCCGGGTACGGGTCCAGGTCCGGATCCGGCAGCTGCCACTGCCGCTGCCGCCGGTTGCTGTCGCTGCGTGCTGTCCCTGATTGCTGGTCGCTGATCGCTGTTTGCTGCCGCTGCCGCTGGCGTCGGGCACGGTCGCGGACGCGGACACGGACACCATCAATCGGCATCGTCCGGGCAAGGCCGGCGAGCCGCCGGCCCCACAATCCGGGCCCGAGAAGGTGAGGCCTCACCGCTTCGGATGCAGCAGCCGCCAGGTCATGGCGCGTACCTGGTCGAACAGCGCCAGCGCCTCTGCAGCCCGCCCGGCATCGACGGCGCCGGCCCGGGTGAGCAGGCTGAGATGCGCATCGACCTCTTTCGCCGAGGCGAAGGCGATCCGCCAGTGGTGGACCCGGTCGCGGCCCGACCGCCCATGGCCCTCGCTCAGGTTAGCAGGCACCGACGAGGCGCTGCGGATCACTTGGTCGGCGAGGCTCTTCAGGGGGGCCGGGACTCTCCTGACAAGAGCGATGGCAGTTGCGGCCGCCTCCAGGGCGGTGCGGTAAACGGTGAGGTCGCCTGGGTGGCGCGTGTCGTGCATGGTCACCTCCGAGTCGTTCATGGCCGCCCCTCCAAGTCGGCGGGACGGCCCATGTCAAGGGAGGTTGGGCGGGCGGGCGCCCTTGACCTGGGACGGCCCGTCGACTACCTCCTGCCCGTGAACGACTCGGAGGTGACCATGCCGGCAGGCCGCGCCGGGGGGTCAGCGGCGGCTACCAGGGGCAGCAAACAGCGAGCAGGGGCAGCGACCCGGGGCAGCGACCCGGGGCAGCGATCAGCGACCAGCGATCAGCTATCAGCAACCAGGGACAGTTACCAGCGACCAGGGGCAGCAAACAGCGGCAGCGCCAGTGGTCAGCGTCCGGACCCGGACCGGAAGCCGGTCGCTGTCGCCGGTTGCTGTCGCTGATCCCTGGTTGCCGGTCGCTGGTCGCTGATCGCTGCCACTGCTACTGTCACTGACATCGGACGCGAACGCGGACGCGCCGGGAGCCTACCCGAGCAGCGGCCGCAGGTAGCGCCCGGTGTGCGACGCCTCGCAGGCCGCGACCTGCTCGGGGGTGCCCTCCGCCACCACCCGGCCGCCGGCGTCGCCGCCCTCGGGCCCTAGGTCGACGATCCAGTCGGCGGTCTTGATGACGTCGAGGTTGTGCTCGATGACCACCACGGTGTTGCCGCGCTCGACCAGGGCCCGGAGCACGCCGAGCAGCCTGTTGACGTCGTCGAAGTGGAGCCCGGTGGTGGGCTCGTCGAGGAGGTAGAGGGTCTGGCCGGTGGCGCGCTTGGCGAGCTCGCGGGAGAGCTTGATGCGCTGGGCCTCGCCGCCTGAGAGGGTCGTCGCGGGTTGGCCCAGGTGGAGGTAGTCCAGCCCCACCGAGACCAGGGTGTCGAGGACCCGGACGATCTTGGGCACCGACGCGAACAGCTCCCGGGCCTGGGCGACGGTGAGGTCGAGGACCTGGGCGATGTCGAGGCCCTTGTAGCGAACCTCGAGGGTCTCGCGGTTGTAGCGCCGGCCCCGGCAGACGTCGCAGGTGACGAAGACGTCGGGCAGGAAGTGCATCTCGATGCGGTTCTGGCCAGCGCCCTGGCAGGCCTCGCAGCGGCCGCCGCTGACATTGAAGGAGAATCGTCCCGGCTTGTAGCCGCGGGCCCGGGCGTCGGTGGTGGCCGCGAACAGGGACCGGATCGGGTCGAAGACCTTGGTGTAGGTCGCCGGGTTGGAGCGCGGGGTGCGGCCGATGGGGGACTGGTCGATGGCGATCACCTTGTCCAGGCGCTCGACGCCCTCGATGTCGGTGTAGCGGCCCGGCCGGCCCAGGGTGCCGAGCACGCGGCGGGCCACCGCCTTGTGGAGGATCTCGTTGACCAGGGTCGACTTGCCCGAGCCGGACACGCCGGTGACGCAGATCAGCCGGGCCAGGGGAAAACCGACGTCGATGCCCTTGAGGTTGTGCTCGGCGGCGCCCCGGACCACCAGCCGGTCACCGTTGCCGTTGGCCCGGCGGGCCGGCACGGGGATCTTGCGGCGGCCCGACAGGTAGGCGCCGGTGAGGGACGCCTCGACCTCGCCGAGGGCGGCCGGCGGGCCCGCCGCCACCACGTGGCCGCCGTGGCGGCCGGCGCCGGGGCCGAGGTCGATGACCCAGTCGGCGTCGCGGATGGTCTCCTCGTCGTGCTCCACCACCACCACCGTGGTGCCGAGGTCGCGCATCCCCTTGAGGGTGTCGAGGAGGCGCCGGTTGTCGCGCTGGTGGAGCCCGATCGAGGGCTCGTCGAGCACGTACAGCACCCCCATCAGCTTGGAGCCGACCTGGGTGGCGAGGCGGATGCGCTGGCTCTCGCCCCCGGACAGGGTCCCGGCCATCCGGTCCAGCGTCAAATAGTCGAGGCCCACCGACACCAGGAAGCCGAGCCGGTCGGCGACCTCGCGCAGGACCTTGGCGGCGATCTTCGCCTCGCGCTCGTCGAGCTCGAGCTCGCCGAACCACTCCAGCGCCCGGCGCACCGACAGGGCCGAGACCTCGGCCAGGCTGGCGCCGGCGACCTTCACCGCCAGCGCCTCGGGCCGCAGGCGGGCGCCGCGGCAGGTGTGGCAGGGGGCGAAGGACATGTAGCGCTCGAGCTCGCGTCGGATTTGCTCCGACGAGGTCTCGCGGTAGCGCCGCTCGAGCCGCGGCACCACGCCCTCGAAGCGGTCCCGGAAGCGGTAGGCGCCCTTGCGGCCCTGCCACACGAAGTCGTGCTCCTCGCTGGTTCCGACCATGATCAGCTCGCGCACCTCCTCGGGCAGCCGCCGCCACGGGGTGTGGAGGTCGAAGCCGAGCGCCCCGCCGAGCTGCTCGAGCTGGCGGCCGACCCAGGAGCCGGGGCCCTGGCCGACGGTGGCCAGGCAGCCCGCGGCCAGGGACCGGTCCGGGTCGAGGACCAGCTTCTCGGGGTCGACCTCGCGCAGGAAGCCCAGGCCCGAGCACGCCGGGCAGGCCCCGTGGGGCGAGTTGAAGCTGAACAGCCGCGGCGAGACCTCGCTCAGGGAGTAGCCGCAGCTCGGGCAGGCGTGGCGCGCCGACAGCACGATCTCGTCGCCCCCGGTCACCGCCGCCCGCGCCAGCCCTTCGCCCACCCGCAGGGCGGTCTCCAGGGAGTCGGCGAGGCGTGATGCCACTGCGTCCCGCACCGACAGGCGGTCGACCACCACCTCGATGGTGTGGCGGCGGTTCTTGTCGAGCTCGGGGGGCTCGGCCACGTCCACCAACTCGCCGTCCACCCGCGCCCGCACGAAGCCCTCCCGCACCATCTGGGAGAAGGTCTTGCGGTGCTCCCCCTTGCGGCCGTCCACCACCGGGGCGAGGAGCATGAAGCGGGTGCCCTCGCCGAGGCCGAGCAGCTGGTCCACCATCTGCTCCACGGTCTGGGGCCGGATCGGCAGGCCGCAGTCCGGGCACTGGGGGACCCCGACCGAGGCCCACAGCAGGCGCAGGTAGTCGTGGATCTCGGTCACCGTCCCGACCGTCGACCGCGGGTTGCGGGAGGTCGTCTTCTGCTCGATGGAGATCGCCGGCGACAGCCCCTCGATGGTGTCGACGTCGGGCTTCTCCATCTGGTCGAGGAACTGGCGGGCGTAGGCCGACAGGGACTCGACGTAGCGCCGCTGCCCCTCGGCGAAGAGGGTGTCGAAGGCCAGCGAGGACTTGCCCGAGCCGGAGACGCCGGTGATCACCACCAGCCGGTCGCGGGGGATGGTGACGTCGATGTCGGCCAGGTTGTGCTCGCGGGCGCCGCGGATCACGATGTCGTCTCTCATCGGGGATCCGCCGTGTCTGTTCTGCTCGATCGGTTCATGCTCTCCTCGTCCGACACGACACCCCGGGTCAACAGTCATGGGGTGCCGGTCGTTCCCGATCCCGCTCCCGAAGCAAAGGGGGGATGGAGGATCGGGCCGGCCGCCCGACGTGTTTATGTTGGGATTATACCCCGATCGGCACGCAGCGCGGTCACCGGGACTGTCCGTCCTTGAGGTCCTGCTCGGCCTCCCGGTCGAGGGTCCGTCGGCGCAGGGTCTCGCGCTTGTCGTGGAGCTGCTTGCCCCGGGCGAGGGCGATCTCGACCTTGATCCAGTTGCCCACCAGCACGACCGCCGTCGGCACCACGGTCAGCCCCTTCTCGGCGACCTTGCCCGCCAGGCGCTCGATCTGGCGCTTGTGCAGGAGCAGGCGCCGGGTGCGGCGCGGCTCGTGGCCGGCGTAGCCGCCGTGCTCGTAGGGCCCGATGTGGCAGCCGACCAGGAAGGCCTGGCCGCCCGAGAACTGGACGAAGGCGTCGGTCAGGTTGACCCGGCCGTCCCGGATCGCCTTGACCTCGGTACCCAGCAGCTCGATGCCCGCCACCTCGTGGTCGAGCAGGTGGTAGAGGTGGCGCGCCCGACGGTTCTGGGCGATGATCCGGCGCTCCTCGCTCATGCCACCACCCGGGCCAGGGCGTCGACCACCGCCGGGTCGAACTGGTGGCCCGCGGCCCGCCGCAGGATCGCCAGAGCGCGCTCCCGGCTGACCGCCGGCCGGTAGCTGTTGGCGGCCGTGAACAGGTCGAAGACCTCGGCGGCGTGGACGATCCGGGCGAGCATCGGAATCCGGTCGCGGGCCAGCTGGTCGGGGTAGCCGTTGCCGTCCCAGCGCTCGTGGTGGTGGCGCACGGCGTCGGCGACGTCCCCGAAGCCGTCGACCCGCACGATCCGCTCGCCGACCTCCACGTGCAGCCGGTAGGTCCGGCGGTCCTCGGGCCCCGGGGTCGGGTGCAGGTAGAGCCGGTCGTAGTCGAGCTCGCGCATGCCGACGTCGTGGAGCAGGCCGGCGAGGGCCGCAGCCTCGACGGTGTCGTCGTCGAGGTGGAGGGCCCTCGCGACCCCCCACGCCAGCCGCGACACCCCGAGGCAGTGTGCCACCAGCTCCGGGTAGCGGCGGTCGCCGGGCTGCAGCAGGCGGCGGGCGAGGCCGCGGCGCACCAGCCGCAGCCGGGAGCGCTCATGGGCCGCCCTCGCCCGGCCCCCCAGCCCCTCCAGGGCCTGTCGGGCCACGGCGGCCTCGGCGCCGGCCACCACCGACGCCACCAGCGAGCTGGCGCCTGCGTCGAGGAGGACCGCCGAGGCGACGAACTGGAATCGGTCGGCGGTCAGCTGCCCGGCATGGCGCCGGATCTCGGTGCGCCAGGCCGCGGGCGGCGGCACCGGCACCGCGGCCCGCCGCATGGCGTCCTCCTGGTGGCGCAGCAGCGCGCGGTGGTCGGCCGCGGGCGAACCCTCCCGCTGCTGGATCAGGGTCGCAGCGGCGCCCGGCCCGGCGAGGGTCAGGGCGACCGCCACCACCCGGGGGTCGGCGAGGACATCGGCCCCGGCCGACCGGAGCTCGTCGAGGCCGCGATCGTCGAGAAGGGCGTCGGCCGGGGCCGACGCGGGCTCGGCAGCCACCGCCTCGACCACCGGTTCGACCGTCTGCTCCGGATCACCGGGAGCGTCGGTGCCGGCCTCGGACACGAGGCGGGCGAGCTCGGCTCCGATGGCTCCGGCGAGCTCGAGGTCGTCGGCGACGAAGGGAAGCTGCCGGCCCTTGTCGCGGACGTCGACGAAGCCCACCAGCTCGCCATCCACGGTCAGCGGCACCAGCATGACCCGCGAGGTGCGCGCCCCGGCGAGGTAGTCGGCGAGACCGACGAGCTCCGACGCGTCGTTGTAGAAGCGCGGTTCCGTGGCGAAGGCGCGGGCCATCCGCACCAGGTGGTCGTCGTCGCCGAGATGCTCGGCGAGGGCGTCGCGGCGGCCGAAGCCGTACTGGGTGGCGAGCTGCCAGCCGCCGCGATCGCCGGGCAGGTAGAGCGCGGCCTTGGTGGCCTGGACCTCGCCCATGAACCGGTACAGGACCTCCTTGAGGGCGCGCTCCGTCGCCGGGCCCCTCGGTGCCGTGCTGGTCGTCATCCCTTCCCCCGGGTTCGGTCTCCGAACCACCACTCTAACCTACTCCCGCCGGACCCGGTCCGACCCGCGTCCGCGTCCGCGTCCGCGTCCGTGCCCGAAGTCTAGTGGCAGTGGCAGTGGCAGTGGCAGTAACAGTGACAGTGGCAGCCATCGGGTTCGGGTCCGGGTTCGGGTCCGGAGCCGGGTGGTAGAATCCCCCCGTCATGTCCGTGGCGCTCGCGCTGCTGCTCGCGGTCGGCGCTGCCGAGCCGCCGCCCCTGATCCTCGAGGCGATGAGGGAGCCGGCCGCCGTCGAGGTCAACATGTCGCTCGCGGCGCCCCTGCCCGATGCCCTCGCCGAGGCCCTGGTCTCCGGGGCCGAGGTCCGGCTCACCTACCTGCTGCGGGTCAAGGCCAAGCGCAAGCTGTGGTGGGATCGTCGGGTGTGGGGCGGCGAGGTGGTGACCATCGCCGCCTTCGACCCGGTCACCGGCCGCTACCGTTGCGAGATGATCCTGGACGGCATCATCACCGCGCGCCGGGAGGTCGAGACCCTGGCCGACGCCCGCCGCTGGCTGGTCGAGCCGGCACCGGTCCGGGTCGAGCTGCCCGAGAACCGCCGGCAGGGGGTGCTCGAGGTCCGGGCCCGCGCCGTGTTCTCGTCGGGCACCACCTGGTTGGTCTTCCCGAGCCAGGAGGCGACCCCGTGGACCGCGCTCACCCTGGTCCCCCCCGGGACGGCCGAGGCGGACGACGACTAGGCCATGGGGAGCCTGATCCGAGCCTGGAACCGCCACCGCCGCGAAAACCGCTTCCTGCTCGGCGCCTTCTTCTTCCTGATGACCCTCGCCACGGGCGCCTTCTACCTGCTGCAGCGGGCCCAGGACGTCTCGGCCGACGAGCTCACCAACCGGCTGCTCCTGTTCATCCTCTGGTACCTGGACATCTCCCTGATCCTGATCCTGTCCTTCATCCTGGTGCGCAACGTGGTGCGCCTGGTGGTGGAGCGCCGCTCCGGGCTCCTGGGCAGCCGCTTCCGGACCAAGCTGGTGCTGACCTACGTGGCGCTGACCTTCGTCCCGGTGATCTTCATCTTCCTGATCGCCACCAACCTGCTGCAGCGCTCCATCGACCGCTGGTTCTCCGCGCCGGTGGAGGAGATCCTGCTGGTCGGCTCGGAGGTCGCGGTGGAGATCCGCGAGGAGGTGGAGACCCGTCTCGCCGAGCAGGTCGCCACCGCTCGCCGGGAGCTGCGCGGCCGACCCGACGCCGACCGCCTGGCCGGGCTGCGGACCCTCCTCGGGGTCGACCTGGTGGCGATCTACGAGGGCCCGGACCTGGTCCAGGCGGTCACCGACCCGCGCCGCCTGCCCGCCGCCCTGCCGCCCCTCATGCTCGACGAGCTGCCGCCGTCCGGGGTGCGCGCCGACCGCTGGCGCAGCCTGCTGCTGGTGCGGGCCTGGAGCCCCCTGGACGACGCCGACTCGACCGTCGTCGTCGGCACCATCCTGCCCCGGCAGCTGCTGCAGCACCTCGATCGCGCCACCGCGGCCCACGTCGAGTTCCAGGACATGAAGCTGGCCAGGGGAACGGTCACCTCGACCACGATCCTGGTCTTTCTCGCCATCACCCTGCTGCTGCTCTTCGCCACCGTCTGGACCGGGCTCTACCTGTCCCGCCGCTTCACCGAGCCCATGCTCGCGGTGGCTGACGCCACCCGGCGGGTCGCCGGCGGCGACGAGCTCGCCGAGGTGACGGTCCCGGCCACCGACGAGATGGCGGTGCTGGTCGACTCCTTCAACGCCATGGTCCGCCGGGTGCGGGCCACCGAGGCCGACATCCGGGCGTCGGCCCACGAGATGGCGACCCTGCTCGCCACCATCCCCACCGGCGTCCTGACCATCGAGGCCGCCGGCAGCAGCTTTCGGCCCAACCCGGCGGCGGCCCGCATGCTCGGCGAGCCCGAGTGGGCGGGCCGGTGGCTCGCCCTGGAGGCCCTCGACCGCCCGGGCCTCGACGTGCTGTACCGCCACCTGACCGGCTCGCCGTGGCGGGACGCGCGCTTCGAGGCCGACCTGGAGTCCGGCGGGGCGGCCCTCCACGTGGACGTCACCGTCACGCCCCTGGCCGGCGGCGGCCGGGTCGTGGCCATGGACGACCTCACCCAGCTGGTCCGGGCCCAGCGCCAGGCGGCCTGGAGCGAGGTCGCCCAGCGCATCGCCCACGAGATCAAGAACCCCCTGACCCCGATCCAGCTCGCCGCCGAGCGCATCCAGCGCCACGCCCGGGGGCTCGACCGGCAGGTCGCGGACGTGGTGACCTCCGGCTGCGAGGCCATCATCACCCAGGTCCAGGGCCTCAAGCAGCTCGTGGACTCGTTCCGCGAGTACGCGAGGATGCCCTCGGTGCAGCCGAGGCCGGCGTCGGTGAGTCGCGTCCTGCGGGAGGTGAGCTCCCTGTACGGAGGGGTGCGCGAGGGACTCGAGGTCATCCTCGAGCTGCCCGAGCAGGAGCTCGTCGGCCTGATCGACCCGGTGCTCCTCGGCCAGGCGCTGGTCAACCTGGTGGACAACTCGGTGGCGGCCATCACCGGCCCCGGCACCATCACCGTCGCCGCCCACGCTGTCGGCGGCGACCTGGTGGTCGAGGTCGCCGACACCGGGGTCGGCCTGCCCACCGAGGACCCTCAGACCCTGGTCCAGCCGTTCTTTTCGACCAAGGGCCGCGGCTCGGGGATCGGGCTCGCCATGGTCCACCGCATCGTCACCGAGCACGGCGGCAGCCTCGACATCGCCAACCGCCCCGAAAGGGGAACCGTCGTCGCCCTCACCTTTCCGGGGGCGGTGCTCGGCGAGGCCTCCCGCTTCGCCGGCTGACGCCGGCACCCGGGCCCCGGAGTGACGGCCGTCGCATCGACTCGATTGACCGTGCGACGAGCCGCTTGATACCATCGACGAGGCATGTCGTACCCAGGCAACTCCGGGCTCTCCGTCCAGGCGCAAGAGCGTGTCATGACGGCCTTCAAGCAGGTGCTGTCCAACCTCCAGCTCGGCCAGCGCGAAGAGGCGATGATCGGGCTCGAGTTCGTGCTCCGGCTCGACCCGTCGTTCCTCCCGGCCAACAACCTCAAGCGCCAGCTCGGCGCGTCCACCAACGAGATCGACCTCGGCGACATCATCGCCCAGCTCCAGGCCCCGACAACCGACGCCATCAACACCCTCCTGATCGAGGCCGTCGACGCCTTCAACGCGCGCGACTTCCTGGCCGCCAAGGAGCGGGTCGAGCAGGTGCTCATCGACCTGCCCGGCCACCCGGAGGCCCGCGAGCTGCGCGACCAGGTCGAAAAGGCCCTCAAGATCGAGAGCCAGGTCGGCCAGTTCCTGGTCCAGGCCCGGCAGGCTCTCGCCGCCGGCGACCCCCAGGAGGCGGCCAACTTCGTGATGATGGCCCAGGCGCTGGACCCCCACCACACCGGCATCGCCTCGACCCTCGCCGAGATCGACGAGACCGGTGGGCTCGCCCTGGCCCAGACGGCCGACGAGGTCCCCGCGCCCGCCGCCCCGAAAGGGGCCACCTCCCCGTCGGCGGCCGGGCCGCCGAGCCGGGCCGCCACCTCGCCGGTGCGGGATGCCTCGCGTCCCGGGCCGGCCGCCGCCGAGCCCGAGGAGGAAGACGCCTTCGCGGTGGCCTTCGACACCACCGACCCCTTCGCCGACCTGATCGAGAAGGGGCCCGAGCCAGAGGTCCCCGCCACGCCGCTGCAGGCCGCCGCATTCGAGACCGGCGGCCTCGACTTCGCGCCCGTCGACGACCCCGACGGCCTGTTCGCGCCGCCCGCCGGTTCCGGTGCCTTCGACACCGCCGGCGGCGGCAGCGGCGCCTTCCGCGCCCAGTCGGGCTTCGACGCCGACCACCTCGACGAGGACTCGGTGGCGACCACCATCCAGGCCCTGGTGGAGCATGGTGAGGAGGCCCTGGCCGGCGGCGACGCGGCCCAGGCGATCTCCATCTGGTCCCGGATCTTCCTGATCAAGCCCTCCCACCCCGAAGCGGGCCACCTCATCGAGCGCGCCAAGAAGCGGCTCGCCGCCACCCAGGCCGAGGCCGACGAGCTCGTGGTCAAGGCCCGGGACGCCTTCGACGACGAGGAGTTCGAGGCCGCCAACCTGCTGGTGGGCAAGGCGCTCGCCCTGCGGCCCGGGCAGCTCGAGGCGGTCCTTCTCAAGGAGGAGATCGACCGCGAGGTGGCGCGGGCCGGAGGACGGCCGGCACCGATGCCGAGCGCGGCGACGTCGCCGGCCCTACCGGAGCTCGACGACGACCTGTTCGGCGAAGCCGAGACCGCCGCGCCCGGAGCCTCCCCCGACGCTCCCGTCGCCGCCGCCGAGGCGGCCCGCGACCACGACCTGTTCGACGAGGAGGCCGAGTTCGTGGACTTCGAGCCGGTTTCCCTGGTCGACCGCCTGCGGTCGAAGGTGAACCCGCGGCTCGCCATCGTCGGGGTAGTGGGGCTGGTTGTGGTCCTGGCCGGGGTCTGGATGGGCAGCCGCCTGCTGTCGTCGGAGCCGGAGGTGGACGAGGGCGCCAGGGTCAACGAGGTCCTGCTCGAGGCCGATCGCCTGTTCAAGGAGCGCAAGGTCGAGGAGGCCGTCCACCTGCTGCGCGAGTTCCCGGCCTCGGGCCTGTTCAAGCAGCGCATCGACATGCGCATCGCCAAGTACGAGGAGACTCTGGCGCCGCCGACCCCGACCCCGGTCCCGGAGCACGCGGTCCGCGCCGAGCAGCTCCTCGACCAGGGCCTGTGGTGGTCGGCCTTCGTGACCGTCACCGAGGGCCTGGCAGCCGCGCCCGACAGCCCGGGCCTGCTCGACATGAGGCGCCGGATCGTCGAGCTCGAGCCCGAGGCCGAGACCCTCGCGGCGACCATCCGGAACAAGGACCACCGCACCGCGGTCAGCCTCACCGAGGACCTCCTGCAGCGCTATCCCGACCAGGGCGACCTCGAGGTGGTGCTGGAACGCTCGCTGTTCAACGCGGCCCTGGCCGAGGCCCGGGCCTACAACCTCACCGGCGCCGAGAACCACCTGCGGCGGCTGCTCGAGCTCAAGCCGGGCGACGAGGAGACGGCCCGCTTCCTCGAGTTCGTGACCACCTACAAGGTCCGGGCCGCCGACATGCGTCTCGAGATTTTCATCCGCAGCATGGACGACCGATGACCGACGACTCGGAGCCGGGACCGCGGCTCGAGTTCCCCACCAACTGGGACGTGCTCCGCGACGGTGACGGGGAGCCCTCCGAGGCGGATGCCGGCGCCCCCGACCCCGGTTCCCCGAACGCCCCGCCGATCCTGGCCCTGATGGCGGCGTCGTGGGGCGATGCCGTCGCCGCCCTGGCGGTGTGCACCGCCTCCCTGGCGGTCCTCACGATGGACGACCTGGCGGTTGACGCGGCGGCCCTACCGTGGGCAGCGGCCCTGGGGGCCGTCTGGTGGTTGGCCGCCGCCGCGGCGGTGGTGGTGGTGCGCCAGGGGACGCCGGGCATGCTCCTGGCCGGGGTCGCCTTCGCCGGGCGGGTGTCGCCGGCTCGGCTCGTCGGGGTGCTGGCGGCGGCTCTGCTCCACGCCGCGCTCCTCGGCCTGCCGAGCCTGCTCGGTCATCGTCGCTCGCCCCTGGCCCTCGCCGCGGGCTGCCCGATCAGGCTCGCGAGCGCTTGAAGACCATGCCGATGTGGTCGGTGGCCCCGGTCTTGAAGTTGATGGCCGTGATCGCCACCAGCTCCCAGCCGTCGTTGCCGAGGTCGTTGAGCCGGCTCTCGTAGTTCGGGTCGAGGCGGTAGTTCTCCGAGCGAATGTTGATGATCCGGTACTCCCAGCGCACCGTCTCCATTCCATCCTCCCCCCGGCCGCGGTTTTGGGATCTGGTCTCAGCGCCCGTCCCCGCACCACAGCCCCGTCGCCGGCGGGGCCGGCGAACCTCCGGCCGACCCCGCCCGCCCCGTCCTGCAACCCGCCCGGTCCGCGGGGTGACTCCGCTGCCAACTGAGTGCCGCGATTGTATCATCGGGGCGGAGCCCTGAAGCGTGCGCCTGAGCGTCATCATCCCGGCCTTCAACGAGGCCGACCGCATCGAGCCGACCCTCGAGCGGATCACCGCCCACCTCGGACGGCAGCCGCACTGGTGGCCCGCCGAGGTCGTGGTGGTGGACGACGGCTCCGCCGACCGCACGGCCCGGGTGGTGGCGGCCGTTCCGGCATCGGACTCCGTCGCGGTTCGCTGCCTGTCCCACCCCCACAACCGGGGCAAGGGGGCGGCCGTGCGCACCGGCTTCGCCGACGCCGCCGGCGACTGGCTACTGCTGTGCGACGCCGACCTGGCGACGCCCATCGAGGAGCTGGAGCGGCTGCGGGAGGCGGTGGGGCCCGGGGTCGCGATCGGCTCGCGGGCCGTCGACCGGAGCCGTATCGAGCGTCGCCAGCCTCGGTACCGCGACCTGATGGGCCGAACCTTCAACCTGGCCGTCCGGGTCCTCGCCGTTCCCGGGATCGGCGACACCCAGTGCGGCTTCAAGCTCTTCCCCGGCGAGCTCGGCCGCCGCCTGGCCGCGGTCCAGCGCCTCGACGGCTTCGCCTTCGACGTCGAGCTGCTCGCCCTGTGCCGAGCCTGGAGGGTGCCGATCCGCGAGGTCCCGGTGCGCTGGCGCCACGTGGAGGCGTCCCGGGTCCGGCCGGTCGCCCACTCGGCGGACATGCTCGCCGACCTGCTGCGGATCGCCTGGTGGCGACTCGGCGGCGGCCTGCCGGCCGCCCACGGCAGCGGACGATGACCACGGCCGGGCAGCGTGACCGGTGGCTCGTGGAGCCCTTCCTCGAGCACCTGGAGTGGGAGCGGAACCTGGCGCCGGCGACCCTGGTGGCGTACCGGCGCGAGCTCGAGCGCTTCGTGGCCCACCTCGCCGCCGGACGAGGAGGACCCGAGGCGGTGCGGGCCGCCGACCTGCGCGCATGGGTCGCCCGGCTGTGGCAGGAGGGCCTCGGCCCGCGCTCCCTGGAGCGGGCCCTGTCGGCGATCCGCACCTACTTCGACTTCCTGCTGTCCGAAGGCGCCGTCGAGGCGAACCCGGCGGTGGCGGTGCCCCTGCCGCGCCAGCCGCGACCCCAGCCCGAGGTGGTCGACCGGTACGACGTGGAGGAGCTCCTGGAGGCCTTCCCCGCCACCCCCGCCGGGCGGCGCGACCGCGCCATGATGGAGCTGCTCTACGGCGCCGGCCTGCGGGTCGGCGAGCTGGTGGGCCTCGACCTCGACGACCTCTCCCTGAGCGAGCGCATGCTCCGGGTCCGGGGCAAGGGCCGCAAGGAGCGGCTGGTGCCCTTCGGCCGCGCCGCCGCCAACGCGGTGCGGGCCTACCTTCCCGACCGAGCCGTCTGGCGCCGCGCCGGCGCCGCAGCCGGCGACCCCCTGTTCGTCAACCAGCGCGGTGGCCGCCTCTCCGACCGCTCGGTTCGCCGGGCCCTGACCGCCGCCGTCGAGCGCACCGCCGACCTCCACCGCCTCCACCCCCACGCCCTGCGCCATGCCTTCGCCACCCACCTGCTGGAGGCCGGAATGGACCTGCGGGCGATCCAGGAGCTGCTCGGCCACAGCTCCCTGGCCACCACCCAGATCTACACCGGGGTCGACCTCGCCCACCTCATGGCGGTGTACCGCAGGAGCCACCCGAAGGCTCACGGCGACGGGGACTAGGATCCGATTGCCGTCGCCGCGCGCCGGGTGGGCCGGGCTCAGGCGTTCTCGATTCCATTCCTCCTCGATGTCTCGTTGGAGGGAGAGACGCCGATTCGGGGCACGAGGTTCACTCGCCGGGCGTGACCGGGCTCAACCGTCGGACCCGGCCGCCGACCGCGCCCCCCCAGGCGGCCACCGCCGCCAGGGCCCGCTCGGCCTGCATCCGCCGGCGCTCGGCCTTGGCTCGGATCCGCCGCAGATCGGGGGGACAGGGGATGAGGCCCCAGGTGATGTTGGAGGGCTGAAAACCCTCGGGGGCGCGGCCGCTCAGGTGGCGGACGAGGCCGCCGAGCGCGGACTCGGCGGGTGGCGGCGGCGGCTCGGCGCCGGCGAGCTCGGCCGCCAGCAAGCGCGCCGCGAGCAGCCCCGTTGCCGCGGACTCGACGTAGCCTTCGACCCCGGTGACCTGGCCCGCCAGCCGCAGGTCGGGACGCGCGATCAGGCGCAGTCGATCGTCGAGGTGGGCGGGGGCGTTGATGAAGGTGTTGCGGTGGATCATGCCGAAGCGCACGAAGCGGGCGCGCTCGAGCCCGGGCAGAGTCCGCAGCACCCGCTTCTGCTCGGCCTGGGTGAGCTTGGTCTGGAAGCCCACCAGGTTCCAGTGCTCGGCCGCCAGGTCGTCCTGGCGCAGCTGGACGACCGCCCACGGCCGGCGCCCGGTGGCGGGGTCGACCAGGCCCACCGGCTTCATGGGGCCGTGGCGCAGGGTGTCGACGCCCCGCTCGGCCATGACCTCGATCGGCAGGCAGCCCTCGAAGTAGCGCAGGTCGGCGGCCTCGAAGTCCTTGAAGGGGACCTTGTCGGCCGCCAGGAGCTCGGCGACGAAGGCCTCGTAGGCCGGCCGGTCGAGGGGGCTGTTGAGGTAGTCGTCGCCGCCCTTGTCGTAGCGCGACGCTTCGAACAGCCGGACCCGGTCCAGGGAGTCGGCGGCGACGATGGGGGCGATGGCATCGTAGAACGCGAGGGCGCCCTCGCCGAGGAGCGCCTCGAGGGTGCTGTGCAGGGCGGGGCTGGTCAGGGGGCCGGTGGCGAGAATCGCCGGCCCGTCGGGCAGGACGGTGACCTCGCGCCGCTCGACGGCGACTCGGGGGTGGCCGATGACGGCGTCCGTGATCGCATCCGCGAAGCGTTGCCGGTCCACCGCCAGGGCGCTCCCCGCCGGCACCGCGGCCGCGCGCGCGGCGCGGATGACCAGGGAGTCGAGAACCTCCATCTCCCGCTTGAGCAGGCCGACCGCGTTGGCGAGGTCGTCGCCGCGCAGGGAGTTCGAGCACACCAGCTCGGCGAGGCGGTCCGAGGTGTGGACCGGGGTCGGCCGGACCGGACGCATCTCCACCAGGGCCACCCGGAGCCCGGCCTCCGCGAGCTGCCACGCGGCCTCGCTGCCGGCCAGCCCGCCGCCGACTACGGTCACATCGGGATCTTGCACCCTCGCCACGACCCCCACAAGCCGGCCCCGCCGGCGGTCTATTCCCCGGCCGCCTCGACCCGGCGCCGCAGGAAGCGGCCGTCCCTCGCGCGCTCCACGTCCCCGGCCAGCTCGAGCTCCAGGAGCGCCCCGTGGACCTCGCTGATGCCGAGGCCGGAGCGCGCCACCAGCTCGTCGGCGGTGACGCTCTCGCCGGCGTCCAGGTGCTCGAGGAGCGGGTGGGCGGCCGCCGGCCGTGACCGGCCTTCGGCGGCGGGGTGGCCGATGGCGTCGAGCACGTCGCGGGGGGTCAGCATGGGCCTCGCCCCGAGGTGGAGCAGGGTGTTGGGTCCCACCGAGACCTCGGACAGGATGCTGCCCGGCACCGCCAGCACCTCCCGGCCCTCGTCGAGGGCCAACCGGGCGGTGATCAGGGCGCCCGACCGGGCGGCGGCCTCGACCACCACCACCGCGCTCGCGAGCCCCGCCAGGATCCGGTTGCGCTCGGGGAAGTGGTGCCGGCGCGGCGGGGTCCCCGGCAGGTACTCGGTGATCAGGGCGCCGGCAGCGGCGATGGCCGACGCCAGCGCGCGGTGCTCCGCGGGGTAGACCGTGTCGGGGCCCGTGCCCCACACCGCCCAGGTCGCGCCGCCCCCGGCGAGCGCGCCCTCGTGGGCGGCGGCGTCGACCCCGCGCGCCATGCCGGAGGCCACGATCACCCCGGCGGCCGCGAGCTCCTCGGCGAGCAGGCGCGCCACCTGCCGGCCGTAGGCGGTGGCCCGGCGCGAGCCGACCACCGCGACCACCGGCGCCGGGCGCAGCTCGCCGCGCACGAACAGCCCCAGCGGCGGGTCGGCGACGTGCTGCAGCAGCTCGGGGTAGCCGTCGTCGCCGGGCACCAGCCAGCGCCAACCCGCCCGCCTCGCCGACGCCAGCACCGCCGGCACCTCGTCGTCGAGGAGCCGAGCCACCTCGGTCTTGAGGGCGGCGGGGGCGGTCGCCCAGGCGGCTTCCCGGGCCTCGCCGCGGCCCGACAGGAGCCGCCGGGTGGCGCGCCCGCCCCCGGCCAGGGCGAGGGCGAGTCGGAGCCGCGGCTGGTGACCGGAGTCGGGCATCGCCCCATGGTAACGCTTCCCCCTCCGCCCTCGTCGGGTATACTCCCGACATGAAACTCCGGGTGCTGGGGAGCTATGGGGGTGACAGTCCGGACTGCCGCATGACCTCGTTCCTGGTCGACGGCTCGGTGGCCGTGGACGCCGGCGCCATCACCCGCGCCCTGACCATCGACGAGCAGCGGGCGATCCGCCACGTCCTGGTCAGCCACACCCACATGGACCACACGGCGACCCTGCCATTCCTGATCGAGAACATCTTCGGATCCAACTCGGGGCCGGTGTCCATCTACTGCAGCAACCGGGTCCTCGGGGCGGTGCGACGCCACCTCTTCAACAACGACACCTGGCCCGACTTCACCCGGATCCCGGACCACCTCGAGCCGTCGGTGCGCTTCCAGGAGATCGTCGCCGAGACTCCCTTCACCATCCCCGACCTGCCGGGGGGGGACCTGGAGATCACCGCGATCCCGGTGAGCCACATCGTGCCCACCACCGGCTTCGTTCTCCGCCAGGGCGGCTCGAGCCTGATCTTCACCTCCGACACCGGGCCCACCGACCGGATCTGGGAGGTCGCCAACGCCACCGCCGACCTGGCGGCGATCATCACCGAGTGCTCGTTCCCGAACCGGCTCCAGGCGGTGGCCGACGTCAGCCGCCACCTGACGCCACGGACCCTGGCCGGCGAGCTCGCCAAGCTCGAGCGCCGGGTGCCGGTGCTCATCTACCACCTCAAGCCGCCCTACGTGGAGGAGCTGCGTGCCGAGCTCGCCGCCGCCGAGCTGCCGTGGCCGGTGGCGGAGCTCGAGCAGGACCGGGTCTACACCTTCTGAGGGTCGCGCCCGGACGCCGTCATGAGGCGGCGCCCTCGAGCAGCAGCCAGTGGACCCGCTGGTCGCCGGTCAGCTCCGGGTGGAAGGTTGCGGCGACGATGGCGCCCTCCCTCAGCAGCACCGGGTCGCCGCCGAGCCTTCCCAGCACCGCCACGCCGGGGCCGGTCCTGGTGACCCGCGGAGCGCGGATGAAGACGCCCTCCAGCCTGTCCGGCGGACCGAGCTCGGCGCCGAGCTCGACCGTGGCGACCCTGGAGTGGACCTGGCGGCCGTAGGCGTTTCGCTCCACCTCCACGTCGAGCAGCCCGAGGCAGCGCTGGGCCGGGACCGTCGCCCGGGCGAGCAGGATCACGCCGGCGCAGGTGGCGAGAACCGGCAGGCCGGCCCGGGCCCGGTCGATGATCGCCGCGTCGAGGCCCTCGGCCTCCATGAGCCGGAGCATGGCGGTGGACTCGCCGCCCGGCAGGATGAGGGCGTCGACCGTGGCGAGCTCGGCCGCGGTACGCACCTCGACGGCGTCGGCGCCGAGCTCGCGCAGCACCGCCCGGTGGGCAGCGAAGTCGCCCTGGAGCGCGAGTACGCCGCAGCGCATCACCACCCTCGGCGCGACAGCATCTCCTCGGGGGTGAGCTTGCTCGCCTCGAGCCCGGACATCGGCTCGCCGAGACCGCGGGCGATCTCGACCAGCCGCGCCGGGTCCTGCCAGTGGGTGACCGCCTCGACGATGGCCCGGGCCCGCTGGGGCGGGTCGGCGGACTTGAAGACCCCCGAGCCGACGAACACGGCCTCGGCGCCGAGCTGCATGCACAACGCGGCGTCGGCCGGGGTGGCGACGCCGCCGGCGGCGAAGTTGGGCACCGGCAGGCGGCCGTGCTCGGCGACCCAGGTCACCAGCTCGTAGGGCGCGCCGAGCTCCTTGGCCTCGGCCATCAGCTCGTGCTCGTCGAGGATGGTCAGGGTCCGGATGCCGCGCCGTACGGCGCGCAGGTGGCGGACTGCCTCGACGATGTCGCCGGAGCCGGCCTCGCCCTTGGTGCGGATCATCGCCGCGCCCTCGCCGATGCGGCGCAGGGCCTCGCCGAGGTTGCGGCAGCCGCACACGAAGGGCACGGTGAAGGGGTGCTTGTTGACGTGGTTGTGGTCGTCGGCCGGGGTCAGGACCTCGCTCTCGTCGATGAAGTCGACCTCGAGCGCCTCGAGCATCTTGGCCTCGACCACGTGGCCGATGCGGATCTTGGCCATGACCGGAATCGACACGCAGGCCTGGATCTCGGTGATCTTCTCGATGGCGGCCATCCGGGCGACGCCGCCCTGGGCACGGATGTCGGCTGGCACCCGCTCCAGGGCCATCACCGCCGCCGCACCGGCGTCCTCGGCGATCTTCGCCTGGTCGGCGCTGGTAACGTCGAGGATCACCCCGCCCTTGAGCATCTCGGCCAGGCCGACCTTGACGCGGAAGTCGTTCTTCTCAGCTGCCATCGCTGCCTCCAAACGCACACGCAAACCCGGTCATTGTACACCCTCGGCGAACGCCCGGCGGACCCCGGCTAATCCCCTCCACCGCGGCGCAACCTCAGCAGTGCCACCAGGTTGACCGTGACGTGGGCGACCGCCGCCGCCGGGTAGCCGAGGGCCTCGTACAGACCGCCCAGGCCGAGGCCGGTGACGAAGGCGAAAACCGGCCAGAACCAGAGCCGGCGGTCGGGCACGATGTGGAGCAGGGCGAACAGGGCCGCCGCCGGCACCAGCCCGATGACGGGCTGCAGCCAGGCCCGCAGCAGCGCCTCCTCGGCGAGCCCCGACAGCAGCGCCACCACCGCCGCGTCGGTCGTGGTCCAGCCCGACACCAGCACCCGCTGCCAGCGCTCGAGGCGGGCCAGGGGCGTCAGGCCGCGCACCAGCCAGAGCAGGCCCGACCAGACCGCGCCGGCGCCGACCCCCGCCGCCACCGCCGTGGTCACGGGGCCGGAGGCCGCCAGCGCCGGCAGCAGGCCGTCGGCGGTGAAGCTGAGCCCGACCGCGGCGACGAGGGCCAGCGCCCCCTCCTGGTGGATCAGCACCACCGCCCGGACCGGGGTCGACTCGAAGCGCCGCGGCTCGGACACGGTCCCGGATCAGGTCTCGGGCTCGTCGAGGGCCGCCGGCTCGTCCGGCGTCTCGTCGTCGCCGTTGGCGCCCTCCTCGGCGAGAACCGCCTCGTCGTCCTCGTCCGCCGCCACCGTCACAGCCACCGACACCACCCGGTCGCCCTCGTCGAGTCGGATCAGCCGCACCCCCTGGGTGGCGCGACCGATGCGGCGGATCTCGGAAACGTTCATGCGGATGATCATGCCGCCTTCGGTGACCATGAGCAGCTGCTCATCCTCGTGGACGTGGTGGATGCCGACCACGGTGCCGTTCTTCTCCGTCAGCCGGACCAGCCGGATGCCGTAGCCGCCGCGGTTCTGGAGCCGGAACTCGGACACCGGCGTGCGCTTGCCGAAGCCCAGATCGGTGACCACGAGGATGTCGTTGCCCTCGTCGGGGTCGATGGTGGCGACCTCCTCGACGAAGTCGCCCGGGCGCAGGTTGATGCCTCGAACCCCGGCGCTGACCCGGCCCATGGACCGTACGTCGCTCTCGGAGAAGCGGATGCCCATGCCCTGGTGGGTTCCGATGAAGACCTGTCGGCTGCCGTCGGTGAGCTGGACCGACAGCAGGTCGTCGCCGTCGTTGATCACCACCGCCCGCAGACCGCTGACGCGGATGTTGGCGTAGTCGGCCAGGGGTGTGCGCTTGACCCGGCCGAGGCGGGTGGCGAAGAACAGGTAGGCGTCGGGGTGATCGGCGAAGTCACGAATGGCGAGCAGGGCCGTGACCCGCTCGCCGCCTTCGAGTTGGAGCAGGTTGACCAGGGCCCGGCCGCGGGCCGACGGCCCGATGTCGGGCAGCTCGTGGACCTTGCGAGCGAACACCCGGCCGCTCGAGGTGAAGAACAGCATGGTGGCGTGGGTGGAGGCCACGAAGACCTTCCAGACCTCGTCCTCGGCCTTGGTGGCCATGCCCCGCCGGCCGCGGCCGCCGCGTCGCTGGGCGCGGTAGACCGAGGTCGCGGAGCGTTTGATGTAACCGCCCCGGCTGACCGTGATGACCATGTCCTCCTCGGCGATCAGGTCCTCGACCGACAGGTTGTTGACGTCGTCGATGATCTCGGTCCGCCGGTCGTCGCCGTAGGTCGCCTTGATGGCGGCGAGCTCGTCGACGATGATGTCCGCCACCATCTGCTCGGAGCCGAGCACCGCCTCGAGGTGGGCGATGGTCTTGAGGATCTCGGTGTACTCGTCGACGATCCTGTCGCGCTCCAGGCCGGTGAGGCGCTGCAGGCGCATGTCGAGGATCGCCTGAGCCTGGCGCTCGCTGAGCTCGAAGCTCTCCATGAGCCCGGTCTTGGCGGTCGCCGGGTCGGCGGCGGCGCGGATCAGCTTGATGACCGCGTCGAGGTGGTCGAGGGCGATCACCAGCCCTTCGAGGATGTGAGCCCGCTCCCGGGCCCGGGCCAGGTCGAACTCGGTGCGGCGCACGACCACGTCCTTGCGGTGGTCGATGAAGTGCTGGAGGAGGTCGGTGAGGGTGAAGATCCTGGGCTGGTTGTTGAGCACCCCGAGCAGGATGATCCCGAAGGTGGTCTGCATCTGGGTGAGCTTGTAGAGATTGTTGAGCACGACCTCGGGGACCGCGTCGCGCTTGAGCTCGATGACCATTCGGATGCCGTCGCGGTCGGACTCGTCCCGGAGGTCGGCGATGCCCTCCAGCCGCTTGGACTGGACCAGCGCGGCGATCTGCTCAACCAGCCGGGCCTTGTTCACCTGGTAGGGCAGCTCGTGGACGATGATCGCCGCCCGGTGGCCGCGCTCGGCTTCGGTGATGGTGGCGCGGGCTCGCATCTGGATGATGCCGCGGCCGGTGGTGTAGGCGTCCCAGATGCCGCGCCGGCCGTGGATGAAGCCGGCGGTGGGGAAGTCCGGACCGGGAATGATCTCCATCAGCTTCGCGGTGTCGAGGTCGGGGTCCCGGACCAGGGCGATGGTGGCGTCCACCACCTCGGACAGGTTGTGGGGCGGGATGTTGGTGGCCATGCCGACCGCGATCCCCGCCGAGCCGTTGACCAGGAGGTTGGGGAACCGGGCCGGCAGCACGAGGGGCTCGGCCAGGGTGCCGTCGTAGTTGGGCGCCCAGTCCACCGTGTCCTTGCCGATGTCGTCGGCGAGCATGTCCTCGGCGAGCCGGGTCAGGCGCACCTCGGTGTACCGCATGGCGGCCGCGGAGTCGCCGTCCACCGAGCCGAAGTTGCCCTGGCCGTCGACCAGGGTGTAGCGCATGGAGAAGTCCTGGGCCATGCGGACCACGGTGTCGTAGATCGCCTGGTCGCCGTGGGGGTGGTACTTGCCCATGACGTCGCCGACGATGCGGGCGGACTTCTTATGGGCCCGGCCCGCGGTGTTGCCGCTTTCGAACATGCCGTACAGGATCCGGCGGTGGACCGGCTTGAGGCCGTCGCGGACGTCGGGCAGGGCGCGCCCGATGATCACCGACATGGCGTAGTCGAGGTAGGAGCTGCGCAGCTCCTCCTCGATGGTGATCGGCAGGCGCTCGCTGTCTGGGAGGGTCTGGTCGGTCATTTAGATGTCCAGGTTGCGCGCCTCGAGGGCGTTGTCCTCGATGAAACGACGCCGGGGCTCGACGGCGTCGCCCATGAGGATGGTGAAGAGCTCGTCGGCCTTGGCCGCGTCCTCGATGGTGACGACGAGCAGCCGGCGGCTCATCGGGTCCATGGTGGTCTGCCACAGCTGGGTCGGGTTCATCTCGCCCAGGCCCTTGTACCGCTGGACGTTGAGGCCCTTCTTGGCGACCTCGTAGAGGTGGCTGACCAGCTCTGTGAGGGTCTCGACGGTGGTGCGCTCGCCGTTGCGCTCCAGGTGGTAGGGCCCGACCCTGAGCGGCGCGATCCGCTCGAGCATGCGGCCGGCCCGCCGGAAGTGGCCGCTCTTGGTCAGCGACCAACCGACCCGGCTCTCCCGGCTCCGGCCGTTGACCCCCACCCGGCACACCACCTCGGTGACGCCGTGCTCCTCGTCGAGCTCGGTGCGGGCCTCGGTGTAGCCGAGGTCGAGGAGCTCGGCGACCAGGGCCTCGGCGTACTCGGGGGTGCCCGAGGCCTGGCTCCGGGCCTCCATGTCGAGGGCGGCCACCACCAGGTCGGCCGGCCAGCCGCGCTTCTCCAGGTTGTGGAGGGTGGCGTTCCAGTCCTCGGCGGTGAGAATGGCGCTCCTCAGGTCGCGGCCGGCGAAGCTCTCACCGGTGGCGGCGACCACGAGCCGGAACTCGTCCTCGACCCGGTCGAGGAGGAATCGGGACAGGTCGGCGTCGTCCTTGAGGTAGAACTCCTGCTTCTTTCGGCTGACCTTGTACAGGGGCGGCTGGGCGATGAAGAGGTGGCCGCGGTCGACGAGCTCGCGCATCTGGCGGTAGAAGAAGGTGAGCAGGAGGGTCCGGATGTGGGACCCGTCCACGTCGGCGTCGGTCATGATGATGATCTTGTGGTAGCGGACCTTCAGGGGATCGAACTCGTCCTTGCCGATGCCGGTGCCCAGGCACTGGATCAGGGCGCGGATCTCCTCCGATGCGAGCATCCGGTCGAAGCGCGCCTTCTCGACGTTGAGGATCTTGCCGCGCAGCGGCAGCACCGCCTGGAAGCGCCGGTTGCGGCCCTGCTTCGCGGAGCCGCCCGCCGAGTCGCCCTCGACGATGAACAGCTCGGCGAGCGACGGGTCGCGCTCCGAGCAGTCGGCGAGCTTGCCGGGCAGGGCCGAGGTCTCCAGCGCCGACTTGCGCCGGGTGAGCTCGCGGGCCTTGCGGGCCGCCTCCCGGGCCCGCGCCGCCTCGAGACACTTGGAGACCACGCGCTTGGCGACCGCGGGGTTTTCCTCGAAGTGACTGGCGAGCCGGTCGTTGACCACCGACTCCACCCAGCCCTTGACGTCGGCGGAAACCAGCTTGTCCTTGGTCTGGGACGAGAAGCGGGGCTCGGTGATCCGGACCGCGATGATCGCGGTCAGGCCCTCGCGCACGTCCTCGCCGGACAGGTTCTCCTTCATGCCCTTGAGGAGGTTCTGGGACTGGGCGTAGGCGTTGATGGTCCGGGTCAGGGCGGCCCGGAAGCCCGACAGGTGGGTGCCGCCGTCACGGTTGAAGACCGTGTTGGTGAAGGGCAGGACGTTCTCGGAGTAGCCGTCGTGCCACTGCAGGGCGACCTCCAGGGCGTGGCCGTCGTCAGCGTTCTCCACCAGGAAGATCGGGTCGGGGTGGAGGACGTTCTTGGCCCGGTTGAGGTAGCGCGCGAACTCCCTCAGGCCGCCCTCGAAGCAGAACCGCTCCTCGCGCTCGCCGGTCTCGTCGTAGAAGCTGATCTCGAGGCCCGAGTTGAGAAAGGCCAGCTCCCGAAGATGACGGACGAGGAGGTCGGGGTGGAACTCGAGAACCGAGAACACCTCGGGGTCGGGCTTGAAGCTGATGATGGTCCCGGTGCGCCGGGTGGTCCCGATCGGCGCGAGGGGGCTGACCGGAACCCCGCGGGCGAAGTTCTGCTCCCACACCCTGCCGTCGCGGTGGATCTCGAGGCGCAGCCACTCGGACAGGAAGTTGACCACGCTCACCCCGACGCCGTGCAGCCCGCCCGAGACCTTGTAGGAGTTGCTGTCGAACTTACCGCCGGCGTGGAGCTCGGTCATGATGACCTCCGCCGCCGAGCGCCCGCTCTCGCGGTGCAGGTCCACCGGGATGCCCCGGCCGTCGTCGCCGACGGTGATGGTCTGGTCCGCGTGAACGGTGACGTCGATGTGGCCGGCATGGCCGGCCTGGGCCTCGTCGACGGAGTTGTCCACGACCTCCCACACCATGTGGTGGAGGCCGGCGATGTCGTCCACGTCCCCGATGTACATGCCCGGTCGCTTGCGGACCGCGTCCCGGCCCTTGAGGACCTTGATGTTCTCCGCTGTGTAGGCGTTACTCATGCGCTCGTTCTCCCGCCTGCTCGGTGATCGTTCCGTCGCTGACGAGGTATCGCTTGGCGCGTCCCCCGAGCTGCCCGGACACCGCCCCGATGGCGCTCGACAGCAGCAGCTGCCGCTCGTCCTCGAGGTGACCGATCAACCGTGACAGGACTCGTGGATCCAGCTCGGCGTCGACGTCGTCGATGACGACCGGGAAGCGCTCGCCCCGGTGTTCCTCGACGTCCGTGAGGGAGGCGAGACGGAGCGCCGCCGCCACCACCTTGGTCTGGCCGGAGCTGAGCACGTACCGAACCGCTTTCCCATTCGCCCGGAGATCCACGTCGTGTCGGTGTGGGCCCTCTCCGGTAAAGCCGGTTTGTCGGTCCCGCACCCGGGTCTCATGATACCGTTTCCGGTAGTGTTCTTCCACCTCGGCGCGGCACTCGGCTGCTTCGATTGTCGCTTCGCCGCGGTAATTGACCGAAATCGACGGAAAACTGCCGCCCCTCAAGCTCTCGTACACGGGCCCGAAGGCGGCAACCAGGCGATCGCAGGACGTTCGGCGCCTGGCCACCACTACCGCCGCGGATGCGGCGAGACGCGCCTCCCAGGCCTCCATCTCCCGATCGCCGACTCCGGCCCCCAGGGCCGCGTTGCGCTGCCGCAGCACCCGGGAGTACTGCCGCAGCTCGTCGAAGTATGGCGGCTCGAGGAGGAAGGTGAAGCGGTCCAGGAGGGAACGGCGCACCGCCGGCGGCCCCGCGACGAGCTCCCGGTCGGCGCCGCTGAGCGCGAGCACCGGCATCACCTGGAGGTACTCGGCGACGGTGGCCGGTGCTCCGGCGACCTCGAGGGTCCGCTGCACGGGCGGACCCACGGCCACCTTCTGCCGCAGGGAAAAGGTGGCCCGTGCGGTCGCGACGCGCCCCTCGACGAGGAGCTCGGTGTGGCCGTGAGCGGCCACCTGGCGCAGCGACGGCGTCCGGAAGGAGCGCAGGTTGCCGAGCATGGCCACCGCCTCGAGGCAGCTCGTCTTGCCGGCGCCGTTGCCTCCCACCAGCAGGTTCGTGCCCTCTGACAAGAGGACGCGGTCAGCAGCCAGGTTCCGGAAGTTGGCGGCCCTGATGTCGACCAGGTGCACCCGTGTCACTCGCAGCTCGATGGGCTCGACCCGTCATCCGAGGTCCGGGTCACAGCCGCATCGGCATGAGAACGTAGATGTACTCCTCGAGGCGCGAGTCGTCGTCCACCGGCACCAGCACGCACTGGGTGTTGCCGTCCTTGAGCTGCAGCTCCACCGACGGGCACTCCAGGGTCTGCAGTGCGTCGATGACGTACTGGGCGTTGAGGGCGATCTCCACCGCGTCGCCCTGGTAGCTCACCGACAGCACCTCCTCGGCGCTGCCCCGGTCGTAGCCGATGGACACCAGGGTGAGCTCGCCGTCGGGGTCGAAGCGGAAGCGCACCCCGCGCGCCTTCTCGTGGGCCATCAGGCTGACCCGGCGCAGGGAGGCGAGGAACTCCTTGCGGTCGATGCGCGCTCGGGACGGGTTGTCGCGCACGATCACCCGCTCGTACTGGGGGAAGCGGAGCTCGACGATCCGCGACACCAGGGTGCGGTCGCCCATCCGGAAGCCGAGGTGGTTGTCGCTGGCGGACAGCTCCACCCGATCGTCGCCGAAACGGGCGAACTCGGTCAGGAGCTTGCGGGGAAAGAGCTGTTGTTCGAAGGGCGGTTGGCCCTCCGGCGCCTTGGCCCGCACCACGGCGAGGCGGTGCCCGTCGGTGGCCGCGATCTCGATCTCCCCGGGCACCAGCTTGACCAGGGCGCCGTTGAGCTGAAACTTGGGATCGTCCTTGGTGATCGCGAAGGCGACCCGGTCGAGCATGAGCTGGAACAGGTCGAGGGGCAGTGAGTACCCGCCGTCGGCCGGGACCTCGGGCACGGTCGGGTACTCGGACGGGTCGGCGACGGCCATCCGGGACCGGAAGCGGCCGCTGACGATCTCCACCGCGTCGCCCTCCTGGCGCAGCGAGAACTCCTCCTCGGGCAGGTTCCGGACCAGGTTGCCGAAGACCCGGCTCTCCAGGGTGATCCGGCCACCGCCGTGGACCACCGCCGGGCAGTCGGTCATGATCGTCATGTCGAGGTCGGTGGCGACCATCCGCAGGCGATCCTGAGAGGTCTCGGCGAGGATGCTGGAGAGGATCGGGATCGTGGTCCGGTGCTCGACCACGCCCTGGAGAATGGAAAGCTCCTGGAGGACGAGGTTTCGCTGCAGTTTGAGTTCCATCAGAAGGCCTTTCGACGATGGACTAAATGTCGAGCGGGTGGAAATATAGCATAGAGATTCGTCACCGTCGAGACAGTGGATTCTGCGGGAAAACCGGCTAACTCCAGGCGCCGCCGCGGGCTGGGCACGAGGGACGGCTGTGGAGCCGTTGTGGAGGGCTGTGGAATCCACAGTGGACCCGCAGGAATCCGCAGGACGGGGACGGTCGACTGCGGAAAAGATGTGGATCGCGGGCGGGCCGACCGATCACGAGAAGTGCTCGGCGAAGGAGGTCAGAGTGGCGTCGAAGTCGGGGTTGGACAGGCGCATCTTGGAGACTGCGTCGACCGCGTACATGACCGTGGAGTGGTGCTTCGCGAAGATCTTGCCGATCTCCGGGAAGCTGATGTCGAGGATGTCCCGGATCAGGTACATGGCGACCTGACGGGGCAGGGCGATGGAGCGCCGGTTGGAGCGGCCCTTGAGGTCGGCGACCCGGATGCCGTAGTGCTGGGCGACGAAGCGGATGATGTCGCCGGGGTTGGTCTCACGCTCCTCGGGAAGCAGCTCGAAGAGCGCCATCCGGACCACGTCGACGGTGATTTTGGTGCTCTTCAGCTGGGCGTAGGCGATGGTCCGGTTCAGGCAGCCCTCGAGCTCCCGGACGTTTTTCTGGATCCTCCGGGAGATGAACAGGACCGCGTCCTCGGGCAGCTCCCAACCGATCGCGCGGGCCTTCTCGCGGAGGATGGCGCAGCGGGTCTCCAGATCGGGGGGCTGGATGTCGGCGATCAGGCCCTGCAGGAAGCGGGAGCGCAGGCGCTCCTCGAGACCGGGGATGTCGGCCGGGCGCGCGTCGGAGGTGAAGACCACCTGTCGGCCGGTCGACTGCAGGGTGTTGAAGGTGTGGAAAAACTCCTCCTGGGTGCGCTCCTTGCCGGCGATGAACTGGATGTCGTCGAGGAGCAGGACGTCGACGCCCCGGAAGGTCTGGCGGAAGGTCTCCATCTGCTGGCGCCGGATGCAGTTGATGAGCTCGTTGACGAACTGTTCCGTGGTCATGTAGGTGACCTTGGCGGAAGGTTGGGAGAAGCTCACGCGGTGTCCGATGGCGTGGAGCAGGTGGGTCTTGCCGAGGCCGGAACCACCGTAGATGTAGAGCGGGTTGTAGGCCTTGCCCGGTCGCTCGGCCACCGCCTGGGCGGCGGCGGCGGCGAACTGGTTGGAGCTGCCCTGGACGAAGCGCTCGAAGGTGAAGGCCGAGATGAAGGGGTGGCTGGGGAGGGTCCCCGGTGGTTGGACGGCCGACGCCGCGGGTCCGCTCGCCGAGTCGAGGCGGACCGTGAACTCGGTCCCGAAGCGGCTGCGGGCGACGGTCTCGATGTCGCGCAGCAGGTGGTCCCGGACCCACTCGGCGACGATGGCATTGTCGCAGCCGAGCACGACGGCGCTGTCCGAGGAGTTTCGGACCTCGAGGGGGGCGATCCAGGTGCGGTAGTCCTCGACCCCCAGAAGCTGCTGCAGATGTGGCTGGAGCTCGCGCCAGCGGTCCATCGCCACAGGCTAGCACAGTCGATTCCGTGCATCCCGGCGTCGCGCCTTGACAGGCGGGGCTGCCTGGAGTATCGTGACCCGCCCGTTGGCACTGGAGTGACGGACCATGAAGAGGACTTTTCAGCCGAACAATCGACGCCGGAAGAAGACCCACGGCTTCCGCGTGCGGATGCGGACCAAGAACGGGCGCAAGGTGCTGGCTGCGCGCCGGCGCAAGGGCCGCAAGCGGATTGCCGTCTGAGCGACCCCGACGATTCCCGCGCCGCCGCAGGCTGCGGTGCCGCGCGGACTTCCAACGAGTCTACAGCCGAGGTGTTCGGGTCGCGGGGCGGCACATGGTGGTTTTCGCACTGGCTACCGACGACGGCGGCCGGTTGGGGGTGACCGCCTCGCGCAAGGTCGGCAACGCCGTCGCCCGGGCCCGCTGCAAGCGCCGGCTGCGCGAGCTGTACCGCTTGCATCCGTCGCCGGCCGTGACAGAATCGGTCGACCTCGTGGTCAATGCCCGGCGGAGCTGTCGCCTGGCGCCGTGGGGGGAGCTGGTCCGTGATTTCGACGACTGCCTGCGCAGGGTCGCCGGGAGGATGAAGGCCGGGGGCCGCTGAGCGGCCGGTCGCGAGCGCGATCCGGGAAGGTGTGGAGCGAGATGGAGAAACGACTGCTGCTGGCCTTCGTGCTGTCGGCGCTGATCTTCGCGGTGTGGTCGGTGCTCTTCCCGCCGCCGCCCCCGCCGGGACGGGTCGGGGGCCAGCCGACCCCGACGGTCACGGCCGACGGCCGGCTCGAGCCGGTGGCGCCCGCCGACACCGGGACCGAGGAGACGGTCGAGCCGGTCGAGCCGGTGGTGGCGGAGGCGGTGGCGGCCGAGGTCGAGGAGCGGCTCACCCTCGCCAACGACGTGATCGAGGTCGAGCTGAGCAATCGCGGCGCGGCCGTGACCTCGATCCGGCTGCTGCGCTACGACGACGACGAGGGCGGGGTCCTGCAGCTGATCCAGGACGTGCCCCTCGAGGACCGGGCGCTGCCGCTTCAGCTCGTCACCGACGACGGCCCCGACGAGCGGCTGTACCGCGTGGAGCGCGAGGGCGACGCGGTGGTCATGAGCTGGGCCGACGGCAGCGGCAGCGCGGCCCGCAAGCGGATCGAGCTCGACGACGGCTACGGGATCGGGGTGACGGTGGTCACCGCCGGCGAGTTGCGCGGCGCGGCGGTGAGCGCGGGTACCGGCCTGCGGGATCTCAGCGAGGTCGAGCGCGACAGCCGCCTCGCGGTCTGGGGCGACGGTGTTGTGCTCGCGGACGGGCAGCTCGAGGAGTTCAAGAAGGGCAAGGTCAAGGCTCCTGAGATCCTGCAGCCCGGGGTGGTCGCCTACGCCGGCCTCGAGGACGCCTACTTCGTCAACCTCCTGCGGCCGCAGGGCCGGGTCGACGAGGTCCGGATGGAGCGCCTCGAGTTCACCGAGACCGCACCGGACGGGGAGCCGCGCCTCACCCAGGTGCTGCGGGTGACCGTGGCCCCGGCCGGCAGCGAGTTCTCGGGCCAGCTGCTCGCTGCGCCCAAGGAGTACGACCTTCTCCAGACCATCGGCGGAGGGGTCGAGCGGACCCTCGACTTCGGGATCTTCGGCTTCATCTCGGTGTTCTTTCTCAAGGCGCTGTGGTGGATCTACGGCCTGGTGGGCAACTACGGCACCGCCATCATCCTGCTCACGGTGGGCATCCGGATCGTTCTCTTCCCGCTGATGCACACCTCCACCGTGTCGATGCGCAAGATGGCCAAGGTCCAACCCAAGGTCAAGGAGATCCAGGCCAAGTACAAGAAAAAGAAGAACGACCCCCAGGCCCGCGCCAAGATGAGCCAGGAGACCATGGCGCTGTACAAGGCAGAGGGGGTGAACCCGATGGCGGGCTGCCTGCCGGTGCTGGTGCAGCTGCCGATTCTGTGGGCGCTGTACCAGCTCTTCCTGCACGCCATCGAGCTGCGCCACGCGCCGTTCGCGTTGTGGATCCAGGACCTCTCGGCCAAGGACCCCTACTACGTCACGCCGATCCTCATGACCGCCACCATGTGGCTCCAGCAGCGCCTCGCACCGCAAGCGGGCGACCCCCAGCAGCAGCGGATCATGCGGATGCTCCCCCTGGTCTTCGGGATCATGTTCCTGCAGTTCCCGTCCGGGCTGGTCCTGTACTGGCTCACCAACAACGTGATCTCGATCATCCAGCAGGAGGTCACCCTCCACATGGTCGGCGAGCGGACCTATGCCAAGTGGGCCGGCAGGAGGAAGTCGAAATGAAGCCGACGCGGCAGTACCGGGCCGAGACCCTGGACGGGGCCCTGAGCGAAGCCTGCGCCAAGCTGAGGGCCCGCATCGGCGAGCTCCACTACGAGGTCGTCTCGAGCGACGCGGAAGGGGTCGTGGTCGCGGCCGAGGTCGACCCGGTGGCGGTGGTCGGGCTGTTCCTGTCGGAGGCCTTCCGGGCCGGCGGGCTCGAGCTCACCGCCCGCCTCGACGAGACCGGGGAGGCGCTGCTGGGCGAGCTCGAGGGCGGCGACTGCGGGCTGCTGACCGCCGGCGGCGGCAAGGGCCTCGACGCCCTCCAGTACCTGTGCAACCGGGTCCTCAACCGGCGGCTGGAGCGCCATCTACCGGTCCACCTGGACAGCGGCGGCTTCAAGGAGCGGCGGTCGTACCAGCTCCAGGAGAAGGCCGAGGCGGCGGCGGACGAGGCGCTGCGCACCCGCTCGCCGGTGGTGCTCGGCCTGATGACGCCGGCGGCGAGGCGGGAGATCCACCTGGCCCTGGCCGACGACCCGGGCGTGGAGACCGAGTCCGATGGAGACGGCTTTCTCAAGCGGGTGGTCGTCCGCCCTCGTCGGCGGCGCTGACACCATCGTCGCGCGGGCGACACCGGCCGGCCGCGGCGGCCTCGCCGTGATCCGGATCAGCGGCCCCGACGCCCGCGGGGTGGCCGCGGCGCTGTGTCCGGAGGTCGATCTCGAGGTCGGCTGGGTGGCTCGCCTGGGCACCCTGCGGGACCGGGAGGGCGCGAGGCTCGACCGGGTGGTGGTGACGTCGTTTCCGGGGCCCCGCTCCTACACCGGCGAGGACATGGTCGAGATCTCCGTCCACGGCTCGCCGTGGCTGGTGGCGCGCGCCCTCGAGGCCGCGGTCGCGGCGGGGGCGCGCCCGGCGGCGCCGGGGGAGTTCACCCGGAGGGCGGTGGCCAACGGCAAGCTCGACCTGGTCCAGGCCGAGGCGGTCAACGACCTGGTGCGGGCGCAGACGGCCTGGCAGGCCCGGCTCGCCCGGAGCCAGCTCGAGGGTGTGCTGTCGAAGCGCTTCGCCGTCCTGCGCGACGGCCTGGTTGCGGTGCTCGCCGAGATCGAGGGGGCCCTCGACTTCGCGCCCCACGACATCGCCTACCGGGCCGACGAGGTCCGCCGGGGCGTCGACGAGGCCCGGGCCGAGATCGCGGCGCTGGTGGCGACGGCGGCGGCGGGGCGGCGGGTCCGGGAGGGCCTGCGGCTGGCGATCCTCGGTCCGCGAAACTCGGGCAAGTCGACCCTGTTCAACCTCCTTGTGGGGCGGGAGCGGGCGATCGTCTCGCCGCACCCGGGCACGACCCGGGACGTCGTGGAGGCCGAGGTGGAGATCGGCGGGGTGGCGGTGGTGCTGCAGGACACCGCGGGGGTCGGCGACGCCGCCGATCCCGTGGAGGCGGAGGGGATGCGGCGCGCTCGCGGGGCCGCCGCCGAGGCCGACGCCGTGCTGCTCCTGTGGCCCGCGGACGGCTCCCGGCCGCAGCCAGAGGAGGCGGGCTTCGGCCGGCCGGCGGTGGCGATCCGGTCCAAGTGGGACCTGGCCGCAGGCTCGGTGGAGGACGGCTGGCTGGCGGTGTCCTGCAGCACCGGCGAGGGTGTCGACGCGCTTCGGAGGGCTCTCGAGGCGGTGGTGGCCTCGGAGGTCGCCGACCTGGGCGGCGAGGTCGCGGTGTCGGAGCGGCACCGGGCGGCTCTGGAGCGGGCGTCCGCCGAGCTCGAGGGCGCCGAGGTGGCCCGTCCGGAGCTCGCTGCCGAGGCGGTGCGGGCGGCCCTCGAGTCACTGGCGGAGCTCACCGGGGAAGTGGCGAGCGAGGAGGTCCTGGACCGGGTCTTCGCCACTTTCTGCATCGGCAAGTGAGGGGCGGCGTGGTCCGGGACGTGGTGGTTGTCGGCGGCGGGCACGCGGGCTGTGAGGCGGCGGCCGCGGCAGCTCGGATGGGGGCGACGGTGGCGCTGGTCACCCTGCACCGGGAGACCATCGCCCAGATGCCCTGCAACCCGGCCATCGGCGGCATCGGCAAGGGCCACCTGGTGGCCGAGCTCGACGCCCTGGGCGGGCTGCAGGGGTGGGCCGCCGACCGGGCCGGGCTCCAGTTCAAGGTCCTCAACGCCTCGCGGGGGCCGGCGGTGTGGGGGCCGCGGGCGCAGTGTGACAAGGCCCGGTACAGCGAGATCATGCGTCGGGTCCTGGGGCGCCTGCCGCGGCTGGAGGTGGTCGAAGGGGAGGTGGTCGGGCTGCTGGTCGGCGCTGGTGGCGTGACCGGCGTACGGCTGGCCGGCGGCGGCCGGCTCCGAGCGCGGACGGTGATACTGACCACCGGGACCTTCCTGGGCGGGCTTCTCCACCGGGGCGCCGAGCGCGAGCCCGGCGGGCGCTTCGGCGAGCGGCCGAGCCTCGGCCTGGGCGCGGAGCTGGCGGGCCTCGGGCTCGAGCTGCGGCGCTTCAAGACCGGGACCCCGCCCCGGCTGGCGCGGCGCAGCCTCGACCTCGACGGCCTCCAAGCCCAGGGCGGGGACGAGCCGCCGAGGCCCTTCTCCTGGCGCAGCCGGGGGGTTCGCAATCGGGTCGTGTGCTGGCTGACCCGGACGCCGGAGCTGGTGCAGACGATCATCGAGGACAACCTGCACCGGTCGCCACTGTTCGCGGGCGCCATCGCCGGGGTCGGGCCGCGCTACTGCCCGTCCATCGAGGACAAGGTGGTGCGCTTTCCCCACCACCGGCAGCACACGGTCTTTTTGGAGCCGGAGGGCCTCGACAGCGAGAGCATCTACGTCAACGGCCTGTCCACCAGCCTGCCCCGGGACGTCCAGGAGGCGGTGGTGCGGGCGGTGCCCGGGCTGGAGCGCGCCCAGTTCCTGCGCTACGGCTACGCGGTGGAGTACGACGTAGTGGCGCCCCACCAGGTGGGCCGGGACCTGGCGGTGCAATCGGTGCCGGGCCTCGCCCTCGCCGGGCAGCTGCTGGGGACCTCCGGCTACGAGGAGGCGGCCGCCCTGGGTTGGTTGGCCGGCGTCAACGCCGTTCTCGGTGGTCGTGGCGAGGCGCCCTGGCTCGCCGGGCGGGAGCGGGCGTACCTCGGGGTCATGGTGGACGACCTGGTGGGCCGGGAGCACGTGGAGCCGTACCGGATGTTCACCTCCCGGGCCGAGCACCGGCTGTTGCTGGGCATCGACTCGGCGCGCCAGCGGCTGATGGCGGACGGGGTGCGCCTGGGCCTGGTCCGGGAGTCGGTGTTTCACGTGGAACGTCGCCGATGGCGGGCCCGGGAGCGGGCGCGCGAGACCCTGGAGGCGACCGCCGTCACCCCCGACCGCGGCACCCGGGAGACGCTGCGGGAGCTCGCCGGGATCGAGCTGCGGGCGCCGACCAGCTGGGCCGGGCTGCTGCGGCGCCAGGACCTGGACGTCGACGGGCTCGCGGCGCGGGCGCCGGCCCTCTCGGATTTGGAGCCCGAGGACCGCCGGATCGTGGTCGGGCTGCTGCGCTACGACGGCTACCTGGCGCGGCACCGAAGGGAGGCGGCGCGGGTCGAGCGCCTGCGGTCGGTGGCGATCCCCGCCGGGTGGGAGCCGCACCGCATCCCGGGGCTGTCCCGGGAGGTGGTGGAGCAGCTCGAGCGGCACCGGCCGCGGACCCTCGCCGAGGCCGAGCGGCTGCCGGGAATGACGCCGGCCGCGCTGGCGATCCTGGCCGGCCGGATCGCCCGCGAGGGGGCGGGCGGGTGACCCCGGCGCCTGCCTACCGGGAGCTCCTGGAGGGCCACGCCACCGGGGCCGCCCTCGACCGACTGGTGCGCTACGCCGAGCTCGTGGAGCTGTGGTCGGCGCGGCACAACCTGGTGCGCTTTCGGGACCGCCGGGAGCTGGTCGAGCGCCACCTGGTGGACTCCCTGGCCGGGCTTCGGCTGCTGGAGGGCGGGGGGCTGCTCCTCGACGTCGGCAGCGGCGCCGGCCTGCCGGGGGTGCCGCTGCTCGCGGCACGGCCGAGCTGGCGGGGGGTGCTGCTCGAGCCCAGGCAGAAGCGCTGGGCCTTCCTGCGGCTGGTGATCCGGGAGCTCGGCCTCGACGCCCGGGCCGTCGACCGCCGCCTCGAGGAGCTGGAGGGCGAGCCCCCCTTCGACCTGGTGACCTCGCGGGCGGTCGGGGGCCACCGGGGGCTGCTCGACTGGGCCGCGGCGGGGCGCCTGGCCGCGGGCGGCGGCGTCGCCCTGTGGACCACGGTCGACGGCGAGGCGGCGGTGGCCGGGGCGGCCGGGTGGCGTGTGGTAAGCTGGCCGCTCGTCGGCCTCGACCGGGGCCGGTTGGTGCTCGCGAAGCCGTGTTCCACGTGAAACCCAGAGTCGTGGCCGTCGTCAACCAGAAGGGCGGGGTGGGCAAGACCACCACCGCCATCAACCTCGGTGCGACCCTCGCCGCCTACGAGCGCCGCACCCTGCTGGTCGACCTCGACCCCCAGGGCAACTGCACCACCGGGCTCGGCCAGGACGTGGCCGCCGACGCCGCCACGACGTACGACGTCCTCACAGGGCGGGTCGCGATCGCCGAGGCGGTGCGGGACACCGAGTTTCCCCACCTCGCCGTGGTGCCTGCGACCCCGGACCTCGCCGGGGCCGAGGTCGAGCTGGTGGGCATGGTGGGACGGGAGTTCCGCCTCCGCGAGGCCATGGCCGGGCTCGCCGGCTTCCGCTACGTGCTGGTGGACTGCCCGCCGTCCCTGGGCCTGCTGACCGTCAATGCCCTGGCCGCGGCCGACGCCCTGCTGGTCCCGATCCAGTGCGAGTACTACGCCATGGAGGGGGTGTCGAAGCTGCTGCGGACCCTCGACGAGGTGCGGCGCTTCCTCAACCCGGAGCTCGCCATCGACGGGGTGGTGCTCACCATGTACGATGACCGGACGAACCTGGCCCAGCAGGTGGCGGAGGAGGTGCGCTCGGTGTTCGGCGAGCTGGTTTTTCAGACGGTGGTCCCGCGCAACGTCCGCCTCGCCGAGGCGCCGTCCTTCGGACGTCCGATCCACGCCTACGACCTGCGCAGCAAGGGCGCCCAGGCCTACCTTCAGCTCGGCCGCGAGTACCTGGAACGGACGGAGGTGGTGTTTGGCTAAGCAGGCCCTCGGCCGTGGCCTCAAGGCCCTGATCCCGGACACGCCCAAGGCGCGCTCCGGGCTCGCCGAGATCCCGGTGGACCGGCTTCGGCCGAACCCCGAGCAGCCGCGGCGGGTCTTCGACCAGGGGGCCCTGGACGAGCTCGCCGACTCGATCCGGCGCCACGGCGTGCTCCAACCCCTGCTGGTGAGCGAGGACGGCGCCGACGGTTACGTGGTGATCGCCGGCGAGCGGCGCTGGCGGGCGGCCCGGGCCGCCGGGCTTCAGACCGTGCCGGCGGTGATCCGCGAACGCCTCGGCGCCCGCGACGAGCTCGCTCTGGCGCTCGTGGAAAACCTGCAGCGGCGCGACCTGTCGCCCCTCGAGGAGGCGCGCGCCTTCGAGCACCTGCGCTCCGAGCACGGCCTGTCGCAGGCTGAGATCGCCGAGCAGGTGGGCCTCGACCGGAGCACGGTCGCCAACGCCCTGCGGCTGCTCAAGCTGCCGGAGGCGATCCAGGCGTGGGTCGAGGCGGGGGAGCTCAGCGCCGGCCACGGCCGCGCTCTGCTCGCCTTCGCGGACGACGACGTCCGGCTCGAGTGGGCGCGCCGGTCGCTGGCGGAGGGGCTGTCGGTGCGCGAGCTGGAGCGGGCAGCGGCCGATACCCGGCCGGCGTCGGCCAAGCCGCCCGAGAAGGGCAACCGGCCGGCGGCGGATCCGAACCTGACGGCGGCCCAGGAGCGGCTGAGTCTTCGTCTCGGTGCGCCGGTGGCCATTCGGCCGCGCCGCCGGGGCGGCGGCGCGGTGGTCATCGCCTGCGCCGACGACGACGAGCTGATGCGGGTCTTCGACCTGCTCATGGGGGGTGAGTGATGGCGCGTCCCACGGACACGCTCAACGGATTCGTGGACCCGGGCTGCACTCTCAAGGGAGAGCTCGAGTTCGCCAACGCCTTCCGGATCGACGGCCGGATCGAGGGGACGATCCGCTCCAGGTCCGAGCTGCTGATCGGGCAGGACGGCTCGGTGGAGGGCGAGATCGACGTCGCCCGCTGCCTCATCGGCGGCCAGGTCGAGGGCGTCGTGAGGGCCTCCGAGAAGGTGGTGCTGCACGGCTCGGCCAGGGTCCGCGGCGAGATCCACGCGCCCGCGATCGTCATGGAGGACGGGGCCTTCCTCGAAGGCAGGGTCGACATGACCGCGCGCAAGGGCTCCGCCGGGAAGGCCGCGGCCGGGGATTGAGGCCGGAGCCGGACCCGCGCCCGGAGCCGAACCCGAACCCGAACCCGAACCCGGACCAGCGATCAGCGTCAGCACCAGCAACCAGCGGCAGCGGGCTGAGCCGGGCCCGGTGCCGGCCCCGAACCCGTCCGGGATCGGGATCGAGTTGACCAACGCGGCGGCGCGGGCGACTGTTCGCTGTCACTGCCGCTGGGCGCGTGGCCGAGCGTCCCGGGGCACCGGCCTTCTGGGCCGCCTTCGGCGTCCCAGCGTCGATGAGCCGGCGCGGTCGCGCGGGGGTTGAGGGGGAGGGCTGCGACCGCGCCGTCTCATCGAGCGGCGGCCTGCCTCGCAGCTGGAAGAGCCTTTCCAGGCGCGCTTCCCGGGGATTGCCAGGTTGGGCATTGTGCGGAGCGCGCT
>DATHSO010000093.1:0-22798 GCA_035464095.1 Candidatus Methylomirabilota bacterium | reverse complement strand
GGGGGGCAGCGTCCGGACCCGGGCCCGGAGGCGAAACCGGCTCCGGACGCCCCCGCCGGTTGCTGATTGCTGGTTGCTGATCGCTGCCGCTGATCGCTGTTCGCTGTTCGCTGTTCGCTGATTGCTGATCGCTGCCCCAGGTCGCCGTCCCGGGCATCGGGCACGGGCACGGACGCGGACGCGGACGCGGACGCGGACGCGGGCGCGGGCGCGGAGGGGCCTCAAGGCCCCTCGCTCACACACGGTTGCGCAGCATGAGCTCCTTGGGGTGGGGCTCGAGGTAGAGCTGGCCGGTGAGGTACTCGACGTTGTGGCGGTGGACGTGGTGGCGGAGCATGGTAATGGGCACCACCAGGGGCACCAGGCCGGCGCGGTAGTCCTCGACGAGCCCGAGCAGCTCCCGCCGGTCGGCCGGATCGAGGGCCTGCTTGAGGTAGCCAACGGCGTGCTGGAGAACGTTGGCGTGGCGCTTGACCGTCGCCCTGGTCGCGAGCACGGCGAAGAACTCGTCCTCGTAGGTGGCGAAGACCTCCGCGTCGGGACCTCGGCCGAAGGAGGCCACGAGCTTGCCGAGGCGCCGGTAGCCGGCCTCGTTGTGGGAGCGCAGCAGCATCTTGTGGGCGGTGTGGAAGGCGATCAGCCGAGACCTGGTCAGCCCGACCCGGACCAGGCTGCGCCAGCGGTGCCGGCAGAACAGACGCTCGACGAAGTTCTCGCGCAGCACCGGGTCGTTGAGCCGCCCCTCCTCCTCCACCGGCAGGTTGGGCCAGCGCTCCAGCAGCACGGCGGCGAAGATGCCGACGCCGTTCTTCTCGGGCATCCCGCCCTGGTTCCAGACCTTGACCCGCTCCATGCCGCAGGACGGCGAGGCACGCTTGAGCACGTAGCCGTCCAGGTCGAGCTCCTGCAGCTCCCCCACCCGGCGCTCGGAGTAGGTGTGCATCCGCTCGGTCAGGTCGTCACCGCTCTTGGGCTCCACCAGGCGGGGCGATTCGGCCGTACCCTCCAAGCGGATCGCCGGCCGCGGCGTGCCGAGGCCGATCTCCACCTCGGGGCACACCGAGACCCACTTGAGCCAGGCCCCCAGGATGTCCGTCAGGTAACGGTCGTGCTTGTGGCCGCCGTCGAAGCGGACTTTACGGCCGAGCAGGCAGGACGAGATCCCGACCCGGATCGGCTCGCTCTCGTCGTGCCACACCTGCCATGCCGGTTGATCCACGTTCATCGTGCCTCCTCCTTGGAGATTACTCTATCTTTTTTCTTGCCCCGGATTTCGCGAAATCCGGGGCAAGAAAAAAGGGCGGGGTATGATTCAGCTTTGGAGGGTGACGACATGTCCCGACTTTGGCTCTTGAAAGGTGACCTCGACGCGCCCGGCTGGGACGTTCTGCGCCAGGACCTCAAGGACGAGCGGGTGGACGTCGTCCACCTCGACCCCAAGGTCTGGGCGATCGTGGTGGCCGACGAGCCCCCGTCCGGCTACGAGGGCCTCGAGGCGGTCGAGCCCCCGACCGGGCTCTACCTCGACCCCAACGGCAGCCCCCTCTACGTCGTGGACGGCGCGATGGTCCGCACCGCGAAGGAGGTCGTCGACGCCCTCGGCGACCCGGCCCGCGAGCTCCTCGGCAAGCTCGGCGACCCGCACGCGGTGCTGGAGCGACTGGGCCGGGCGTACTGAGCGCCGAGGTCGATCTCAGGCCGCACCTGCGGGTCGCGGCCCGGGGCCGGCGCTCCCGGTTCCGAGCCCGACCGCCATCGGGGACGAGTCCACCACCTCCAGCCAGGCGCCGAGGAAGCGCTCGAGGAGCTCCCGGCAGCGGCCGGGCTCGAGCCGGTACTTCTCGGGTACGGCCTCGAGGTCCGGGAGCCAGACCCCGTCGCGGCGCACCAGCAGGGGGAAGCTCTCCAGGGCCTCGCGGTCGAAGTGGAGCAGGCGGCAGACCACCCGGTTGAACAATGGCTTGGCGCTCCTGAGCTTGACGCCCTGGGCGATGAAGTTGTTGACGAAGACCAGCGACCCCCCGGGCAGGCCGAGGGCGTCGACGTCGACCTCCTTGAGCGCGAAGAACGGCGCCACCACCGCCAGCGGACCGCCGTCGCCGGCCTCGTCCCCGACCCGATGCAGCTCCGCCGCGAGCCCCTCGGGACCGCGGCCGACCTCTCGGATCCTCGAGACCTCGTCGGCACCGTCCACCCGTTGGGTCCAGCGCTCGGCCGTGCCCTCGGGCACCAGCAGCCGGCAGCCTCCGCAGCTCTCGCACAGCCCGGGCGGCGCCCCGCCCGGCGAGAACTCCTCTGGGTCCTTGACCACCAGCGCCACCGGCAGCGGCTGCCGCGACCGTCGCCCGGGGGCGATCCGCCGCGCGTGCCCCCGGCAGAGCTCCTCGACGGCGGCGAGCTCGGCCTCGTCCACCTTCGCCACCTCGAAGGCCTGGAGGATGTGGTCCACCGCCACCACCTGCAGGACGTGGCGCTCCGGGTCGAAGGGGTCGTGGGGCCCGGACCACTCGTCGTAGGTCAGCACCTGGAGCTCGTTGCGCAGCGACTCGGGCAACCGGTCGATGCCGCCCGGGCCGGTCAGATTGTCGACCGGAATCAGCACCGTCCGGCAGCCGGCGTCGGCGGCGGTCTCCAGCTTGGCGTCGAGGCCCCCCACCCCCGAGACCCGCCCCTGGGTGTCGACCTCGCCGGTGGCCGCCAGGTCGCGCCGCAGCGGGGTGCCGGTGAGCAGGGACGCCAGGGCGAGGGCGATGGCGGCGCCCGCCGACGGGCCGTCCTTGCGGGTCGAGGCGCCCAGGAAGTGCAGGTGGACCGCGTCGCGGACCCGCTCCGGGGAGATCCCGAGGGCGTCGGCGCAGTGGAGGATGGCGGTGGTCGCCACACGCCGGCTCTCGTCCATGACCTTCTCGAGGTTGCCGGTGGCGTGCACCATGCTCACCGCCGAGCCGTCGCCGCTGCCGGCGGCGCCGATCCGGGTCGCCTGCACCGGGATCAGACCGCCGACCCCGAGCTCGGGGTTGACGCCGAGGGCCAGGGCCTCGCCGATGCGGTCGTCGGCGTTGATCTTCGCCGGCGCCGTGGGCGACTCCAACGTGCGCTTGATGAGGTTGTGGGTGATCTCGACCCGGGCCTCGTCGCCCGAGAACAGGTGCGTTCGCTGCAGGCGCAGGAGCAGGGTCCTGAGCGCGAGCTCGAGCTGCCGCACCCCCGCCTCGCGGGTGTAGGTGCGGATCAGGTAGCGCAGGTGCTCGTCCTCGTGGCCTTGCTCGAAGTCGATGGCGTCGGCGGCGACGCTGTACCGCTCGCGCAGCCTGGGCAGAATGTAGCGGTGGGCGATGGCCACCTTCTCCTCGAGGCTGTAGCGGTCGAGGTGGACCACCTGGCAGCGGTCGATGACCGGCGGCGGCACCGTGTCGAGGGTGTTGGCGGTGAGGATGAAGTGGCAGTTCGAAAGGTCGACGTCCACCGTCGACAGGGTGTACTTGTCGTGGAACAGGTGGTTCTGCTCGGGGTCGAGGATCTCGAGCAGGGTGGCCACGGTCATGGGCTCGGTCTTGTCGGCCTCGTCGAGGATGAAGAGCCCGTTCATGCATTCCATCTTGATCAGGCCCTGGACGATGGCGCCGGGCTTCGACCCCTCGTAGGTGAAGCCGTGGCCGCGCAGCACCGACTCGTCGCGCATGCCGCCGAGGGAGATCTTGTGGTAGGGCAGCCCGAGGTTGGACGCGATCGAGATGGCGAGCGACGTCTTGCCGACGCCCGGCGGGCCGACGAACAGGAAGGCGCTGCCGGTGCGCCGCCAGGACGCCGCGCGCTCGGGGTCGAAGTCGCGGTAGCGCCAGATCAGGTTGGCGAAGAAGTCCGCGACCAGCTCCTTGGGGCCGGCGAGCCCGAAGTGGCCGGCGTCGAGACCGGCGGCGAACTCCAGGGGCCCGACCTCGATCGGCTGGAGCCGGCCCCAGGGCACCGCGAGCAGGGTCTCGATGAACTCGGTGTACTTGGCGGAGGAGTGGCTGCCGATGTTGGAGGCGTTGTTGTCGATGGCGCGGACCACGGAGCGCGGCACGCGGGGGTCGGTCCGCGCCGCCTCGATGCGCTCCTTCAGCGAGTCGGGCTTCGGCCACTCGCCCGCCAGGTGCGGCCCCTCCAGGGCGGGTGCGAGGTGGGCGGGGTCCGCCTTGGGGCCCTCTGACGTGGCCGCGGGCCGCGCGCCGAGACGCTCGAGCAGGGCCGCAAGAAGCGCCGTGTCGTCGTCGATCTTCAAGTCCTCGGTGTCGATCTCCAGCTCTCTCAGCACGGTTTCGCGGCCGCCCGCATCGAGCAGCGAAACGAACAGGTCGCCGAGGGTCTCCGGCTCCAGACGTCGTTGGCGGTCGAGGAGGGCGACGACGCCCTCGAGGTGGCGGGCCCGCCGTGCGACCGTGAGCCGGTGGTCGGCGGCGAGCCTGAAGCAGGACGCGAGCAGCCGCTCCCGCTCGCCCCCCGCCAGGGCCTCGAAGGCGCCGGCGAGGAGCTCGACGGGCAGCCGGACCAGCAACGGCAGGTGCTCGGCCACGGCCTCCTCGGCCACCGGCCCGATATCGTTGCCGGCGTCGTGGCGGGCGACCAGATCCTGGATGGTCTCGGTTCGGAGACCGTTGGTGGGGTCGGCGAGAGCGGCCTCCAGGTGTCCGGCGAAGCCAGGGTCGTGCTCGCGGCGATCCTCGACGAAGGCGCAGTCGGCGACCAGGGCTTCGGCCGCCGGCCGCTGGGGCCGCGCGACCACGTCGAGCTGGTGGCGAAGGACGAGCTCGGAAAGGGCCATGACCTTGGCCGCCTCCTCGGTCGGCGGCTCGAAGGCCTGGAGCGGGTTGGCGGGCAGGCCGAAGGCGATGTAGTCGAAGACCCGCTCGTGGATCCAGACGGTGAAGCGGTCGTCGGCGGCGGTGACGAAGCTGACCAGCTCGACCTCGCCGGCCGGGTCCTCGAAGCGCGCGATCCGGTGCCGCTCCGAGGCCCGGGCGAGCTGCACCGCGTCGACGCCATCGGACGCCGCCAGCCAGGGCAGCACCCGGCGCTTGACGATCGCCCGCAGCACCGTCAGCACGCGCCCCTCCAGGGCCTCGTCCATGGGCGGCAGCAGGCTCAGCACGTGGTGGTCGAAGGTCAGCGGCAGCATGTTCTCCCCTTTTCGCCCGTCTGTTTCGAGACGTGATGCCTCACTCTCAAACATAGGTCGCAACGGCCCGAAGGTCATCAGCCTTCCAGGATGGATGGGGGCCGCCCGTGCCACCCGGGTCCGGCGTGGCCCGAATCACCCGTCAGAACGGCAGGCTCCGACCCGCCGAGCGCTCGACCTGCCCTGCGGGTCGCGGACCGTCCTGCTACGGCGCCGCCGCCGACCACGCGCCGGTGGTGCCCGACTCGAAGCCGTCGGCGAAGAGGACATCGGGGACCACGACGGCGGACCGCGAAACGCTGGGGACGCCGTTGGCGAAGACCGTCACAATGACCGGCCCCTCGGTGTCGGGAAGGCGGGCGCCCGTGCCGTGGTCCGCGACGACGAAACCCGGTACAATGCCGTCTCAGGATAGCACCGGACCCGCGTGCCGGGGAGCCCCGGCTCCCGCACGCCGCCCGTCGATGGAGGCGCCGTGATGAGGTGCGATAGCCCGGGCTGGAACGAGGTGGTGTTCAGCGTGCTCGACCTCGACGCAGCGGAGCGGCTGTACGTCGAGGTGGCCGGCTGGGAGGTCCGGCACCGTGGCCGGTCCTCCCCGGAGCAGACGGTTGCCTGGAAGCTGCCCGAAACGGCGCTCATCGAGGAGGTGGTGCTCGGCAACCCCGGCGAGGAGCGGGGCCTCGTGCGGCTGGTGAAGATCCACGGCGTCGAGCAGCGCCAGATCCGGTCGAGCGCCCGCTTCTGGGACGTGGGCGGCTTCAGCAACGTCTCGTCCCGGGTCGTCAGCATGGCGGCGAGCTTCGGCGCGCTCCAGGCGCGCGGCTGGGTCGGCCACCACGACCCGGTGCAGTACCGCTTCGGTCCCTTCACCGTCGTCGAGGGGGTCGCCACCGGCCACGACGGCGTGGTGTTCTCCCTCGTCGAGCGGGTCGACCCGCCGCTGGCGCCCGGCGCCTTCCCGGGCCGCGTCTCGGCCCCGTTCAACGTGCCACAGGTGGTGCGCGATGTCCGCCGAGCGCTGGATTTCTACGTTCACGGCCTCGGCTTCGAGGTCGCCATCGAGACCGAGGTCGGCTGGGCGCCTCCCGGGGCCAACATCTTCGGCCTGCCCTACCGGATCGCCATGGACACGCCGCTTCAGGTCGCCATCGTGCACCCCCGGGGCCAGATGGTCGGCTGCCTGGAGCTCTTCGCCCCCGGCGAGCTCGTCGGACGCGACTTCAGCGGGCTCGCGGCGCCTCCCAACCTCGGGATCCTCACCGTCCGCTTCCCGGTCCACGGCCTGGCAGAGTACGCACGGGGTCTCACCGAGCGCGGCGTCGAGCTGGTCGTGCCGCCCACCGAGCTCGAGCTCGAACCCCACGGCCCGGTGACCCTGTGCGCCGTCCGCTCCCCCGACGGGGCCTGGATCGAGCTCTACGAGGGGAGGACCGAGCCGTGAAGCGCCTCACCGTGAGACATCCGATCCTCGCCGCCATCCTCGTCACGACCTGCGCGGCAGCCCCCGTGCTCCCCCAGTCGCCCCCCGGCAACCCGATCCCCGAGGGCTTCAAGGTGTCGCCCATGGCGCGGGCCTCGATCCTGGTGCGCGACCTCGAGGCGTCGCTGGAGCTCTACCGCGACATCCTCGGGCTGCGGGTCCGCTTCGAGGGCGAGTTCGCCGACGAGGCCTTCAACCGGATCCTGGGCACCAGCGGGCTCACCATCCGGGCCAGGATCCTCCAGTCCGGCGACGTCGTGTACGGCAACGTCGGCCTGTTCCAGCTCGGCGACGACCGCTCGACGGTCCCGGCGCCGGCGCAGGGCGCCGCCGCTCGCACCGGCGACGTGGCGCTCGTGTTCCTGACCGACGACATCGACGGGATCGCCGCCAGGCTGGCTGAGGCGGGTTACACCGTGATCTCGCCGCCCATGGTCCTGTTCGAGCGGGAGGGCATGGAGGTCCAGGCGCGGGAGATGCTCTTCCGCGACCGCGACGGCGTCCTCGTCAACCTGATCCAGGAGGGCCGCGCCGCGGGCGGCGCGCAGCCGGGAGGCTGATCCGCCCCCCCGCGGCCCGTCGTCTCCCTCTCAGAGCGCGCCGAGCAGGACCTCCACGGCCTTCTCGAGCTGCTGGTCGCGGCCGGCGGCCTCGAGCTTCGGGTCGTTGTCGACCGCGTGGTCCGGGTCGAGGTGCTTGTTTTCGAGGGGATCGCCCTCGAGGTCGACCCAGGTCACCTGGGGCATGCCGAAGTAGAGCGACCGGTCCTGGAGGGTCTCCCACCAGACCGCGGTGCAGGTGCCCGGGACCTGGGTGCCGACGAGCTCGCCGATGCCGAGGGCCCGGTAGGCGTAGGGGAAGCAGTGGGCGTCCGAGTAGTTGCCCTCGTTCTGGACGACGACGGACGGCTTCGTCCAGCGCAGGGTGGGCTCGCTGCCGATAGTCTGGCCGCGTGGACTCGCGGTCATGTAGGTGCGACCGGACAGGAACACGGTCAGGGGCTCGACCAGGTTGCCGCCGCCGTTGAAGCGGGTGTCGAGGACCAGGCCCTCCTTGGCGACCTCCTCGCCGAAGGCGTCTTCGATGACCTCGCGGAAGGGGCCGTCGCTCATGCCGCGGATGTGGACGTAGCCCAGGCGCCCGCCGGACAGGCGGTCGACCTCGGCCCGGCGCGAGCGCACCCAGCGCTCGTAGAGCAGCTCCCGCTCGGTGCGCTGGGACACGGGTTTGACCACCTCCTGCCAGCGCTCGCCGTCGTCCGGGTCCAGGAGGCCGAGCCGCGTCGGCTGGTCCTCCCTGCGGTTGAGCAGGGGGTACCAGTTGGCGCCGGCGGCCATGTCGCTCCCGTCGATGGAGGTGATCACGGTCCCGGCCCCGATCCGGGTGTCCGCCCGGTTGAGCGGCCCGCCCTCGATCACCTCGAGGACCCTGACCCCGCCGCCGGTCCAGGTCGGGTCGGGGAAGAAGCCGAGGGAGGCGGTGCGGTCGCCGTCGTCGCCGTCCGGCCGGTAGCCGGCGCCGGTGTGGGAGGCGTTGAGCTCGCCGAGCAGCTCGCTGAGCAGCTCGGCGAGGTCGCGGTTGTGCGACACGTGGGGCAGGAAGCGGAGGTAGGCCTCCTTCATCCCGGGCCAGTCGACGCCGTGCATGTCGACGTCGAGGAACTTCTTCCCCATCTGCCGCCAGGCGTGCTCGAACAGGTAGGCGCGCTCGGCCTCGGCGTCGAGCTCGAAGGGGGCGGACATCTTCACCGGGCTGACCTTGCCCGACGAGATCTCGACCTTCTTCAGGCCGCGGTCCGCGATCAGGAAGACCTGCTCGTCGTCGTCGTCGACGATGAGCCCTCCGGCGCGCTCGGCGTCGAGCTTGGCCAGCAGCTTGATCTCCTCCTTGCGCGGCTCGTAGGACCACAGGTCGTAGCCCTTCTCGAAGCGCGCCAGGTAGAGCAGCCGGTCGCCGTCGGAGGTCAGCGCGGCGTCGGCGATGCGCGCCGAGTGGGTGGTCAGGCGAAGGATGCGGTCCTCGAGGCCGTCGAGCTCGATGTCGACCGGCTCGGGGAGCTCGGGCTCGTCGTCGCCGTTCTCCTCCTCGTCCCCGTCGTCGTCCTCGGCGCCCTTCGTATCGGCCTTCTTCGCCTTCTCCTCCTTCTTCTCCTTCGCCTCGAGCTGGGCGTACTCGGCCTCGGTCAGGTGCCAGCGGTCCCAGGCGGCCCCGGTGAACAGGGCCAGGTGGACGTCGATCTCGGCCGGCCACCCGGCCTGCTGGCGGTTGCCGTGGCGGTCGGTGAACCAGAGCATGGCGGTGCCGTCGAGGACCCAGCGGGCGTCGAGGTCCTCGTAGCCGCTGCGGGTCAGGTTGACGACCTCGCCGTCGCCGGAGGCCGAGACCAGGCCGACCTCGCTCGACCACCGGCTCGGGCTCAGGAAGCCCACCAGCAGCCGGCTGCCGTCCGGCGACCACCGGTACCACTGGTCGCCGTCGGCGTAGGAGTAATTGCGGTCGCCGGGCAGCACCGTGACGGCCTCCCCGGTGTCGAGGTCGAGGACCTTGAGGGTGGTGCGCTCCTCGAGGAAGGCGACCTTCTTCCCGTCGGGCGAGAAGCGGGGCTGGAAGGTCTCGAGGTCGGTTTCGAGCACCGGCCGCTCGACGACGGCGGTGGCGTTGAAGAAGTCGGGCTCGTCCTCGTCGGTCAGGTCGGCGCGGTACAGGTTCCAGCTGCCGCCGCGCTCCGACGCGTAGAGCAGGCTGCGGCCGTCGGGGCTGAAGCTCACCGACCGCTCCTGCTCGGGGGTGGTGGTGATGCGCCGGGTCGCGTCGTGCTCCACCGACGTCACGAAGACCTCACCGCGGGCGATGAAGGCGATCTCGTCGCCGTCCGGCGACAGCTCGAACTCGGTGATCTCGGAGGCGACGCCGAGCTGCTGGAGCCGGTTGGTGCGCCGGTCCGCCCGGGCGACCACCGACAGCCGGGTGCTCTCGTCGGCCCCTGCCGGCCGCACCCACAGGGCGCCGTCGAAGGCGTAGGCGAGGTCGCCCGCGTCGGACACGCTCAGGAAGCGAACCGGGTGCACCGCGTGGCTGGTGATCTGCTCGGCGGCCGCCGGGTCCGCGGGGTCGAGCCGCCAGACGTTGAAGCTGCCCGACCGCTCGGACAGGACGTAGAGCGCCCCGTCGCCCGGCGCCCACACCGGCTGCCGGTCGTCCCACCCGGGCCCGGTGAGCCGGGTGTGCTCGCCGGTGGCGACGTCGAGGACCCAGACGTCGCGGGCGAAGGAGGACGTGTCGTGCTTGCGCCACTCGTCCTCGTAGCCCTTCTGGTCCGAGTAGGCGAGGCGCGCACCCGAGCGGTCGTGGACGGCATAGAGCGCCGGCGTGGTCAGCACCCGGGTCGGCATGCCGCCGGCCACCGGGACCGAGTACAGCTCGGGCTGCGCCCCGGTCGGGTACTGGACGCAGCTGGCCGCGTCGAGCCGCGCCGATGAGAACAGCACCGCCCCGTCGTCGGGGGTGAACGAGGCCGGCAGGTCGTCCGCCGAGTGGAAGGTCAGGCGGGTCGGCTCGCCGCCGGTGATCGGCATGGTCCAGACGTCGTAGTTGCCGTAGCGGTCCGAGGCGAAGGCGAGAGTGGCGCCGTCGCGCGAGAACACCGGCATGGTGTCGTGGGCCTCGTGCAGGGTCAGGGGCGTCGCCTCACCCCCGGTGGCCGGCACCTTCCAGAGATCGCCCCGGTAGCTGAACACGATCGTCCGCCCGTCGGGTGAGATCGCCGGGTAGCGCAGCCACAGCGCTTCGTCGCCCCCGGCTGCCGAGCCCAGCACCGCCGACAGCACGCCACACAGAACCGCCACGATCGAGCACCGTCGAGTCATCGAGCCTCCCAGCGGTCGCCCCGCGACCACATTCCAGGTGAGTACGGAACCGAAGCGCCGGGGTTCGCCCGGACCGGGGATTTTCTCCAGACCCGTCGACGCTCCACATTCATCTGCGGGGCCTGCGGCCCCTCCCGCCGCTCAGGCCAGGACCACGCCGCGCTTCGAGGTCTCGATGAAGTCGAGCACGATGTCGACCTCGGGCTGGCCGGCGAGCTCGGCGCGCACCTTCTCGAGGGCCTGGGTGGTGTTCAGCTTGGGGTTGTGGAGGTGGCGCCAGAGCCTCTTGAGCGCGGCCCGGCTGTCCTCGGAGAAGCCCTTGCGCTTCAGGCCGATGACGTTCGGGCCGTAGCACTTCGCCGGCCTCGAGCCGGTGGTGTTCATGTACGGCAGGCAGTCCTGGACGGCCGTGGTGAAGCCGCCCAGGAAGGCGTACTGGCCGACCCTGCAGAACTGGTGGACGGCGGTCATGGCGCCGACCGTGGCGTGGTCGCCGACCTCGACGTGGCCCGCCAGGGTCGCGGCGTTGGCGAAGATCGTCTGCGACCCGACCTGGCAGTCGTGGGCGACGTGGACGTAGGCCATGAACAGGCTCGAGTGGCCGATCCGGGTGACTCCGCCGCCCTTGGCGGTGCCTCGATGGATGGTCACGAACTCGCGGAAGATGTTGCCGTCCCCGATCTGGAGGCGGGTCGGCTCGCCGGCGTAGGAGATGTCCTGGGGCGGCGCGCCGATGGAGCAGTGGCTCTCGAAACGGTTGCGGGCGCCGATGGTGGTCGAGCCGGTGATCCGGCTGTACGGCCCGATCACGCAGTCCCGCCCGATCTCGGCCTGGCCGTCGATGACGACGAAGGGGCCGACCTCGACCCCGTCGGCGAGCTCGGCCCCGGGTTCGACGATGGCGGTTGGGTGGATCTTCGTGGCCATCAGATCTCCATCATGGCGGACATCAGGTCCGCCTCGCACGCCAGTTCCCCGTCGACCGTGGCGCGGCCGTGGATCTTGGCGAAGTTGCGCCTCGCCGACACCACCTCGACCTCGAACACGATCTGGTCGCCCGGAACCACGGGTCGGCGGAAGCGGCAGTTGTCGATGCCGGTGAAGTAGATCAGCTTGTCGTCACGTTCCTCGACCCGGCTGAACAGGAGGAAGCCGCCGGCCTGGGCCATGGCCTCCACCAGCAGGACCCCCGGCATGACCGGGTGGTCGGGGAAGTGGCCGGCGAAGTGGGGCTCGTTGAAGGTCACGTTCTTGACCGCTCGGATGGTGCTCTCGGTCATCTCGAGGACCCGGTCGACGAGCAGGAAGGGATAGCGGTGCGGCATCACCGAGAGAATGTCCTGGATGTCCTTCACGGTCCGTCCTGCCCTTCCCCGGATCCTTCGAGCGCCTCCAGGCGCCGCTCGAGCTCGGCGACCCGGCGGCGCAGGGAGTCGATGCGGCCGACCGCCGCCTGGGTCTTCAGCCACTCCCGCTGAGGCCGTGCCGGGAAGCCTGCGAGGACGCTGTCGGTGGGAACTGACTTCATGACCGCGGCGGTCGCGCCGACCATCGTCCGGTCACCGATCTCGAGATGACCGGCGACGCCCGCCTTGCCGGCGAAGACACAGTGATCGCCGATCCTGGTCGAGCCCGAGATCCCGACCTGGGCCACCAGCAGGCAGTGCTCGCCGACCCGGACGTTGTGGGCCACCTGGACCAGGTTGTCGATCTTGGTGCCGCGGCCGATGCGGGTCTCGCCCATGGTCGCCCGGTCGACGGTGGTGTTGGCCTGGATCTCGACGTCATCCTCGAGGACCACGATGCCCACCTGGGGCACCTTGTGGTGGACGCCGCCGACGGTGGCGAAGCCGTAGCCGTCGGCCCCGATGACGACCCCCGCCTGGAGGATGCACCGGTGGCCGATGCGGCAGCCGTCCTCGACCACCACTCTCGGGTGGAGGTGGCAGTCCTCGCCGATCCGCACCCCCTCCCCGATGACGCAGCCGGCGGCGATGATCGTGCGAGGGCCCACCACCGCGCGGCCACCGACCACCGCGTGCGGCCCGATACTGACGCCGGCGCCGAACTCGGCGTCGTCCGCGACCACGGCACTCGGGTGGACGCCCGGCTCCGGACGCGGCCTGGGATGGAGGAGCTCCAGGGCGCGGGCGACCGCGAGGTAGGGCTCGCCCGTCACCAGGAGGTCGCGGCCCGGCAGCCGATCGGCGCGGTCGACGATGACCGCGCCGGCCCTCGACGCCGCCGCCTGGGCGGCGTACTTCGGGTTGTGGAGGAAGGACAGGTGCTCGGGGCCGGCCGCGTCGAGGGGCAGGATCCCCACGAGCTCGCGGTCGCCGTCCCCAACCAGCTCGGCCCCAAGCCGGGCCGCGAGCTCAGCCAGCTTCCAGGACCCGGTCACCGGCCGGTCACTGGGCGGTGTTGAAGCGCCGGATGACGTCGTCGGTGATGTCCACGGCGTCGTCGGCGTAGACCAGCCCGGACTGGAACTTGTTGAAGATCAGGGTGAGCCCGCGCTCTGCGCCGATCTCGTTGATCACCGGCATGATGCGGCCCTCGAGCCCGCCCAGCTCCCGACGGCGGGCCTCGTCGAGCTCGCGCTCGGCGTCGTCCTGGAAGCGCTGGAGCGCGATCTGCTTGTCCTCGATCTCCTTGCTCAGCTCGGCCAGGCGCTGCTCCGACAGGGTGAACCGCTGCTTGGAGATCTGCTCCTGCAGGGCGGCCAGCTCCTGCTGGAGCCCCCTCCCCTGGTCGATCTTGGCGTCCTGGAGCTGCTTGAGCTTGAGCAGCGCCTCCTTGCCTGGATCGGAATCGGTCACCACCCGCTGGACGTCGATCACCGCGATGTTGACTTCGGCCGCGGCGGGCATCGCCGCGACCAGGGCGAGCACCAGCAGACCTGTGCGAAGACTCAGTCGATGCATGTCGTCAACCTCCATGGACGGCCCCGGGGCCGTGTCACTCGAGCTCAGAAGGTGGTTCCGATGGAGAACTGGAAGTCGCTCTCGTCCTCCTCGGGCCACGGGTCGAGATTATAGCCGTAGATGAATCGGATCGGTGCCTGGAAGATGGGCAGGAAGACCCGCAGCTCCAACCCGGTGGTCTTGCGGAACAGCCCCATGTCCCATCCCTGGTCCTCGTGGTAGGTGTTGCCGAGGTCCACAAAGAGCACGATCTTCACCGGCCCGCCGACGGCGAACTGCTGCTCCAAGTTGAGCTGCCAGTAGCGGTCCCCGCCTACACGCACGCCGTTTTCGTTCAGGAAGTACGTGAGGTCCTCGGTCCTCGGCACCACCGTGTAGTAGGGGATGCCGCGCAGCGACCGATCGCCGCCGAGACGGTAGCGCTCGTAGATCGGGATCTCCGAGTCGTCGTAGATGAAGAACTGCCCGGCCTCGGCGTTGAAGGCGAAGATCAGCTTCCCTTTGCGGGTCATGGGGAACCACTGGGTGACGTTCACCTCGGGGCGGACGTAGTCGAAGTCGCCGCCGAGGGGGCCGCCGGCGAGCCGGACGCGGGCGCCGAAGCGGCGGCCCCGCGAGGTGTTGAAGGGGTCGTCCCGCGAGTCGTAGTTGAAGGCTGGGGTGAAGGACGAGGTGCGCCCGGAGTAGGTCTCGAAGAAGCGCTCGAAGGTGACCGGGTCCACCGGCGGCAGGTTCACCGGCGGCACGTGGCCGCCGGTCGGGTCGCCCGGGGTGCCGAAGCGCGAGACCACGTACCGGGAGCTGACATCCTCGAAGGAGTAGACGCCGGTGACCGACGAGAAGGCGGCGACCCCCGTGCCGACGGAGAGCGTGAAACCGGTGGTCTCCCGGAAGAAGTCGGCGACCTCCTGGTTGGTCTTGAACAGCGACCCGCCGAGCAGGATCCGCCGGTCGAGGAAGTAGGGCTCGGTGTAGCTCAGGGTGTAGAAGTCGGAGCGGCGGCCGACCTGGACCGACACGCCGAGGGTGTTGCCCCGGCCGAGGAAGTTGCGGGTGTTGAACTGGGCCTGGGCGAAGAGGCCGTCGAGCTCCGAGTAGCCGGCGCCGAACTGGATGTCGTTGCGCCCGACCTCGGTGCCCTTGACCTGGACGTTGACCCGCTTGTTCTCGTCGTCGAAGTCGAACTCCAGGGGCTCCTCCTCGAGCTTCCAGTAGCCGAGGGCGTTGACCTTGAACACCGAGCTGCGGAAGACCCCCATCCGCATCCAGTCGCCCTCGGTGATCCGGAACTCGCGCCGCAGCACCTTGTCGCGGGTTGTGGTGTTGCCCACGAACTCCAGGCGCCCGAGCTGGTACCGGTCGCCCTCGAAGACGTCCACCACCACGTCCACCGCCAGCCGCTCGCCCTCGACCTTCTCCCAGCGCTCGTTGGCATAGGCGTAGATGTAGCCGGTGTTGTGGTAAAGCTCCTGGACCTTCTCCTTGGCGTCGTCGAACTGCTTCTTGCTGTAGGTCCGCCCGGTCCTGACCTCGAACAGCTCCTTGAGGAGCTCGGGGGGGAAGATCTCGGTGCCTTCGATGGTCAGGGACTCGACCACGTAGGGCTCGCCCTCCTCCACCGGGATCGTGACGTGCATCCGGTAGTTCTTCTCCTTGAGGGCCTCGGCGTCCGGGTCCTTGGCCACCAGCTCGAGCTCGGGCTCGCCGATCTTGACGTCCAGGTAGCCGTGGTTCATGTAGAAGTCCCGGAGGCTGTCGCGGTCCTCCTCCCACGACTCGCGGGAGTAGACGATCTTCTTACCCCACTTCCGCCACAGGTTGACCTGCTTGACCTTCTTGAGCTCGCCGCGGAGCTTGCCGTCGGGGAACACCTCGTTGCCGATGAAGTCGATGTCCTCGATCTTGACCTTGGCGCCCTCCTCGATGTCGAACACGACCTTGCGCCGGTTCCGGCCCTCGTCCTCGACCCGGTAGCTCACCCGCGCCGAGCGGAAGCCCTCCTCGTCGTAGATCTCCTTGACCGCCGACTCGATGCGCTCGATCTGGGAGGTCTTGAGGGGGACGTTGCGCGGCACCTCGACCCCCTTCTCGTCGAGGTGGTCCTTCATCTCCGAGGCGCTGATCTTCTTGTTGCCCTCGAAGACCACCGTGCTGACGAAAGGTCGCTCGGTCACCACCACGTAGAGCACGATGTTGCCGTCGTCTCGGCCCGGCGCCTCCTCGTACTCGATCCGGATCGACTCGAAGAGACCCGAGTCCCAGAGGCGGTGGAAGCCCTCGTCGATGATCTCCATGTCGAGGGGGTCGCCGGCCTCGAGGCCGAGGTAGTAGGTCACGGTGTCGAGGGTCACGGTGACGCCGCCCTCGACCACCACCTCGGCGATGATCAGCTCCTCGTCGTCGAGCCTCTGGGCGGGGGCGGTCGAGGCGACGGCGATCAGGATCAACCCGAGCGCCGCCGCCACCGTCGGCGCCTTCACGTGACCTCCTGGTGGCTGGCGGCGGCGTTGACCACCTCAGCCACCGGCCGGCCGCCCGACATGCGAACGTGCAGGTGCACCGGTCCGCCGGACCGGTCGGCGATGAGCACGTCGGCGACCGCGTCCTCGACCCAGAGCTTGATGAGCCGTCGCAGCGGGCGCGCCCCGGCCTGCGGGTCGACCCCGCACTGGCCGAGCAGCCAGCTCGCCACCTCGGGATCGTAGTCGAGCTCCACGTGGCCCCGGCGCAGGGTATCGATGGTCTCGTCGAGAAGCAGCCTGGCGACGCTCAGGAGGCTCGCCTCGTCCAGGGGCCCGAAGACGATCACGTCGTCGAGCCGGTTGACGAACTCGGGCGGGAAGTGGCGCCGCAGCTGGCGGTCGACGATCTCCCGCAGCCGGCCCGGCTCGAGGGTCTTGCGCCCGTCGCCGAAGCCGACGCCGTCCTCGGCCACCAGATCCCGGCTGCCGAGGTTGGAGGTCATGATGATCAGGGTGTTGGTGAAGTCCACGACGTTGCCGTAGTTGTCGGTGAGCCGGCCGTCCTCGAGGACCTGGAGCAGCAGGTTGTAGATGTCGGGGTGGGCCTTCTCGATCTCGTCGAGGAGGATCACCGAGTAGGGGTTGCGGCGGACCTGCTCCGACAGCTGGCCGCCCTCCTCGAAGCCGACGTAACCCGGGGGCGAGCCGATGAGCCGGGACACGGTGTGCTTCTCCATGTACTCGGACATGTCGAAGCGCAGCAGGTGGCGAACGTCCTGAAAAAGGAAGCCCGCGAGCTGGCGCGCGACCTCGGTCTTGCCGACACCGGAGGGACCGAGGAAGATGAACGAGCCCATGGGCCTGAGCGGGCTGGTGACGCCAAGGCGGCTGCGCCGGATCGCCCGGGCGACCGCCTCGATGGCGTCGTCCTGCCCCACCACCCGCTGCCGAAGGAGCTCCTCCATGCGGCGCAGCCGGTCGGCCTCGTCCTCCTTGATGGCGGTGATCGGGATCCCGGTCCACGACGCCACCACCTCCTCGATGTCGGCGCGGCCAACCACGATCTCCTCCGACGAGCCGGCCGCCTGGCTCTCGAGCATCTCGAGCTCCTCGCGCAGCCGCAGCTCCTCCTCGCGCAGCTCAACCGCCCGCTCGAACTCCTTCTTGGAGATGGCGTCCTTCATGCCGCGCACGGCGTCGCGGATCTCGCGCTGGACCTGGCGCAGGGACGACGACGACGAGATCCTGCGCAGCTTGACCCGGGCCCCGGCCTCGTCGAGGACGTCGATGGCCTTGTCCGGGAAGGCGCGGTCGGTGATGTAGCGACCGGAGTGGGCGACCGCGGCGTGGATGGCATCGTCGTGGTAGCGCACGCCGTGGAACTCCTCGTACCGGTTCTGCACGCCCACCAGAATCTCGATGGTCTCCTCCTCGGTCGGCTGCCTCACGGTCACCGCCTGGAAGCGACGGGACAGCGCCCGGTCCTTCTCCACGTACTTGCGGTACTCGCGCACGGTGGTCGCGCCGATGCACGTGATCTCGCCCCGGGACAGGGCGGGCTTGATGATGTTCGCCGCGTCCAGGGAGCCCTCGGCGGATCCGGTGCCGATGAGGGCGTGGATCTCGTCGATGAAGATGATGACCTCGCGGTGCTCCTGGAGCTCCTTGAGGAGGCCCTTGAGCCGCTCCTCGAACTGACCCCGGTATTTGGTGCCGGCCACCAGCAGGGACAGGTCGAGGGCGAGGATCCGGCGGTTGGCCAGCAGCATGGGCACGTTGCCCTCGACGATGCGCGAGGCCAGGCCCTCGACGATGGCGGTCTTGCCGACCCCGGCCTCGCCGAGGAGCAACGGGTTGTTCTTGGTTCGTCGGCTGAGGATCTGGATCACCCGCTCGACCTCGCTGTCGCGCCCGATCAGGGGGTCGAAGTCGCCGTCGGCGGCGATCCGGTTGAGGTCGCGGGAGTACTCCGAGATGTGCGGTGTCGCCCCCGCCGATGCCTCGGCCTCGAGCTCGTGGCCCCGGCGAACCGCCTCGTCGCGGAGCTGGAAGAGCTCGAAGCCGCGGGCGCTCAGGTACTGGGCGGCGTTGGTGCCCTCGACCCGGAGCAGGCCGAGCAGGAGGTGCTCGGTCCCGACCCGCCCGTGGCCCATGCTCTCGGCCTCGTGGACCGAGAAGGCGAGCACCTTCTTGGTGTCCTCGGCCAGGGGCAGGTCCGGGGAGCTGCTCACCGGCTCCAGGGCCACGCCCTCGCCGAGGAGCTCGTCGCGGAGCTCGCGGACGTCGATCCCCACCGACTCGGCGAGGTCGACCAGGGTGGCGTCGGCCTCGCGGAGCATCCCGAGCAGGACGTGCTCGGGCGCGATGTGATGGCTCGCCGACCGGCTCGCCTCGTAACGGGCGAAGAAGAGCGCCCGGCGGACGTTCTCGTTGAATCGTTCAAACATCTTCTGAAAGGTCGGCCCGCGGCGCGAGGCGGAAGATCCGGTCGCACCTGCGGGCCATCTCCTCGTTGTGGGTCACTATAATTGATGTCAGACCCGCCTTCAAATGAAGCTGTGACACCAGGTCGAAGAGGCGCTCCGAGTTCGCCCGGTCGAGGTTCCCGGTGGGCTCGTCGGCGAGCAGGAGCCGGGGTTCCATGGCGAGGGCGCGGGCCACCGACACCCGCTGCTGCTCGCCCCCCGACAACTGGTCCGGGAAGTGGGCGGTGCGGCCGGCGAGGCCCACCGCTTCGAGCAGCTCCGCGGCCCGGTCGCGGGCCCGGCGCGAGCCCTCGCCGGAGATCCGCAGGGGCAGCGCCACGTTGTCGAGGGCGTCGAGCTCCTCGAGCAGGTGGTGGTGCTGGAAGACGAAGCCGATCATCCGATTGCGCAGGCCGGCGCGGGCGGTGCCGTCGAGGACGCCGGTGTCGCGCCCCTCGAGCAGCAGGCGGCCGCGCTCCGGCCGGTCGAGTAGACCGATGAGGTGGAGCAGGGTGCTCTTGCCGACCCCCGACGGCCCGACCACCGCCAGCATTTCGCCCGACGCCACCTCGAGGTCGAGACCGTCGAGGACCTCGACCCGGGTCGGGCCGGCGCCGTAGCCCTTGCCGAGCCCGCTCGCTTCGACCAGGGGGCGTGCCTCACTCATAGCGCAGGCCCTCCGCCGGCTCCCGCCGGGCGACCATTCGCGCCGGCAGCCACGCCCCCAGCGCCGCCAACGCCAGGGCGACGACCATCACCAGGGCCACCGACGCCGGGTCGACCTCGAACGGGACCGAGGGCACCATGAACACCCCCTGGGGCAGGCGCAGCCAGCCTGTTCGGTCGAGGACCACCGCCACGACGGTCCCGGCGACGGCGCCCAGGGCCGATCCGACGACCCCGATCGCCAGGCCCAGCACCAGGAACAGGCGGCGCAGAGACCGGGGCGCGAAACCGAGACCGGCCATCACCGCCAGGTCCTTGCGCTTCTCGGCCGCCACCATGGCCACGTTGCACAACAGGTTGAGAGCGGCCACCACCAGCATGAGGCCGACCGCGAGGAAGATCATCACCCGCTCCAGAGCGAGGGCCGTCAGCAGTCCGCGGTGGAGCTGGTCGAGGCCGGCGATTTCGACCTCGGAGGCGTCGGAGCCGAGGGCCACGCGCATCCTCTGAGCCAGTCGCCACGGGTCCGCGGGGTCGCGCAGCTCGATGGCCTCCACCACCGGCTCGCCCCACAGCAGCTGCTGGGCGCGGCCGAGGGGCAGGATCACGGTCCCCGACTCCGAGCCCGGCCGGGGCGCCGCCACGCGGCTGATCTCGGCGCTGATCCGGACCGGAAGGGGGCCCATGGGGGTCAGGCGCCGCCGGGCCGACACGACCTCGATGCGGTCGCCGGCGCCAACCCCCAGGCGGCGGGCCAGGAGCTGGTCGACGACGACCCCGGCGGTGTCAGAGCGGCCGACCACCGGTGCCGGAACGGCATCCATTGCCGAGCTCACCAGGCACGCCCCCCGCACCACCTGCACCGCCTCCACATCGGGAAGCTCGGCTTGCAAGACCGAGGCCAACCGGTCGGGCTCGGGGAGCCGGCGACCGGCGGCGGGGCGCAGCTCGGCGTGGGCGGCGCGGGCGACGATCTCGGCACGGATCCCGGACTGGAAGCCCTCGAGCATGGCGAGCACCACCACCAGGGCGAAGACGCCGATCCCGAGCCCGGCGAGGGAGATCAGCGTCACCGTGGCGACGTGGGTCCGGCGGCGGATCCCCACGAGGTAGCGGCGCGCCACGTGGAGCTCGGCGCCCAGGCTCATGGTCGGGCCCAGGTCCCGGCCCTAGGGCTCGCGCAGCCGCAGCTGCGGGAACAGGATCACGTCCCGGATCGACTGCCGATCGGTGAGCAGCATGACCAGGCGGTCGATGCCGATGCCCTCGCCCCCCGTCGGGGGCATGCCGTACTCCATGGAGAGCAGGAAGTCCTCATCGACCACTCCGCCGCCGGCTGATGCCTGCTCGGTGAAGCGGCGCCGCTGCTCGGCCGGGTCGTTGAGCTCGGTGTAGGCGTTGGCCACCTCGAGGCCGCCGATGAACAGCTCGAAGCGCTCCACGACCTCGGGCTCGCCCGGCTTCGACTTGGTGAGTGGCGAGATGTCGCGCGGGTAGTCCATGATGAAGGTGGGGTCGATCATTTTGGGCTCGGCGGTCATCTCGTAGAGCTCCTCGACGAGCTTGCCGTCCGAGCGCTCCTCGATTCGCTCCACTCCGACCCGTTTCGCCGCCGCCTCCATGCTCGCCCGGTCCGCCAGGTCGTCCGCGGTCAGGTCCGAGTGCTCGAGGATCGCGTCGCGCAGGGTCAGGCGCCGCCACGGCCGGGACAGGTCGATGGTCTGCTCGCCCCACGGCACGTGCAGGGTGCCCACGGTGTCGAGGGCGACGGTGGTGATGAGCTCCTCGGTGAAGTCCATGAGGAGCTCGTAATCCGCGTACGCCCAGTAGAACTCCAGCATGGTGAACTCGGGGTTGTGGCGGGTCGAGATGCCCTCATTGCGGAAGTTGCGGTTGAGCTCGTAGACACGCTCAAGGCCGCCGACGATGAGCCGCTTGAGGTAGAGCTCGGGAGCGATCCTGAGGTAGAGCTCCAGATCGAGGGTGTTGTGGTGGGTGACGAAGGGCCGGGCCGTGGCGCCGCCCGGGATCGGCTGCATCATGGGCGTCTCGACCTCGATGAAGCCGGCGCTGTCGAGGAAGCGCCGTACCCCGGCCACGATCCGGCTGCGGGCGATGAAGACCTGCCGCGACTCGGGGTTGGACAGGAGGTCAAGGTACCGCTGGCGGGCCCGGGCCTCGCGGTCCACGAGGCCGTGGTACTTCTCGGGCAGGGGCCGCACCGCCTTGGCGAGGACCTCGAGCCGGCGCACCGCGATGCTGAGCTCGCCTGTCCGGGTCCGGAAGACCGTGCCCTCGATGCCCAGGAAGTCGCCCAGGTCGAGGAGCTGGAAGACCTGCCAGGCCGCCTCCTCGAGGTCGTTCTTGCGCAGGTAGATCTGGATCTGGTCGGCGCCGTCCGTCAGGTCCGCGAACGACACCTTGCCGTGGCCCCGCACCGCCCGCAGGCGCCCGGCCAGGCGGACCTGCGGCGGGTCGGCCTCGAGGTCCTCCGCGGGGGTGTCGGCGTAGCGGGACTTGACCGCGCTGACCGAGTCCTCGACCCGGAAGCGGGTCGGGAAAGGCTCGTGGCCGAGGGCGCGCAGCTCGTCGAGCTTGGCCAGGCGGTTGGCGATCAGCTGCTCGAGCGGTTGCTTGCTGTCCTTGCTCTCCACACGACCTCCTGCGGGCGCGTGATTGTACCACGGCGATTCGCTGGTCGCGAATTGCTAAAAATCTATTTTTCAGTGGGTTACTTGTGCACCTTGCGCGATGCCGGGGCCTTGTCACGGCGTCGGGTCGTCGAGACCTTCGGTTTGTCCCGCCTCGAATCCCGCTGACTCGCGGACGGGCGCCCGGCAGCGCGGCGCAGCGCCTCGATCTCGGAGGCGGTGACGGTGCGGAACTCGCCGGCTCGAAGGCTGGTGTCGCGCAACGGTCCGATGGCGGTGCGCTTGAGCCGTTGCACCAGGTGCCCCGCCCGGAAGAAGAGCTGCCGGACCTCGTGGGTTCGGCCCTCGGTGACCTCCACCTTCCACCAGGTCGAGGTCCCGCCCTTGCTGCGCCGCATCCGCTCGGCCGACAGCGGAACGACCCGCCGGCCGTCGATGACCGTGCCGGCCCGCAGCCGCGCCAGCTCGTCGGCGGTGAGGTCGCCGCGGATCTTGACCGTGTACTCGCGGACCACGCCGTGGCGGGGATGGGTGACGCGGTCGGCCAGGTCGCCGTCGTTGGTCAGCAGCAGCAGGCCCTCGGAGTGGTAGTCGAGGCGTCCGACCGGGAACACGCGCTCCTTGATCATCGGCCGGACCAGGTCGATGACGGTCCGCCTCTCCTCGGGGTCGCTGCAGGTCGTCATCACGCCGCGCGGCTTGTACAGCAGCAGGGTGCACGGCGGCTCTGGCGGCTTGAGGCGCTTGCCGTCGACCTTGACGTGGTCGGTCGCCGGGTCCGCCTTGGCGCCGGGCTCGGCGACCCGGCCGTTGACCGTGACCCGGCCGTCCAGGATCATCTGGTCGGCCTCGCGCCGGGAGCACAGGCCCGCGCGGGCGATGAGCTTCTGCAGTCTTTCCTCAGCCACCATTCCCTCCGTGCTGCGCCGCAGCGGGACGCTCCGCCTCGCGGCGGGGCAATCGAGACTCTATCACAGTAGTCGGTGATCAGCGGCAGGGTCAGCGGCAGGGTCAGCGGCAGGGTCAGCGGCAGGGTCAGCGGCAGGGTCAGCGGCAGGCATGATCGCCTCCGGGTCGTTCTGTGGGCACGGGTAGCCGTCGGGCCGGCGCCTGTCAAGGGCAA
>DATHSO010000092.1:0-8504 GCA_035464095.1 Candidatus Methylomirabilota bacterium | reverse complement strand
GCTACGCGGCGGGGATCGTCGTGCGGCGGGTCACGCCGGAGGCGCTCGCGGGCTGACGGCATCACCGACCCCTGTTCCCCGGTGGCTGGCGGGGGCGCCGGCTCCGGGCGCTGGTCCAATGTCGGCGACAGCGATCAGGGGCAGCGGCAGCCATCAGCGAACAGCGGCAGCAATCAGAGGCAGCGACCAGCAACCAGCGGCGCGATCAAGGCCAGCAAACGGCGTCAGCGACCTGCAGCAGCGATCGGGTCCGGGTGCGGGTCCGGCTCCGGTCACCGACGACTCACCACCCGCTCCAGCAGCGCCGCCCACGCGGCGACCACCGGGCCCCAACGGAGCTGGGGCGCCCGTGCCCGAGCGCGCTCACGGAGGTGATCGGCGGTCGCGGGCTCGAGGGCGGTGGCGAGGGCCGCCGCCAGGGCCTCGGCGTCGTGTACCGGGCAGTACAGCGCAGCGTCGCCGCCGGCCTCGCGCAGGGCGGGGATGTCGCTGGCCACGGCCGGGGTGCCGCAGCTGATCGCCTCCGCCAGGGGCAGGCCGAAGCCCTCGGCCTCGGAGGCGAGCACGAAGGCCTCTGCGTGGCGCAGCAGCCCCCGGGCGTCGTCGCGAGCGACGTAGCCCGGCAGGTGGATGTGCGATGCCAGCGGCGAGGAGCGGATCCGGTCGAGAATCAGCCCGGTGTGCCACCCCTCGCGACCGGCGAGCACGAGGTCCGGGACCCCGCCTCCTGTCCCGGCGAGCCGCTCCCACGCCGCCACCAGCTCGGGGATCCCCTTGCGCGGCTCGAGGGTGCCCAGGTGCAGCAGGTACGGCCTGCCGCCCGAGAACCGCCGGCGCAGCGCGGCGCCGTCGTCGTCGGGCGGAGGCGGCGAGAACCACTCGTCGACGCCGTAGCCGATGGTCTCGAGCCTGGCCGCGAGCCAGGGGAAGGCGGCCCGCACCTCGGCCGCGGTGGCCGCCGAGCCCGCCACCACCGAGCGGGCCTGGCGCAGGGATCGCATCAGGAAGGCCCGGAACACCAGCCGGTTCCTGAGGGTGTGTCGGCGCGGGTGGGTGCGCGGCGTGAGGTCGTGGACCATGGCCACCGCGGCGACGGGGCAGCGCACCGGCAGGATGGCGAGGGCGCCGACCCAGACGTCGAGCCTCAGGCGGCGCACCGTGCCCGGCACGACGCCGTTGAGCCAGACCGGCCCGATCATGGACAGCCCCGGCGGCGGCACCGGCACGAGGGCGGGGTGGAGCTCCTCGGGCTCGAGCTCCACCGGCTTCGACGCCGCGAGGTACACGGTGCCGACGCCGGTCCGCGCAAGGCCGCCCATCACCCGCTCGGTCCAGGTACCGACCCCGGTGCGCGGGCCCACCAGGGCGCGGGCGTCACACCCGATATTCATCGGCTCCGGTGGGGCGGCGCCCGGCCGCGCGGCGCAGCACCTGGGCCGTGGCCGCCGCCGCCCGGTCCCAGGAGAAGCGCCTGGCACGCTCGAGGCCGAGCCGGGTGAGCCGCTCCCGGTGGGCCTCGTCGTCGAGCAGGGAGGCAGCCCCGGTGGCGATGCCGTGGGCGCTCGACGGGTCGACGTAGACCCCCGCCGGCCCGGCCACCTCCGGCATCGCCGAGCGGCCGGACGTCACCACGGGCGTCCCGCAGGCCATGGCCTCGAGGATCGGCAGGCCGAAGCCCTCGAGCCAGGACGGGAAAAGCAGCAGCCTCGCCCGCGCGTAGAGAGCCGGCATGAGCTCGCGCTCGACGTAATCGACCTCCACGATCCGGTCGCGCACCGGCGAGCCCTCGAGCTCGGCCCGGATCTCCTCGGTCCGCCAGCCCCAGCGGCCGGCGAGCACCAGATGGCCCGGGTAGCCCCACTCGGCGAGCAGGGCGAAGGCGCGCAGCACCCCGATCACGTTCTTGCGGGGCTCGATGGTGGACACGAAGAGCAGGTAGTCGTCGGGCAGGGCCGGGCCGGGCAGCGGCTTGTCGGCAGCGTCCGCGAAGTGGGGGTCGAGCCCCTCGTGGATGGTGTGGATCCGGCCGCGCGGAACCCCGAAGTGCGCCTCGAGGTCGCGGGCGGTGGCCTCGGAGACGGCGATGATCCTCGCCGCGCGCTCCAGCGCCCGGGGCATTCGGGTGCTCAGGTTGGCGTGGGTCGCCGGCGCCACCATCTCCGGTTCCGAGGCGAAGGCCAGGTCGTGCACCGTGACCACCAGCCGTCCGCCGCAGGCGCGGTGCCGGCGGGGCGGAAAGAAGTTGGGCGCGAAGAACACGTCGTTGCCGTCGAGCCAGCACAGGATCGGCTCCACCACCGTGCGCAGGAACCACAGTACCGGCCGCACGGGGAGCAGGAAGCCGGCGGGGATCTGGTGGGTGCGCAGGCGCATGGTGCGGCTGCCCGGCACCGGCGGCGGCTGCTCGCCGGGCGCCAGGAAGGTGTGGGCGTAGAGGTTGAAGCGCAGGCCGTGGTCGCTCCGATCCAGGGCGGCCAGCAGGTTCCACTCGTACCAGCCGACCCCGGTCATGGCCTCGGCGAAGGGGAAGATGTCGACCCCCACAACCACCGGGTCGGAGCCGTAGACGACCCAGTCGAAGGTTCGGCGGAGACGGGCCCGCAGGGTCCCCAGAAGATCCCGGCCGAGATGGCCGAAGAAGTGGAGCGTGGACCGGACGGACGCCATGGTCGGGCATGCTAGCACCGGCACCATCCCCCGTCACGCCGGTGCTAGGATGCGGCCATGGACACCCCGATCCTGGTGCGCGACGACGGCCCGGCCCGCATCCTCACCCTCAACGACCCCGACCGCGCCAACCCGCTGTCGGCCGGGCTCGTGGCCGCCCTCACGGCGGAGCTTCGCGAGGCCGCCGCGACCGAGGTGGTCCGGGCGGTCGTGCTGGCCGGTGCCGGCCGCCACTTCTCGGCCGGCGCCGACCTCGCGGCCCTCCAGCAGGTGGCAACGGGCAGCGACCCGGCGGCCCTGCGCGCCGACTCCGAGGCCCTGCGGGAGCTCTTCGAGATCCTCCTCGGCCACCCGAAGCTGACCCTGGCGGCGGTCCACGGCGCCGCCATCGGCGGCGGCTGCGGCCTCGCCACCGCCTGCGACCTGGTGGTGGCCGAGCCCCGCGCCCGCTTCGCCTACACCGAGGTCACCATCGGCTACGTGCCGGCCCTGGTGCTGACCTTCCTCAGCCGCCGGGTCCCCGGCCACGTCGCCCGGCGCCTGCTCCTCGACCCCGAGCGCCTCGGCGGCGAGCGGGCGGTGGCGCTGGGCCTGGCCGACGAGCTCGCCGGCGACGGCACGGCCCTCGAGCGGGCCCGCGACCTCGCCCTGTCCGTCGCCCACAAGGCTTCGCCGGCCGCCATCGCCGCCACCAAACGCCTGCTCAACGAGACCGCCGGCATGGACTGGCGCGAGGCCCTCGCCCACGCCGCCGAGGTCAACGCGGACCACCGCCTGCACCCGGAGTGCGTGCGCGGCGTTCGGTACTTCCTCGAGCACAAGGCAACTCCGGACTGGCTCACGGACTGAGCGCGGCGGCGCCTTGGACGGCAGGTCGGGCACGGACGCGGACGCGGACGCGGGTTTTACCCCCGGGCCTCCTGGAGCGCCAACCTGAGCGTGCGCCACAGGATCTTGAGGTCGAGCGCGAGGCTCCAGTTCTCGATGTAGTAGAGGTCGTGGACCACCCGCTGGCGGATCGAGGTGTCGCCGCGCAGCCCGTTGACCTGTGCCCAGCCTGTGATCCCGGCCCGGACCCGGTGGCGGGCCTGGTACTCGGGGTAGCGGCTGCGGAAGCGCTCCACGAACTCGGGCTGCTCGGGCCGCGGCCCGACCAGGGACATGTCGCCCTTGAGGACGTTGACCAGCTGCGGCAGCTCGTCCAGGTTGTAGCGCCGCAGGACGGCGCCGACCCGGGTCACCCGCGGATCGTCGGTGCGCGTCCACTTGCCTTGGCCGTTCCCGTCACCGTCGATGCGCATGGACCGGAACTTGTGGAGCTTGAAGGCGCGACCGTCCATGCCGGTGCGGATCTGGGAGTAGAAGGCCGGGCCCCCGTCCTCGCGCTTGATGAGCCAGGCGATGATCGGGAACATCCAGCCCACCGCGAGCAGCAGGCAGGCCGCGCCCGCCAGGTCGAAGCTCCGCTTCACCACCTGGTTCCAGCCGTGGAGGGGGATCTGGGTGAGGTTGATGATGGGCAGCCCGTCCAGGTCCTCGGTGCCGGCCCGGACCACGTAGTACTGCAGCAGGTCGGGGACCACCTTGATCTCCACCAGCAGCTGGCCGCAGCGCCTGATGAGCTGGACCGTCCGGTGGTGCGCCGACAGCGGCAGCGCGATCATCACCTGGTCGATACGGCGCTCGGCAACCACGGCCTCGAGGTCGTTGGTGGTGCCGAGCACCGGCACGCCTTGGATGTCCCGCTGCTGCTTGCCGGGATCGTCGTCGAGGAAGCCGGCCACCGAGAAGCCGTACTCCCGGTGGGCCTGGAGGCTGGTCACCAGCCGCCGGCCGAGCTCGCCGGCGCCGACCACGAGCACGGTCTGGAGGTTGCCGCCCGAGCGCCGGATGCGCCGCAAGACGTCCGAGATCAGCCACCGGGAGAAGGCGACGAAGACGGCGTCCACCGCGGCGAAGATGGGCAGGAAGAGCCGGGAGTAGGTGGATCCCGAGGGCCGGTAGAAGGTCAGGAACGCGGTCAGCAGGATGGTCGCCAGCATCACCGCCAGCACCACCCGCAGCAGCTCGTCGAAGCGCGATCGCAGCCGGCGCGTCTGGTACAGGCCCTGGAAGTAGAACACCGCCGGCCACAGGATCGCGGTCACCGGGATCAGCTGCAGGTACATCTCAAGCGGCGGGGTGCCCTTGGTGACCGGGTGGACCTGGACCTCGAAGCGGAGCCAGTAGGCGACCAGGACGGCCAGGGCCGTGGCGACGACGTCGCCCAGCAGCTGGAGCGCCACCTGGATCTGCCGGCGTCGTTGGATCATCCCAGTGCCTTGCCGAACCCCAACCGGTCGAGGAGAAAGCCGAAGCGCATCTTGAAGCGGTCGCGCGAGAAGACCTCGGCCCGCTGGCGCAGGGTCGCCGCGTCCCAGCTGCGGTCGAGGGCACGAGCGGCGGCATCGACCAGGGCGTCGAGCCCGGACTCCTCGGCGAGCTCGCCCTCGACCCCGGACCGCACCACGTCGGCGATGCCCGACGCCGCGAGGCCGACCACCGGGGTTCCGCAGGCCAGAGCCTCCACGGTGACCATGCCGAAGTCCTCGATGTTGGGGACCAGAACCGCTGCCGCCCGACGGTAGGCGTCGCGCAGCTCGGTGCGGTCGAGCCACCCCAGGAAGCGGACGTCGGGGCCCGCCAGCCGCTTCAGCTGCGCCATGCGCGGTCCGGTTCCGACGATCTCCAGCCCTCGACCCAGTCGCCGTGCCACCTCGATCGCCACCTCCACCCTCTTGTACGGAACCAGGGCGGCAACCGTCAAAAGGTGGTCGCCCCGCTCCCCGCCGGGGGTGAAGTACTCGGTGGCCACGGGCGGCGGGATGATCTCGGCGTGGCGGTTCCAGTAGTGCTTGATCCGCCAGGCCACCAGCCGGGAGTTGGCGATCAGCCGGTCGACCCGGGCCGACGACACCATGTCCCACTGGCGGAGCTTGGCGAGGCGGGACTCCACGAACGGCTGGAGCAGGGACGGGATCCGGGCGGTGTAGAGGGAGCGCTGGTCCCAGGCGTAGCGCATGGGGGTGTGGACGTAGCTCAGGTGGAAGGCGCCCGGGGGCGGGATCACGCCCTTGGCGACGCAGTGGCTGGTGGAGATCACCAGGTCGACGTCGGAGAAGGTGAAGGTCTCCATGGCCGCCGGCATGAGCGGCAGCAGGTAGCGCCAGCGCCGGCCGCCGAAGGACGGCAGCTGGAGCCAGGAGGTGTGGATCGGGTGCTCCTCGAGGACGGGCATGACGGCGCCCCGCCGGTGGACCAGGGTGTACAGGGGGGCCTGGGGGAAGAGCTTGGCGATCTCGTAGAGCACCCACTCCCCGCCCCGCATGCCCGTCAGCCAGTCGTGAACCAGGGCGATCCGCACCTCAGTCCTCCCCCAGCGCCCTTCGGTAGGCCGCCACCGTCTCGTCCACGGTCCGTTCCCAGGTCAACCGCTCCGCGCGCCGGCGTCCGGCCTCCACCATCCGCCGACGCAGGGGATCGTCCACCAGCACCTGCTCCACGGCGCGCGCGACCTCGCCCACGTCCAGGGGATTCACCAGCCGCGCCGCGTCCTCGCCGAGCTCGCGCATGGCGCCGACGTTGGACGTGACCACCGGCAGGCCCGCCCGCATCGCCTCGAGGACGGGCAGTCCGAAACCCTCGTACAGGGCGACGTGCAGCAGCACCGCCGCCACATGGTACAACGCCCGCAGGTGGCTCTGGGGCACCCGGCCGAGGAAGCGGACGTGCTCGGCCATTCCGAGCCTCTCGGCCCGGGCCGCGAGCCGGCTCGACGGCTCGACCCCGCCCACGAACACGAGCTGGCCCGGCACCCGGTGCCGCCGCATCGCCAGGTGGTAGGCGCGCAGGACGAAGTCCAGGTTCTTGTGGGGCTTGTCGTTGGCCACCACCAGGACGAGCGGCGCCCGCAGACCGTAGAACTCCTTGAGGGCGTCGACCTCCTCGGCGCTGGGGCGGACGGCGAGCTCCGGATCGACGCCGTTGGGCACCACCACCAGCCGTCCGGGATCGGCCTTGAACAGGTTGACCAGGTCGCGGCGGGAGGTTCGCGACACGGTAATCACGACCCGGGATCGGCGCAGGGCCGAGCGCAGGGTGAGGCGCAGGTAGAGCAGAGCCAGAAAGGTGCTGTCCGACGGCGGGTAGAAGAGCTGGATCACGTCGTGGATGGTGCTCACGACCGGCCTGGGCGTGAGCGCCGGCACCACGTAGTGGGGGATGTGGACCAGGTCGACCCGCTCCCGCCACATCGCCGCCGGGACCCTCAGGTGCTCGGCAACCGTGTAGCCGCCGGCCGAGGTGGTGACCACGCGGGCCGATGGCGCCAGCCTCTCGACCCGCCCCTCGTGGCCCGGACGGGCGACGACCGTCAGCCGGATGTCGTCACGCTCCTCGAGACCGCGCAGCAGCGCGCTCAGGTAGGTTCCGATGCCGAAGTCGGTGAGCTTGCGGGCGTCGAGAGCCAATCGCACGACGCCATTGTAAGGAATTTCCCCGGGATGAGAAGTGCGGCAGCCGCTATACTTGGCGCGCATGGCAGCCGACGTGCAGGATCAGGGAGCGGGCCGGCGGCCCGGGCGGCCGTGACGGCAGTGGTGATCCCGTCCCTCGGCGGCGCCAACCTCGAGGCCTGCCTCGCCGGGGTTTCCGCCCTCGAGCCGGGGCCGGCCGCTGTCCTGGTGGTCCTGTCGGGAGGCGCGCCGCCGCCCCCGCCGGCGCCCCGCCTCGAGGTGCTGAGCTTCGACCGTCGCCTCGGCTTCGCCGCCGCCGTCAATGCCGCCCTCGACCACCTCGGCAACCCGGTCGACCCCATCGCGCTGCTCAACGACGACGCCGGGCCCGAGCCCGGCTGGCTGGCGACCCTCGAGGCCGCACTCGACGCCGACCCGACCCTGGCCGCGGTCCAGGGCACCGTCACCGACGCCGACGGCCTAAGGGTGGACGGCCGCGGCATCGCCCTCGACCCCTTCGGCCTGCCGGTTCAGGTCGACCGCGGCGACGACGTCGAGCCGGAGCCGGAGGCCGCCCGGCCCGTGACGGCGGTGTCCGCGACGGCGGCCCTGTACCGGGCCGATGCCCTGGGGCAGACGCGCCTTCGGGACGGCTCGTTCCTCGACCCCGGCTTCGGCGCCTACCACGAGGACCTCGATCTCGGCCTTCGCCTGCGTCGCCTGGGGTGGGCGGCCGCCTGGGTACCCGGCGCGCGGGCGAGCCACCTGGGCTCGGCCAGCGGCGGCCGCCTGCGCTGGCGCCACCCGTGGTGGCTGCTCGCCAACCGCTGGCGCGCCCTGGCCGGCAACCTGAGCGGCCCCGCCCTGGCCGCCGCCCTGCCCCGGCTGCTGCGCGGCGAGCTGCGCGCCCTGCGCACCCTCGCTCGCGACAACCCGCGGGCGCCCCTGGTCGCCGTCGGCACCACGGCAGCGCTGCCGTGGCTGCTCGCCCGGGGTCTCGCTCGGCCGAGCCCCGGTCCGCGACTGCGAGCCCTGCAGGAGGTGAACGCATGAGAATCCTCGTCGTCACCGACGACCTCCTCGGTCCGACCATGGCCGGCTCGGCCCTGCGCGGCTGGGAGCTGGCGCGAGCTCTCGCCACCGCCGGGCACTCGGTGCGGCTGGTGGCGGCTGCCGGCTCGACCGCCCCCGGCGACGCCCCGGTCGAGCTCGCAGCCCGCCCGGACTGGCGCTGGGCCGAGGTCGTGGTCGCACCACCGTGGAGCCTGCACCTGCCGGCCTTCACCGGACGCCACCGGCTGGTGGTCGACGGCGCCACCCCGCTGCTCGCCGAGCTCGCCGCCA
>DATHSO010000091.1:0-25160 GCA_035464095.1 Candidatus Methylomirabilota bacterium | reverse complement strand
CAGGGACAGCGACAGCGACAGGGACAGCGACAGCGACAGGGACAGCGACAGCGACAGGGACAGCGACAGCGAGCGAGGCGAGGGCAGCGGCCGGCATGCCTCCGGGTCGTTCTGAGGGCACGCATAGCCGCCGGCCCGGCGCCTGTCAAGGGCAAGACACGTCGCCTCGGAGGCGACCCTTGACAGGCGCCGGACCGGCGGCTACCCGTGCCCTCAGAACGACCCGGAGGCGATCATGCCGGCCGCTGCCCTCGCCTCGCTCGCTGTCCCTGTCGCTGTCCCTGTCCCTGTCGCTGTCCCTGTCCCTGTCCCTGTCCCTGTCGCTGTCGCTGTCCCTGTCGCTGTCGCTGTCGCTGACCCTGTCGCTGTCGCTGACCCTGTCGCTGTCGCTGTCCCTGTCGCTGTCGCTGTCGCTGACCCTGCCGCTGGGCGCGAGGACGTGCGTCCCGGAGCACCGGCCTTCTGGGCCGCCTTTGGCGTCCCAGCGTCGATGAGCCGGCGCGGTCGCGCGTGGGTGACGGGGAGGGCTGCGACCGCGCCGTCTCATCGAGCGGCGGCCTGCCTCGCAGCCGGGAGACCCTTTCCGAGGCGCGCTTCCCGTGGAGTGCCCGGTAGCGCCATTGTGCGGGAGGCGCTGCCTACGGGGAGGGCCTCGGGAGCACAATGGCGTACCCGGCACGTCCCGGGGGAGGCGACCTGTCCGCGTTTCCCGGGGGGCGCTGTTCGCTGCCGCTGCCGCTGCCGCTGCCGCTGTACCGTTCATCGGGCACGGGCACGGGCACGGGCACGGGCACGGACGCGGACGCGGGAGAATGAACAACGCCCGGGCCGAAGCCCGGGCGTCGAGAAAACGAGCCGAAGGCGAGCTACTCGGTGATCGGCTCGAGGGTGAGCGGATCCCGCAGCGGCATCTCGACGATGGGGCCGAAGTCGCTGAGCTGCGATTCGTGGTCGGGGTGGCCGGCCGTGATCTCGGCGAGGTTGCCGACCACGAGGATGACCATGTCGTCGGGCCGGACCTTGGTGCGGAACGCCGCGAGGACGCTGTCGGCGTCGACGGCGGCGACCCGGTCGCGGTAGCTCTTCCAGTAGTCGTGGGACCGGCCGAGGAGCTCGTCGACGGCGAACACGGACACCGTCTGGGCGGCGGAGGCGAAGTTCCGGGGGAAGGTCTCGATGAACTGGTTCTTCGAGACGGTGAGCTCTTCGGCAGTCACCGGCGAGGTCCGCATCTCCTCGAGCAGTCCGAAGCCGATCTCGGTGGCGTAGGCGCAGGTCGAGGACTTGGTCTGGAAGAAGGCGCGCACGGTGCCCGGGTAGCTGGTCGGGAAGCCCACGGCCGAGTAGGCCGAGTAGGCGAGGCCCTCGTCGGAGCGGATGGTCTTCATCATCCGGGCGGTGAAGCCGCCGCCACCGAGGATGTCGTTGCCCACCATCAGCGCGAACTCGGCCGGGTCGCCGAGACGGTAGCCCAGGTGGCCGTAGCTGACGCGGGCCTGGTTGACGTCGGGCTTGTCGATCACGTAGACCCCGGGCTCGGGGGTGTGGGTGGGCTGCGGGATCGGCGGCAGCGGCTCGTCGAGGGCCGGCAGGGTGCCCACGGTGCGCTCCAGCAGCGCCTTGATGGCGGCGTCCTCGAAGTCTCCGGAGACGGCGACCACGATGTTGTCCGAGCGCACCAGCGAGGTCACGAAGTCGCGCGCCATCTCCGGGGTGAGGGCCGCCACCGTCGCCTGGGTGGGCAGCCGGTTGAGGAAGTAGTCGTCGCCGTAGATCAGGCGGTTCCACTCCCGGCCCTCGATCCGCGCCGTGTTGTCGTTGCGGGTCTTCATGTCCTGGACGAGGTCGTCCTTGGCCTTGGCGAAGCGGTCCTCCTGGAAGCGGGGCTTCGTGAGCACGTCCATCATCAGGGCCATGGCGGCGTCGAGGTCCTTGGCGAGCACGTTGAGGCTCACCGAGCCGGTGACGTCGCCGATGTTGATCATCAGGTTGGCGGCGAGGAAGTCGAGCTCCTCGTCGAGCTCGCCCGCCGTCCGCTCGCCGGCGCCGCCGGTGCGCCAGACCTCGTCCGCGAGGGTCTCGAGACCCTCCCGGCCGACCGGCACCAGGTAGCCTCCGCCGCGGAAGTAGACGGCGATGTTCACCAGCGGGAACTGGCTGTCCCGCAGGGCGTAGACGGGCGTTCCGTTGGCGAGCTCGAAGCGCAGGGACTCGGCGTCCGGGATGTTCCATTCCATGGGGCCGAAGACGAGCTTCTCGGGACGGCTCGGGATCTCGCCCTGAGCGGCCGAGGCGACGGCCGCGGCGGCGAGCAGGCAGACGGCGGTGAGCGTCAGGTGGCGGCGCATGTCACTCCTCCTCCCCGGCCTCGGCCGCGAGGGCGGCCAGCCGTTCCTCGGCGCGCTTGGCGATCAGTTCGAGCGCGGGGCGGAACTCCTCCGGCGCCTGGCCTTTCATGGCCTGGATCTGGCCGAGCAGGCCCTGCAACTCGGCGGGGTCGGTGGCCTGCTCGATCTGGGCGATGGTCTGCTTGGCCATGGTCTTGGCCTGCCCGGACAGGGCGGCGAGCTCCGGGTCCTCCTCGGAGCCCTCCTTGCGGAAGTACCAGAGCACGTTCTTGCCGGTGTCCGGGAAGTAGGTGGTGGCCACCCGCATGACGTCCTCCGCGGTGACCGCCTGGACCATCCCGGGCGCGGTGTTGATGTACTCCCATTCGCCGAGCACGTCGTAGAACAGCAGCTGCAGCAGCAGGAAGAAGTTGGACTGGAGGCGGCGGAAGGAGTTGGCCAGGTTCTGGTTCTTGACCTTCGCCAGCTCGCGCTCGCCCACCGGCTCGCTCTTGAGGCGCTCGATCTCGGCGATGAGCGCCGCCTCCGCCCGCTCGTGGCTCACCCCCTCGGCGAGCTCGGCGCCGACCTCGACGCTGCCCGCGTAGCGCTGGGCCGACAGGTAGGCGTAGGGCTCGCCGGTGGCGATGGTCTCGGCCTCCACCAGGGCCTTGTAGAGCCGGCCGGTGCGGCCGCTCAGGATGTCGGTCATGACGTCGAGGGCGTAGCTGTCCCGGTGGACGAAGGGCACCGCGTGCCAGCGGATCGTGACCGACGGGTTGGTGTCGGCGTGGGCGACCATCCGTCGCTCCTGGAGCTGCTCGATCTCCTCGGTGACGACCTCGGGGGGCGGATTCCCGCCCCGGGGAATGCGGCCGAAGTACTTCTTCGCGAGGGCGATGGCTTCCTCGCTGTCGAAGGCGCCCACTAGCGCGGCGGTGATGTTGTTGGGGGCGTAGTAGGTGTCGAAGAAGGCCTGGGCCTGGGAGCGGCTGATGGACTCCACGTCCGACGGCCAGCCGATGACCGGGTGGTGGTAGGGGATCGAGCCCCAGAACATGGAGTCGAACTGCTCCTCGAACTTGGCGGTGGGGCTGGACTCGACCCGCAGCCGGCGCTCCTCGCGGACCACGTCGCGCTCGGAGTAGAACTCGCGGAACACGGCGTTGGCGAGCCGGTCCGACTCCATCCAGAACCACAGCTCGAGCTTGTGGGCCGGCACGTCGATGAAGTACACGGTGGCGTCCGAGTTGGTGCCGGCGTTGAGGCCGGAGGCGCCTTGCTCGGTGTAGATCTTGTCGTACTCGTTGTTGACGATGTAGGCGCGCTGGGCCTCCTGGAGCTCCTTCATCCGCTCGCGCAGCTCGGCGAGGCGCGGTGTCTGGTTCTCGGGCAGGTAGATGCTGCCGGAGACCTCGCCGCGCCGCTTGGCCTCCCTGAGGGCGCTGTACTCGGCCTCCATCTCGAGGCGCACCTCGTCGAGCTGGCTCATGATCGCCATCTCGGCCTCGTAGTCGGTGGTGCCGATGGTGCGGGTGCCCTTGAACATCATGTGCTCGAAGAGGTGGGCGATGCCGGTGATGCCGTAGTCCTCGTTGACCGAGCCGACGTGGGCGATCCAGCCGGCGGCCACCCGAGGCGAGTCGTGGCGCTCGACGAGGAGCAGGGTCATCCCGTTGTCGAGGGTGACCTCGGTGACCGGCACGTTGGCTTCTTGGGCGATGGCGGCGGGCGCGGCGAGGAGGGCGGCGGCCACCAGCGCGACGGCGATCGACGCTCGTCGAAGGGTCATGGCGGGGTCCTTTCGCAGGTCGTGGAAAGCTCCAACTCGGTTCCAGCGGTCTGTCTCACGATCGAGTCTCGGGATCACGAGATCCGAGAGGCGTGCGACATTCTATACGGGTTGCCGCCGTCCCGGTTCGTCGTCACATGTCGGAACGGCCGCCACCGCGTCGAGTATTTCGCCGCCGCTCGCGGCGAGGGCGGCGTGGGCGGTGCCGAGCCGGCCCGGGCGGCGCGTCCGCGGTCATATACAATGCCAATCACCGCCGTCAGGACGGGCAGGCGACCGGCATCGCACCCGTGCGCGGGGACGGGCGCATGGACATGGAGGCTGCATGGACGAGCTGTTGCTGGCGCTGGACGTGGGCAACACCAACACCGTGGTCGGGTTGTTCGCCGGCACCGAGCTGCGGGGGCACTGGCGGCTGACGACCCAGGGCGACCGCACTGCCGACGAGGTCGGGATGTGGCTGCGCCAGCTGCTGCAGTGGGAGCAGGTCGAGCCGGGCGACCTGGCGGCGGTGGCGGTGGCATCGGTGGTGCCGCCCATGGACCCGCGCCTTCGCGAGGGCATCAGACGCTACCTGGGCCTGCAGCCGTTCTTCGTCGAGCCCGGGATCCGCACCGGCATGCCGCTGCGGGTGGAGGCGCCCCAGGAGCTCGGCGCCGACCGGCTGTGCGATGCCGTGGCGGGCTTCGCCGAGCACGGCGGGCCGTGCGTGATCATCGACTTCGGGACCGCCGTCACCTGGGAGGTTGTGTCCGCGGCGGGCGAGTACCTGGGCGGCGTCATCGCGCCCGGGCCGGGGATCACCGCCGAGGCCCTGAGCGGCCGCACCGCCAAGCTGCCGCGGGTGGCCATGGCGCCGCCGCCCAGGGTGATCGGCAAGGGGACCGTCGACAGCATCCAGTCGGGGCTTTTCTACGGCTACCTCGGCCTCATCGAGGGCGTGACCCGGCGAATCCTGGACGAGCTCGGGGGAGCGACGGTTGTTGCCACCGGCGGTTTCGCCGAGATCTTCGCGGGCCACACCGCCCTCATCCAGCACGTGGAGGGCGACCTCACCCTGCACGGGCTGCGGTTGCTCTGGGAGAGGAACCGCTGACCGCCATGGAGGGTGCAGGAGGAGGTCGCGAGCGCCGGGAGCGCATCAAGGCGCGGGTCGAGGAGAAGCTCCGGCCCCTCACCCTGCCCAACTTCATCACCCTGCTGCGCATCGGCATCGTGCCCTTCTTCGTGCTCGCGGTCTTCGACCACGACTTCCGGCTCGCGGTGTGGATCTTCGTGATGCTGGGTTTCACCGATGTTCTCGACGGGTGGATCGCCCGGACCTTCGACGTCCGGTCCCGGATCGGCGCCCTGCTCGACCCCCTGGCCGACAAGATCCTGCTGATCGCGGCCTACGTCTCCCTCGCGATCCCCCACGGCCAGGCGGTGGTGATTCCCCTGTGGCTGGCCATCCTGACCCTGTTCCGCGACTTCGTGATGCTGATCATGGCCTTCGTCTTCTACATGTTCGAGGGGATCAAGAGTTTCCCGCCGACCTGGGCGGGCAAGCTGACCACGGTCATGCACGTGGTCACCGTGAGCCTGGTGCTGCTGGCGAACGTGGCGGCCGTCCCCGCAGTCGTCCTTCAGGCCTGCTTCTACGTCACCTTCGCCATGGTCATCATCTCCGGCATGACCTACATCTACCGCTCGAGCCAGGCCATGGAGGCGACCCGCCAGGCCCGGCGCGGCGCCGCCGCCGACGACGTCGAGCGCGACGGCCACGGCGACCGCAGGCGATAGCTCGACAATTCTGAATTCTCGATTCTCAATTCTCAATTACCCCCGCCCGCCCCAGGAAGTCGGAAACATGCGAATCGGGCGGACGATGCGAGAATCCGCTCAAATCCAAGTTGTTCCGAGTCTGAGCTCGGTTGGATGGGGGGAATTAAGAATTGAGAATTAAGAATTAAGAATTGAGAATTGAGAACTGCTAACTTGAGTCAGCTCACTGTTTCGGGCGGCTCGAAGATCGGCATGATGCCGTTGAGCACCCGGACGACGTCGCGGGCGATGGTCTTCTCCTCGTTGGTCGGAACCACCAGCGCCTTGACGTGCGAGCTGTCGGTGGAGATCTCGCCCTCGCCGCCGCGCAGGCTGTCGTTGATGGCGCGGTCGATCTCGAGGCCCATGTACTCGAGGCCCGACAGGGACCACTCCCGGACCTCGGGGGAGTTCTCGCCGATGCCGCCGGTGAAGAAGACCGCGTCGACCCCGCCCATGGCGGCGGCATAGGCGCCGATGTACTTCTTGACCCGGTAGCAGAACATCCTGAAGGCGACGTCGGCCCGTTGGTGGCCTTCGCCGCGCGCCTTGACGAGCTCGCGCATGTCGGACGACACCCCGGACACGCCGTAGAGCCCGGAGTGCTTGTTCATCATGGTGTTGACCTGGTGCAGGGTCATCTCTTCCATGGCCATGAGCCAGGGGACGATGGCGGGGTCCATGTCGCCGGTGCGGGTCCCCATGATCAGGCCCTCCAGCGGTGTGAAGCCCATGGAGGTGTCGATGGACTTGCCCCGGTCGACGGCGGCGATCGAGCAGCCGTTGCCCAGGTGGACCGTGATCAGCTTCTTCTCGCTCTTGTCCCACTGGAGGATCTGGCTGCCGCGGAAGGCCACGAAGCGGTGGGAGGTGCCGTGGAAGCCGTACTTCCGGAGGTGGTGCTTGCGGTAGAGCTGGAAGGGGATGCCGTAGAGGAAGGCGTGCGGCGGCATGGTCTGGTGGAAGGCGGTGTCGAAGACCGCGATGTGGGGAACGTTCGGGAGCGCGGCGTGGGCCGCGTAGTAGCCGCGCAGATTGGGCGGGTTGTGCAGCGGCGCCAGCACCGAGCAGTCCTCGATCTGCTGGACCACCTCGGGAGTGATGACCACGGACGAGGCGAAGGCCTCGCCGCCGTGCACCACCCGGTGACCGACGGCGTCGATGTCGGCGACCTCGCTCAGGATGCCGTGCTCGTCATCGCACAGGATGCGCAGCGCCCAGTCGATGGCGGCGCGGTGCTCGAGGATCTCGCGGTAGTCGGAGTAGGGCTTGCGCTCGGGCACGTTGAGCACCAGCCGGGAGTCGGCGAGGCCGATCTTCTCGACCTGCCCGGTGGCCAGGGTCAGGTCCTGGTGGGCGTTCATCCGCTCGAGGTCGGTCTCGATGACCTGGAACTTCACGGACGAGGATCCGCTGTTGAGGACGAGGATCTTCATGGTCTCTCTCCAGGGCCGCTGCGGCGGCGGGCCGGCCCGCCCTACGCGAGCCGGGGCTTGTCGTCAGGCAGGCGGTCGGTGCGCCGCCGGTTGGCGTCGTAGTTGAAGAAGCCGCGGCCGGTCTTGGCGCCGAGCAGGCCGGCCCGGACCAGCCGCTTGAGCATGGGGCAGGGCCTGAAGCGCGGCTCGCCGCTCTCCGAGTGCAGGTGCTGCATCCAGTTCAGGACCCGGTCGAGGCCCACCCGGTCGGCCCACTCGAGGGGGCCCATGGTGAAGTTGTAGCCGAGCTTGATGGCGAGGTCGACGTCGCCGGCCTCGGCGACGCCCTCCATGACCGTGTGCATGGCCTCGTTGACCAGGGGCAGCACCACCCGGGTGGTGACGAAGCCGGGCATCTCGAAGACCTTGATCGGGACCTTGCCGAGCAGCCGGGCGAAGGCCACCGCGCGCTCGTAGACCTGGTCGGAGGTCAACTGGCCGCGGACCACCTCCACCACCCGGGTCGTGGTCACGGGGTAGAGGAAGTGCATACCCACGATGCGCTCGGGGCGGGAGTTCTGCGCGGCGAGCTCGGTGATCGACAGGGTCGAGGTGTTGATGACGATGGGGTGGTCCTCGACCATGCGGCGGTCGAGCTCGCGCAGGATCCGGCGCTTGAGGCCGAAGTCTTCCTGCACGGTCTCGATGGCGAGGTCGCAGTCGGCGGCGCAGTCGAACTGGGTGACCCAGCGGATCCGCGACAGGATCGCCTTCTTCTCCGAGTTGGTCAGCCCGAAGCGCGCGATCTCGTGGTCGAGGTTCTCCTCGAGCTCGGCGCGGGAGGCCTCGACCGCCTCGCTGGAGACCTCTTTCAGGCAGACGTTGAGCCCTTCCTGGGCGACCTTGGTGGCGATGGAACGGCCCATCATGCCGCCACCGATGATTGCGACGTTGTGCAGCTCCCAGCTCATGGTGCGGAGTGTAGCAGATGGAGCGGACGCGGACGCGGAATGGGAGCCGTGTATCATGTCCGCCGTGAAGACGACGACGCTGTTCGCCATCGCCATCACGCTCCTCGCAGGGGTGGTCGGGGCCGAGGAGCCGGCCGAGCGGCCGGTCTTTCCCGACGTGACCTTCACCGCCCTCGACGGCCAGAGGACCATGACCATCTCCGAGTTCCGGGGCCGTCCGGTCCTCGTGACCTTCTGGGCGAGCTGGTGCGGACCGTGCCGGGTCGAGCTGCCCGAGCTCGCCCGACTCTACGGCGAGCTCGCCGGCACGGGCTTCGTCCTGGTCACGGTCAACGTCGACCAGAACCCCGCCGCCGGCCGGCACTTCCTGGACCGCCTCGGCCTCGACCTGCCGGTCTTCCGGCTCCACCCCATGGAAACCAAGGCACTGGGGATCAACTCGCTGCCGACCAACATCCTGCTCGACGGCGACGGCCGCTTCGTCCAGGCCTTCAAGGGCTACGAACCGCGAGTGGTCGATGACGTGCGGCGGATGGTCCTCGAGATGACGGCCGCCAAGGAGCCATGACGAGCCGCACCAGAAGCCTGCTGCGACTCCCCGTCGTCGTCGTGGCCGCCGCCCTGTCCCTCGGTTGGAGCGCGGACACCACCCGGTGGGTGGCGTGGACGTCGGTGGGCTTCTTCCCGCCGGACCTGGCCCGCCACGTCAGGCTCCACGAGCGCCGCTTCGAGGCCGGGATCACCCGCGGCCTGGCCGCCCCGCCGGCCTGGCGCGCCGCCAGCCCGGGCAAGCTCGAGGCGGCCCTCGAGGCCCAGGTCCTGCACTGTGCAGCGGCGCTGAGGCAGCCGGTGCCCCTGGCCGATCTCGTCGAGGAGCTCGGGGTGCTGGCGGTGCGGGTGCTCGATGCCAACGACCCTCTGGCGGTGGCCCACGAGGACAACCGGGAGCCCACCTATGCCGGTTCCTACCAACGCTTTGTCGACGAGGCCCGGCCGCGGATCCGCCTGGTCTACTACGGCCAGGACCCGGCGCTGATCTACGGGGGTCAGGTCGGCGGCGCGATCCGCGCGACCCTGGATCGGTCGCGGCTGCTCTACCCCTACCTGGGCGCCGAGTTCTACCGCACCGGTTCCCTGCGGGACTGGCGCGAGCTCGACGACCGGTCGGTGGCCTTCGGGGTCGCCGGCGTGTCCCTGTCCCGCGCCCTCACCGATTTCGCGAACCTCGCGTCCTACGTCTGGAACGCCGGCGGCGGGATGGTCCCGACCCCACGGCCGACCCCCACCGGGCACCACGGGCCTACCGTGACCCTGACCCTCGAGGGCGGGTTCCCCGAGCGCGACCGCCCCAAGCAGGGCGCGCCGGTCATGCCGCCGACGAGCCTCGTGCTGCCCCCGCCGTGAGCGACGCGCTGCGACGCCGCCTGTCCGAGCGAGTGGTCGTCGTCGACGGTTCCATGGGCTCGGAGCTGCTGAGCCGGCTGCCCGTCGACGCTCGCATGGACTTCGCACCCTTCACGCACCCCGAGGTGGTGCTCGACATCCACCTGGCCTACCTCGAGGCCGGCGCCGAGATCATCGAGACCGCGACCTTCGGCGCGTCGCGGCCGCGCCTGGTCCGGGAGCAGGCCGGCGACTTCGTCGAGACCGTCAACTCCAGGGCGGTCAAGGTGGCGCGCGAGGCTCGGGAGATCGCCGGCTTCGACTGCCTGGTCGCCGGCGCCATCGGGCCGTTGGCCGGCGTCATCGACCTCGACGAGCCGGGCGGCGCCTCGGCGATCGCCGCCGCCCACGCCGAGCAGGCCCAGATCCTCGCCGGCCGCGGCGCCGACCTGCTCTTCCTGGAGACCTTCTTCCGATTCGACGAGCTCGCCCTGGCCGTGACGGCTGTGCGCGAGGTCTGCGACCTGCCCCTGGTCGGCCTGCTCACCTTCGCCACCGAGCGGCCGCCCCACCAGTACGAGGAGCAGGCACGGGTGGTCGACGAGCTCGCCGAGCTCGGTCTGGCGGCGGCCGGGATCAACTGCGCCCCGGGCCCCATGGGAGCTCTCGAGATCCTGCGCAACGTCCGCGAGTCCTCGACCCCCCTGGCGGCGATTCCCAACGCCGGCGTGCTGTCCCGGCGCGACGGCCGGATCTACATGCCGCCGGCGACCCCGGCCTACATGGCGCGCTTTGCCCGCCTGGCGGTCGAGCTCGGCACCTCGGTGGTGGGGGGATGCTGCGGCACCGGCCCCGAGCACATCCGCGCCGTGGCCGAGGCGGTCCGGGGCCTGAGACCCGAGCGCCGGTCGACCGTCTCGGTGCCGGTCCTGGAGCCCGAGCCGCCGGCGGCGGCGAGGCGACCCCCGGAGTCGTCCCTGGCGGCGAAGCTCGCCGAGCGGCGCTTCGTCCGCCTGGTCCAGCTCGACCCCCCGAAGGGCACCAACGCCGAGGCGGTGCTGGCCGCCGCCGACGCCCTCGCCCGCCACCCCGCCGTCGACGCCGTGGACGTCAACTCCAACCCCCTCGCCCGGCTGCGCATGGACTCGCTCTCTCTGGCCGCGGAGATCCAGGCGCGGACCGGCCTCGAGGCGATCCCGCACATCACCCCCCGCGACTCCAGCCTCATGGGCCTGCAGTCCCAGCTTCTCGGCGCCTGGCTGCGGGGCATTCGCAACCTGTTCGCGGTCACCGGCGACCCGTCCCAGCTCGGCGACTACCCCGGCGTCCACGACGTCTACCACGTGGACATCTTCGAGCTGGTCCGCGCGGTGTCGCGGATGGCCGAGGGCTTCGACTGCGCCGGCAACCGGATCGGCGACCCGCCGAGCTTCTTCACCGGGGTCGCGGTCAGCCCCACCGTCGACGACCTCGGCCACGAGGCCGACCGGCTCAGGCGCAAGATCGACAACGGCGCCCACTACGCCATGTCCCAGGTGTTCTTCGACTGGGCGCCGTGGGAGCGCTTCCTGGAGCACTTCGGAGGCGCCCTGCCGATCCCTGCTCTGGTCGCGGTGTGGCCGGTGCGCTCCCTCAAGATGGCGCTGCGGCTCCACCACGAGGTCCCCGGCATCGAGGTCCCGGAGGACCTGCTCGCCGCCATGGAAGCCGCCGGCCCCGATGCCGGCCAGGTCGGCCGCGAGCGCGCCATCACCATGTTCCGCCAGGCCCCGCGGTACGCCGACGGCGTCTACCTGATCGCGCCCTTCAAGCGGCCGGAGGAGGTGCTGCCGTTGATTGATGAGGCTTTGGGGTAGTGCCGAGGATCGGTGGCCGGCCGGTGTTCGTCACGGCTGGGTGACCGTCCAGGCGCCGGTGTTCCCGGTCTCGAAGTCGTCCGCGAACAGCGGCGGCTCGCCCCACAGGACGAACACCACGTCGCTCAGGTCGACCCACTCCTGTGTCCCGACCGCGACCTCGGGCCGTCCGTCGTGGTTGAGGTCCGCCACCGGCATCACGGTGTAGACGCGATTGCCGGGGGTGTTGAAGGCCCACAGGACGGTCCCGTCGAACCCGTTCATGGCGTAGACGTGGTTGTTGAACGAGCCCGCGATCACGTCCTGCACACCGTCGCCGTCCAGGTCGTCGATGGCGCGGGCGCTCCAGACGTCGCCGCCGTTGCCGTAGAGGTCGGGGACGGTGGTCTTCCAGACCAGACTGCCGTCGGCGCCCGAGAGCACGATGACCGCGTTCTCCCACGAGCTGACGACCACCTCGGGCTTACCGTCGCCGGTGACGTCCTCGAGGACGTCCACCATCATCGCGTTCATCATGACCGCCGTGCTGCTCCACACCGGTCCGCCGGTGGCCCCGTCGCGGCAGCGGATGGCGCTGCCGTCGGTGGTCCACACCACCGCCAGCGCCTCGTTCACCCCGTCGCCGGTGACGTCCGGCAGCACCCCGCACCCCCACAGGTTGGCGCTCGGGTCGTAGCTCCACAGCACGTCGCCCGAGGGTGGGGATCCGGGTCCGGACAGGCAGGTGAGGGTGTCGGCATTGTCGCCGGCCGCGACCAGCACGTCGTGCCGGCCGTCGCCGTCGACGTCGCCGAGATCCCGCACCGAGAACACCGAGTCCCCGGCGAAGAAGCTCCACAGCGCGGTCGCCTGGGACCCCGCGCCGCCGCTCGAGGCACCGTCCACGACCCAGACCGAGTCGTTCTCCGAGCCGGCGCCGAAGGCCACGTCCGGCACCAGGTCGCCGTTGACGTCGTCGAGCTCCGCCAGGGAGTAGACGAAGCCGGCGCCGGGCGGCACCTCCCAGGTGCTGAACCGCCACAGCACCGTTCCGTCCAGGCTGTCGAGGCTGTGGGCGGTGCGGCCGCCGCCGCCGGTGCCCACGAGGAGGTTCTGGTAGCCGTTGCCGTCGACGTCGGAGGCCGGGACGATGGCCTGGTCGCCGGGGATGTAACCCGCGCTGGTCTGGTGGCTCCAGACCAACGCGACGCTGCTGCCGCGGCTCGTGCCGTCGAGGCACAGGACGTTGGGCGCCCCGAAGTACTCGAAACCGACCACGACCTCGGCCGTCCCGTCCCCGGTCACGTCGTCGACGCCGAGAACGCACCTGGCGTTGTCGTGGAGGTACGAATCGTAGGGAGCGGGCATCGAGAACAGGAGCTTGCCGGCCGGGAGCTGATCGAGCCCCTCCGGAGGCGCCTGCGGCACGACCGGCAGGTTGGCCCGCTCCTCGAGGGCGAGCAGCATGTCCGATTCCGCGGCCGCCGCCAGGCCGCAGGCCCCCAGGAGCACGACACCCAGCATGGGAAGGGTCGTCGACCTCACGGGCTGACCTCCTTGACTCCAGTGTAACCCTGCGACGACTCCCGAAGAACGTGAGAGCTCGCCACAGAGGCGGGCTTCCCACATGCCATTCGACGGGTGCGCGGGTGTGGAGGTGGCACTGCTCCAATGAAGACCCCGCCCCGGAAGACCGGAACGGGGTCGTGAGGTCTCGATTCGGGACCAGGGGCCCCGCGGGCTCAGAACGTGACGCTGGCCTGGTTGGAGCAGGTGCTCGTGCCGGCTTCACACACCTGGTAGGTGTAGGAGCCGCCGCCGAGCGCGCCGATGGCGTCCGTGTAGGCGCCGTCGTTGGCGGTCGTGGTTATGTTGGAGCCGCTCCGGTACACGTCCACGTTGGTGGAGGTGGCGCCGCTCCAGCTGAGATCGACGTTCTGCCGGCCCCTGATCTTGTAGCCGTAGGCGGACAGGGTGATGGCGCCGCCGCCGCCACCGCCGGACGACACCGAGACGCTCTGGCTCGTCGAGCCGGTGGCGCCGCCGTCGTCCGTCACCGTCAGGGACACGGTGTAGGTCCCGTCGGCCGCGTAGGTGTGGCTCGGGTTCTGCGCCGTCGAGGTCGCGCCGTCGCCGAAGTTCCAGGACCAGCTCGCGATGGTGCCGTCGCTGTCGCTGCTGGTGTCGGTGAAGTCGCAGGTCAGATCGGTGCAGGTGAATTCGAAGTCGGCGGACGGCGGGTTGTTGGTGCTGCCGCCGCCGTCGAACAGGGTGTAGAGCAGGTGGTTGTTGGCGGTGCTGGAGCTGGTCACGATGCCCTTGGTCGTCTCGGCGTACAGGAAGTCGCGCACGTCCTGCGCGGAAGCTCCCGGGGTGGTCTCGAGGAAGAGAGCTGCCGCCCCGGCCGTATGCGGCGTCGCCATCGAGGTGCCGCTGATGGTGTTGGTGGCGGAGATGCTGGTGTACCAGGCCGAGGTGATGTACGAGCCGGGCGCGAACCAGTCGACGCAGTCGCCGTAGTTGGAGTAGGACGCCTTGGCGTCGGAGCTGGTGGTGGCGCCGATGGTCATGGCCTCGGGCACCCGGGCCGGCGAGTAGCCGCAGGCGTCCTGGGCCCGGCCGGCACGATTGCCGTTGCCCGCGGCCACCGCGTAGCCGACCCCGGCCGCGATGGAGCTCTGGACCGCGGCGTCGAGGGTGTCGCTGGCGCCGCCGCCAAGGCTCATGTTGGCGACGGCGGGCTTGACGTGGTTGGCGGTCACCCAGTCGATGCCGGCGATGACGCCGCTGGTGGTGCCGGAGCCCGTGCAGTCGAGGACCCGGACGGCGACGAGGGACACACCCTTGGCAACGCCGTAGACGGTGCCGCCGACGGTGCCGGCGACGTGGGTGCCGTGGCCGTTGCAATCGATTCCATTGCCGCCGAAGGCGTCGAAGCCGACCGACGCTCTGCCTCCGAAGTCGTTGTGGCTGATCAGGATTCCGGTGTCGAGAATGTAGGCTCGAACCCCCGATCCGGTCTGGTTGTAGTTGTAGGTTTGGTTCAGGGGCAGTTCCCGCTGGTCCACGCGGTCGAGGCCCCAGGTGGCGTTGGACTGACTGCCGACGGCCCGGACGATACCGTCCTGCTCGACGTAGGCGATCCGGGGGTCTCTGGCGAGCATCTCGGCCCGCGCCTCGGGCATCCGGACCGCGAAGCCCTTGACCGCGTGCTCGTAGGTGTGGAGCACCCGCTTCGCGCCGTAGCGCAGGGCCATGTCCTGGGCGACCATGGCCACCGGCGGCCCGCCGCGTTCGGTGACACCGGGCTTGAGCACGACGATGTACTGGTCCGGGACCGCCTCCGCGTTCGAACGGATGTCCGCCGCGCCGGCCCCCGAGGCGACCGTCAGCAGCACAACGACCACGACACACGCCCACCAACGGATCTTCATTGGCTTGCCCCTCCAAACCGTGTTCCCGCGCCCTGGTTTGTTGATCATGTGGCGGAGTTCCTGGTACCTGTCGAAGACTAGAACAGCCCGCCGGCCCGGTCAACCCTCGGGCGGACGACCTTCACACTGCCCCGCGAGGCCCCATCCACCCCTGCGGTTTCCGTTTCGGGCCGGGCCCGATGCTCGAGTGTCTCCGGTCGTGGTGCTTTAATACAGGAGGGCGGGTCGGCCGGCGAGCCGGCGAAAGGAGGCAGCCCATGCCATCGGAGAAATACCAGGAGCTCGCGAGCGGCCTTCGACGGCCCCTCGACCCGGCCGGATCGGACAGGACCACGCTGCTCGTCCGGGCCGCCACCCTCGCTGCCAACGGCCACAACACCCAGCCCTGGAGCTTCGAGGCCGGCGACGATCGGGTCACGATCCGACCGGACTTCGGCCGCCGGACCCCCGTCGTCGACCCGGACGACCACCACCTGTACGCGAGCCTCGGCTGCGCCGCGGAGAACCTCGTCGTCGCTGCGACTCTCTACGGCCTCGCGTCGGAAGTGACGACCTCGCCCGAGGGCATCGAGATCGAGCTCGTTGCCGACGGCGCCGAAGCGTCGCCGCTGGCCCGTCAGATCACCGTGCGCCAGTGCACGCGGATCGGCTACGACGGCCGCAAGGTGGCAGCGGCCGATGTTGACCGGCTCGCGGCCGCGGGCCGGCGTGGCGGCGTCGAGTGCCGGATCTTCGACAACGACCGGGAGATGGCGGAGGTCGGGGACCTCGTGGTCGAGGCCAATACCGCGCAGCTCGAGGACGATGCCTTCGTCTCCGAGCTGCGGGGCTGGATCAGGTTCAACGCCCGCCAGGCCCTGGCACGGCGGGACGGGCTCTACTCCGGGGCCATGGGCAGCCCGAGCCTGCCCGCGTGGCTGGGGCGCCGCCTCCTGCCCTTCGTCCTGAACCCGAAGCGGGAGGGTGACAAGCTCGCGAGCCAGGTGCGATCGAGCGCGGGGCTGGCCCTCTTCTGCGCCCGGGAGGACTCTCCGGCCGGGTGGATCGAGGCCGGACGCGCGTACCAGCGCTTCGCCCTGGCGGCCACGGAGATGAGCCTGAAGCACGCCTTCGTCAACCAACCGGTCGAGGTGGAGCGGTTCCGCCCACTGCTGGCGGAGCTCGCCGGATTCGCCGGGCGGCGGCCGAACCTCCTCGTCCGATTCGGCTACGCCCCACACGTCACGTACTCTTTACGCCGCCCCCTGGACGCGGTCCTCCGTTGACTCGTTGCAGATAGGTTCGTTTTTCCTATTCTCGGCGAGTGACGGATGAGGCGCCGCGCCTCAGCCGGCGCTCGGCGAGCGAACAGGATCGTGGAGCCTCGGGGGCGCGCCCCGGCTGAGCTGTCGCGAAGCGGGTGAGCACGGCACGCGTGCCGCTACCTCTCGGTCCAGCTCGCCGAGAAGTACGCACACTCTATCAGGGTGGTGGAACACGAACGCCGACACGCGGCGTGTGGAATAGTCCTCCCGGCTCTTTCGTTGATGTCCACGAAGAATAGGAGAGACACAATTCACCAACCATGCGGTTCTTGAAGTTCCGGTTCAGCGCTCCGTGACGATTTCATGTGAGACCTCGCGGTCGCATTCCCTTTTTGCATGATGTCAATAAAGAAAGGGAAAGTACTCAGTGTCTTCTGCCGCGTCGCAGTGGGCCTGTTTTCGTCGGCGTTGATCTGCGGTACCGCAGTCCCCATACTCCATAGCAACGCTTGGTGGATACGGGTCTTCGATTTTCCGCGTCTACAGATCGCCGCACTGATGGGGCTGGCGCTGGCGGGCTATGCGGTGCTGCATCTTTGCGGGCGATTGCGGCCATGGGAATACGCGCTTGCTGCGCTGGTGGGACTTGGGCTGGTCTGGCAGCTCGTTTCCATCGCTCCCTACACGGCGTTTTATCCCAGGGAAATGGCGGACAGCCGCGCCGAGGACGATTCCAACCGCATATCGCTCCTGGCCTACAATGTGCTCTCCGGCAATCGTGAAGTGGAAGCGCTGCGCGACCTCATACGCGACACCGATCCCGACCTCATCCTGCTCAGCGAACCGACCCGGCGGTGGCTTGAACAGCTCGACGGCCTGGAAGAGAGCTATCCTTACACCCTCCACCAGCCGCAGGAGAATCAGTACGGTATGCTGCTTTACTCCCGACTGGAGCTGGTGAATCCAGAGATCCGGTTTTTGATTGAGCCGGGAATTCCGTCGTTTCGCTCCCAGGTGCGGCTCCGTTCGGGAACGCTCGTGACCCTCTATGGCTTGCATCCACGCCCTCCCGGTCTCAAACGTCCCGACGAAGGTGAAGACGGCGGCGTCGAGGAAGACGACGGCGAACGCGTAGACTCCGTGATGCGGGATGCCGAGTTGCTGCTGGTTGCCACAGAGATACAAGAACTCGGGGACGTGCCGGTCATTGTCGCCGGCGATTTGAACGACGTGGCCTGGTCGCACACCACGCGTCTTTTTCAGCGGATCGGAGGATTGCTCGACCCCCGGGTGGGCCGAGGCTTGTTCAACACCTTCGATGCCAGTAGTCGTTTCCTGCGCTTTCCGCTGGATCACGTCTTCGCATCCGAGCATTTCCTTCTTGTCGAGCTCCGTCGCCTTCCCGACATCGGCTCCGACCACTTCCCCTTGCTCGTGGTCCTCGACTACGGTCACGGTGCTTCCGCGGTAAACGAAGAACCCCAGCCGGACGCTGGCGATGAAGAAGAAGCTGCCGAGGCCATCGACAAAGGAAAGTCCTATCCGTAAGCCCCCGCGAGCCCTCGGCGAGTACCGTCGCAAGCGAGACTTCCGGCGCACCGCCGAGCCGCCGGGCGAAGCGGCTCCGGCGCCACCCGGCGACCGCTATGTGATGCACAAGCACGCGGCAAGTCACGATCACTACGATCTGCGGCTCGAGCAGGACGGAGTTCTTCGCAGCTGGGCGCTTCCGAAGGGGCCGAGCCTCGCGCGCGGCGAAAAGCGGCTCGCGGTCGAGGTCGACGATCACCCGATCGAGTACGGCTCCTTCGAAGGGACGATCCCGAAGGGCGAGTACGGGGGCGGTACCGTCATGCTCTGGGACACCGGGACGTGGCGCGTGACCGGCAAGCTCGAGGAAGACCAGATCGACTTCGCTCTCGACGGCGTCAAGCTCCGCGGACGATGGACGCTGGTCCGCACCCGCGCCAAGCCGGGCAAGCCCGCTCGGAACTGGCTCCTGATCAAGCGCGGCGACGCAAGCATCCCCGCGGGTCAGGCCCACGACCGCAGCATCCTCAGCGGGCGTAGCATGGACGAGATCGCGCGCCGTACCGACGCGCCGGCGCGCGGTCCGACCGCGAGCGGATCTCCCCCCATGGCCGCCGAGATCCACGGCGCGCGCCGCCGTCCGATGCCGGATCTTTTCGCGCCCCAGCTCGCCACACGGGCGCGTGTCGCTCCGGCCGGCGACGAGTGGCTGCACGAGATCAAGTTCGACGGCTACCGGATGATGGCGCACGTCCGTGACGGCCGCGTTCGACTGCTCTCCCGCAATGGCCACGACTGGACCCGCCGCTTGGCCGCGCAGGCGGCGGATCTCGAGGCCCTGCGCGTCACCGATGCGATCCTCGATGGCGAGCTGGTCGCGTTGGCAGCCGATGGCGCGACCAGCTTCCGGACGCTGCAGGAGCGGATCAGCGCCCGGGACACGGCACCGCTGATCTTCGAGGCTTTCGATCTGGTGCACCTCGACGGCTACGACCTGACCGCCGCGACGCTCGTCGACCGCAAGGCCGCGTTGCAGCAACTCCTCGTCGTCAGCGGTCTCGACGTGAGCGGCCGGGTCCGCTTCTCCGACCACGTCGTCGGGAACGGTCAGGAGTTCTTCGACGAGGCCTGCGCGCTCGGCCTCGAAGGAAGCATCGCCAAGCGAGCCGACGGGCCGTACCGCAGCGGGCGCACGACGAGCTGGCTCAAGCTCAAGCGCTCGAATCACGGGGAGTTCGTGGTGGGCGGGTACACACCGCCCTCGGGCGCGCGCAAAGGCTTCGGGGCCCTGTTGCTGGGCGCGTGGGACGGCGATGCGTTCCGGTACGCCGGGCGCGTCGGGACCGGCTTCAGCGATCGACAGCTCCGGCAGCTGCACGCCGCCCTGCGCGAGCGAAGGGTCTCGGAGTCCCCGTTCTCCGACGACGTCCCGGGCGCGCGCGGGGCGGTCTGGGTGAATCCCGAGCGGGTGGTGGACGTCGAGTACACCGAGCGCACGCGCGATGGGCGTCTTCGGCACCCGACGTACCGCGGCCTGCGCGAAGACCGCAGCCCGGAGGAGATCACGATGACCGCCGAGCCCACCCTCGACCCCGTCCCTTCGAAGCGGCCTTCCGGCGCTGTGCGCGCGAAGGCCCGTACCGCGGACCGGGAGGCCGTCGTCGAAGGGGTCGAGATCACCCACCCGGATCGCGTCGTCTATCCCGAACAGGGCGTCACCAAGCTCGCGCTGGCCCGCTACTACGCGGACGTCCAGGATTGGTTGCTCCCGTATCTCGCCAATCGCCTGCTGTCGCTCGTGCGCTGTCCCGAAGGCCGCCACCATACGTGCTTCTACCAGAAGCACTTGGCGGCCCGTCAGGCCCCGAGCGTCCCGCGCCAGGAGTTCCGCGAGAGCAAGGGGGTCGAGCCGTACGCCTACGTGCAATCGATCGCGCACGTGATCGCACTGGTGCAGAACGGCGTGCTCGAGTTTCACCCGTTCGGCAGCCAGATCGCGGACGTCGAGCATCCCGACATGATGGTGCTCGACCTCGATCCGTCCCCCGGCGTCCCGTGGCGGGAGACGCTGCGAGCGGCCCGGACCCTGCGGCAACGTCTCGACGACCTCGGGTTGCCGTCCTTCGTTCGCACGACCGGCGGCAAGGGTCTCCACGTCGTGGTTCCGCTTCGCCCGACAACCGATTGGGAGGGGGTCAAGGCGTTCGCGAAGGCGGTCTCCGAACGGCATGCCGCCGACGATCCGCAACGCCTGACGACGAGCCTCTCGAAGGCGAAGCGACGCGACCGGATCTACCTCGACTACCTCCGCAACTCGCGCGGCGCGACGGCGATCGCCTGCTACTCCACCCGTGCCCGGCCGGGGGCTCCGGTCGCGGTGCCGCTTCGCTGGGATGAGCTCGGCCCGGCCCTCCACCCGGATCGATACACCGTCTCCAACCTGCGCCGCCGTCTCGGCGCCCTCGACGCCGACCCGTGGGGGGATTTCTTCGACGCGCGGGCATCGATCACGATGCGGATGCGGAAGGCCGTGGGCCTTCGATGAGCTCCGGCGAGGAGGATTCCATGCAAGGAACGACACCCGGGTGGTGGATGCATCCCGGCCCCGCGATCTGCCCTCATTGTGAGCACCCCCATCAGATCGAGGCGATGCTGTACTGCTGCAGCTGCGACAGCGCCGTGTGTCCCGTCTGCGCCGTGATGATCGTGGCCAACGTCGATCCGCTGTGCCCGCGGTGCCACGCCTCGCCGGCAGGAGAACCGTGATGGCGGCGCGCGCCATCTGGAAGGCCGTGCTCCACTGCGGCCCCGTGCGGGTTCCGGTGAAGCTGTTCTCCGCGATCGAGGACCAGAGCGTGAGATTCCGGGTGCTCAGCCGCAAGAACCAGCAGCCGGTCCGTCAGGCCCTGGTGAACCCGGAGACCGACGAGATCGTGCCGCACGAGAAAACGCGCCGCGCGTATGTCGCCGACAACGGGGATCGGGTGATCCTCGAATCGCCGGAACTGGCGGCGCTGGAGCCCGAGGCCTCGCGCGACATCGAGCTCCTCGCCTTCCTCCCGCCCGAGGAGATCGACCATCGCTGGTACGAACGACCCTACTACCTGGGACCCGATGGCGACAGCAGCGCCTACTTCGCGCTCGCCGATGCAGTGGAGGCGTCGGGGCTGGAGGGATTGGCCCGGTGGGTGATGCGCGGTCGGGAGTACCTGGGCGCGCTGCGGCTCCACCGGGGCTATCCGATACTGCTCTCGCTCCGTTTCGCGGGCGAAGTGGTGGCCGCAGAAGAGCTGAAGGCGCCGAGCGGACCCGCGCTGAACCAGAAGGAGCTCGAGATGGCTCGCCAGTTGATCGGGATGCTGGACGCGGAGTTCGATCTCGCGAGCTACCGCGACGAGTACCGGAGCCGGGTTCTCGATCTGGTCGACAGCAAGGCGAAGGGGCGTCGGCTTCGGCTCGTGAAGCCTCGACGCAAGGTTCCCAGCGACGACCTCGGCGGCGCCTTGCGAGCGAGCTTGAAGGCCGTCCGCAAGACGGCGTGAGGGAGAGCCGATGGCACGCGAGACGGAACCCGAAGAGCACGAATCGCCGAAGCCGTTTTGGTCCGGCGTGGTCACGTTCGGCCTGGTGAGCCTGCCGGTGAGCCTCTTCCCAGCGACGCGCGGCAGCACGCTGCGGCTTCGAATGGTGGATGCGGACGGCACCTTCCTCGAGCGGCGCTTCTTCAGTGGAGACGAGCTCGAACCGCTCGAATCCGCCGACATCGCGCGCGGCTACGAGGTCGAAGCCGGGCGCTTCGTCGTGATCGAGGACGACGAGCTGGAGTCACTCGAACCCGAGAAGTCGCGCGAGATCGACCTCGGCGAGTTCGTCGCGCTGCCGGATCTCGACCCGGTCCACTTCGAACGCGCGTACGTCCTGGTTCCCGACGGAGGAGCGACCAAGGCTTACCGGCTGCTCGCGAAGACGATGGAGGCCCAGGAGCGCGCCGGAATCGCGACCTTCGTGATGCGAGGCAAGGAATACCTGTGCGCGATCCTCTCGGAGCGCGGCATCCTGCGCGTGGAGACCCTGCGCTTCCGCGACGAGGTCCGGACGCCCGACGCGATCGGGCTGCCGCGGAAGCAGGACGCCGATGCCGGCGACGTCGCCGAGCTTGCGAAGGCGATCCGGTCGCTGCAAGCGAAGAAGCTCGACCGCGCCCACCTCGAGGATCGGCGCACCCGGAGGATCGTCGGCTACGCCGAGAAGAAGCGGAAGGCCGGCACCGACGTCGTGGAGGGCGGCGACGACGAGGAGGAGGCGAAGGAGAGCACGACTGACGTGATCGACCTGATGCAGGTGCTGAGGGAGCGCCTGGAAGGCAAGGTTCGCGCCCGCCGCGCGACCGCGGACGGCGGCGGTACATCCGCCCCGAAGGGCAAAGCGGCGGACCGGCTCGACGACAAGAGCAAGTCCCAGCTGTACGCAACGGCGCAGAAGATGGAGATTCCCGGGCGCAGCGCGATGACCAAGCCGCAGTTGATCCGGGCGATCCGCCGCCACGCCCACTGACCGCGCCAGGCGCACGTTTGCCTCATGCGGGGGTCTGTTGGACGATCAGTCTGCGGTTTCATCGGTCCTCTTCGAAAGGGAGTTCCACCATGTTCATTTCCGATTGGAGCGCCTTCGCACAAACGCTTTCAGCCATCCAAGGTAAACAGCAACCGTCCAGTTGGGTGTCCGCTTCGTGTAAGCGTCGGTCATCAATGGCGGCGTGGTTAGAGGTCACGCATGTCGCGAGCTGCTTTCTGACACACGATCAAACCCGGCCCTGAGCAGTCCGTCGCGATCCGGGTTCACGGGGGCATAGTCGGTGCCGTAACGCGTTACCTCATGTGTGAGATGGGAGCTTCTCCATGACCAGTGACCCCGCCCTCGAAACTTCCGACCTCGACACGCGCCTCGCGCCCTTTCTGCCCATGGTCTACATCGCCTGGGCCGACGGCGACCTCGCGCCGCACGAGATCCGAAGCATCTGCAGCATCATCACCGGCAGTCAGAGCCTCGACCGCGACTGCCGGCTCGCTCTCGGCCGCTGGCTCGATCCGGACCGGCCACCATCGGCCGAGGAGCTTCAGAACCTCCTCGATCTCATCCGGCGATCAGCGGCGCCCCTCGAGGCCGCATCCCGACGGTCCCTCACCGACCTCGGCCGTGAAATCGCCCGTCTCGGGGGATCCGAGCTCGGCGATGCCGAACGGATCGCGCTCGAGAAACTCGAACGGGCCCTCGGCCTGACCGGCGACGAGGCCGCACGGCGACTGCTGGTGACCGCGCGGCCGGCCCCTCCGGGCTCCACCGATTCGGCCGTCGACCTCGACCTCAGCGCGCTGTCCGCGATGCTCGACGGCGACCATCGTCAGCTCAGGCTCCGGCTCCGAGAGGTGCTGTCGTCACCTCCCTTCGCCCATCCCGGTGATCTCGACCGCGCCGCCTACCGAGAGCACGTCCTGATGTGGTGTCGCGAGCTCGCGGGCCGCGGCTTCGGCGCCTACGCCTACCCCGTCGAGTACGGCGGCGAGGGCGACCTCGGCGCCATGCTCGCTGCATTCGAGACCCTCGCCACCCACGACCTGAGTCTGACCGTCAAGTTCGGCGTCCAGTTCGGCCTGTTCGGCGGCAGCATCCACCAGCTCGGCACCGCCCACCATCACGAGCGGTACCTCCGTCGGATCGCGAGCCTCGAGCTGCCCGGTTGTTTCGCCATGACCGAGACCGGTCATGGCTCCAACGTCGCCGAGCTCGAGACGGTCGCGCGGTACGACGGCGACCACGACGGGTTCGTGATCCAGACCCCGACCGACGCAGCGCGCAAAGACTATATCGGTAACGCCGCCTGCCACGGGCGCCTTGCCACCGTCTTCGCCCAGCTCGAGGTCGCCGGCGCCCGCCACGGCGTCCATGCCTTCGTGGTGCCGATTCGGGACGCAGAAGGCAACCCGTGTCCGGGCGTCCGAATCGAAGACTGCGGCCCCAAGCTCGGCCTCGAAGGGGTGGACAACGGTCGCCTCTGGTTCGACCAGGTCCGGATTCCTCGCGACCACCTCCTCGACCGATTCGGCCGGGTCGACGCCGACGGTCACTACTCGAGCCCGGTGGCGAGCCCGGGCAAGAGGTTCTTCCAGATGCTGGGAACCCTGGTCGGGGGTCGCGTGAGCGTCGCCCTCGGCGCCCTCAGCGCAACCAAGGCCGCGCTCGCCATCGCCGTTCGATACGGCGGTCGACGGCGGCAGTTCGGCCCAGAGGGCGCGGCCGAGACCCTTCTCCTCGACTACCCGACCCATCAGCGGCGTCTGCTGCCGCGGCTCGCTCGGACCTACGGCGTCCACTTCGCGCTCCAGGATCTCGCACGACGCTTCGTCGTCGCCGACACAGACCACGAGCGGCGCGAGGTCGAGACACTCGCCGCGGGTCTCAAGGCCGCCGCCACCTGGCATGCTACCGACACGATTCAAACCTGCCGCGAAGCCTGCGGTGGCCAGGGATATCTCGCCGTCAACCGATTCGCCGCCCTCAAGGCCGACACCGACGTGTTCACGACCTTCGAAGGAGACAACACGGTTCTCCTCCAGCTCGTCGCCAAGAGCCTCCTCAGCGGCTACGCCCGCCAGTTCGGTGATCTGAATCTACTCGGGCTGGTTCGCTATCTCGCGGGTCGCGCCGGTGACTCCATCGCGGAACACGTGCCGCTGGTGACGGTCGGTGGCGGCGACCTCGAGGATCCGACGGTCCAGCTCGCAGCGCTTCGTTGGCGTGAGGATCATCTCCTCGCGTCCCTCGCCCGACGGCTCAAGAAGCGGATCGACGGTGGCGCGGACAGCTACGCCGCTTTCATCGAGTGTCAGAACCATGCCGTGGCGACGGCCCGAGCCCACGTCGATCGCAGGATCCTCGAGGCGTTCTCGACCGCCGTCGACGCGTGTCCGTCCAACGCCCTGGTCCCGACACTCACAACCCTGCGAAACCTCCACGCCCTGTCCGTGATGGAGAGCGAGCGAGGCTGGTTTCTCGAGCACGGCTACCTCGACCGTTCCGGCGCCGCCGACAGCCGCCGCCTCGTTACGGCCCTGAGCGAAGCCGTCCGGCCAATCGCCATCCCCCTGGTCGACGCGTTCGGCATCTCCCCGGCAAGCCTCGCCGCGCCGATCGCCTTCGCGGGTGTTCCGGCGTGATCCCGAGTGATGGCGATGGACTGGCGTCGAGCTACGACATTGGATCGAATAGGCTGATTCATGAGGCGTGTGGCGCGGTCTCGAGGGATGATGGGCGTGGTACCTTCGAGGTGGGTGAAAGGAAATTCCTAGTCAGACTCTCGCACGGATGGGCAAGCGCTGATGGACGACACATCTGGTCGAAAGATCCGAGGCAGCGGAGATGGTACGTC
>DATHSO010000090.1:0-51910 GCA_035464095.1 Candidatus Methylomirabilota bacterium | reverse complement strand
GGCGAGCCGGGCCTCGAGCCATCCGGCGAGCGCCCGCCGGTGGCGGGCCAGCGCCACCAGCGTCGCCAGGCCGACGAGGGCGGCCGCGGCGGCGGCCACCGCCGCCGCCCAGCCGGCGTCGACGCCCACCGCCGCCAGCCCGGCGAGGAGGATGGCGGCCGCCATCACCAGGTCCAGGAGCCGCTCGGCCGCCACCGCAGCGGCCCCGCCCATGAAGCCGAGGCCGGAGCGGCGGCCGAGCACCACCGCTCGGGCGACCTCGCCGGCCCGCAGGGGCAGGATGTTGTTGACCAGGTAGCCGATGGTGAGCGCCGAGAAGGCGCCGCCGAGGCCGCCGCGGCCGCCCACCAGCTCGCGCGAGCAGGCGGCCCGGCCGACCAGGGCGACCGAGAACACCGCCACCGCGGCGACGAGCTCGCCCGCCCGGGCTTCAAGCAGGGCGTCCAGGGCCTGCCCCGGGTCGGCGACCGCCAGCAGCACCGCCACCGCGGCGGCGCTGACCACCAGGCCGGGGATCAGCCCCCGTGGCCGGCGGGGCTGGATTGGTCCTCGATCCACGGGCCAAGGGTATCACGCAGCAACGGTTTACGACCGGCGACGGCACGCCGCCGGGAGGGCTCGACGGTCAAAGTTCCGCAAATTGGATGCCCTCATCGTGACCGGACGCCTGGGCTACACTGCCGCGGTGGCCGACCGCCGCCGTCTCGACGTGGAGCTTGCCGAGCGTGGGCTGGCGCCGTCGCGGGCCCGGGCCCAGGCGCTGATCCTGGCCGGCAAGGTGACGGTGGACGGTCGCTTCGTGACCAAGGCGGGCACCGCGGTGGCCCCGGACGCCGCCATCGAGGTCCTCGAGCCCGACCACCCGTATGCGTCCCGCGGCGCCCTCAAGCTCGAGGTCGCCCTGGACAGCTTCGGCCTCGACCCGGCCGGCCTCGACTGCCTGGACGTGGGCGCCTCCACCGGCGGTTTCACCGACCTCCTGCTGGCCCGGGGCGCGGCCCGCGTGATCGCCCTCGACGTCGGCCGGGGCCAGCTCGACTGGCGGCTGCGCACCGACCCGCGGGTCGTCGTCATGGAGGGCGTCAACGCCCGCCACCTGGGCCCGGACGACCTGCCGTTCCCCGTCGCGCTTGCCACCGTGGACGTGAGCTTCATCTCCCTGCGGCTGGTGGTGCCCGCCCTGCTGGCGCACCTCGGACCCGGCGCGACCCTGGTGTGCCTGGTCAAGCCCCAGTTCGAGGCCGGCCGCGACCAGGTCGGCAAGGGCGGGGTGGTCCGCGACGAGATCGTACGGCGCCGGGTCGTCGACGACACGGTGGCGGCCATCGCCGCCCTCGGCTTCGAGCTCGTCGGGGTCGTGGCCTCGCCGGTCCGGGGTCAGAAGGGCAACCTCGAGGAGCTGGCCATCTTCAAGCGGCGATGAGTCCGGTGCGTTTCCCCTCTCTCTTTTTTCCCCTCTCCCTCTCTTTCGGTTCTTCTGGCCGCAACGACCGACGACGCCGAGAGAGGGAGAGGGGAAAAAAGAGAATGGGCCCCACGTTACTCTAGGGTCTGCTGGAGGAAGCATGAGTGCTGAGATGATGGTGACGTTTGCGGGTGGCAAGAAGGTGACCGCCCACTACGACGGCTTCGACATCGCCACCGACCAGGGCGTCGACTCCGGCGGCGACGCCACCGCCCCCGAGCCCTTCGACTACTTCCTGGCCTCGCTCGCCACCTGCGCCGGCTACTACGTGCTCAAGTTCTGCTCCAGCCGGGACATCCCCACCGACGGCATCACCGTCCACCAGAGCTGGCACCGCGATTCGGGCAATCGGCTCGAGCGGATCTCGATCCGGATCCAGGTGCCGCCCGACTTCCCTGCCAAGTACCACAAGGCCCTGGTCCGCGCCGCCAACACCTGCTCGGTGAAGAAGACGATCCTCGACCCACCGGAGATCACGACCGAGGTCGCAGTGAGTTCTTGATTCTCAATTCTCAATTCTTAATTCTTAATGACCATCGCAGCCGGTTCGGTGTCCGTTGTGATGTCATTCATAATTCATAATTTAGAATTTAGAATTGAGTTAGAGCTTGTCCGCGCGGGTGGAAATCGGGCCGCGGTAGTTGTGGATCAGCCGGACCTGGGCGACCTCGGGGCCGAAGCCCTTGTAGGTCTCCTTGATCCGGGTCAGGGCGTTGGAGCGCCAGTCGACGTAGGGGTTGTCGATCTGGATCGGGTCGAGGCAGCCGGCGAGGGCGACCTTGGAGCTGGCGCAGAAGCGGGACATCAGGGTCTTGGCCAGGTGGCGGTCGCCATTCTGGAGCTCGTCCACCAGCACGATGGAGCGCTCGATGTCGAGGCCGCGCAGCATGGAGGTCGAGACCATGGTCAGCCGGTCGGTGGACTGGAGCTCGTCGAGGAAGTCGTGCTCGTTCTGCAGGGACAGGGACCGCACCGCCTGGAAGAAGGGCTCGAGCCAGGGGCTCAGCTTGCTCTCGTAGTCGCCGGGCAGGTAGCCGAGCTCGTACTGGCTCGAGGCGTGCTCGGGCCTGAGCAGGAGCATTCCGTGGTCGTAGCCGTACTCGGGAGTGAGGGGCTGGGAGTTGGGGGCGACGCGCCAGGTGGTCGGCTGGCCGATGAGCATGTACAGGCCGGTGGCCACCATCATGCGGGTCTTGCCCGACCCCGCCGGCCCGTCGAGCACGACGAGCTGGACATCGGGGTCGAGGAGGAACTCCATGGCCAGGATCTGCTGCGGGTCGCGGGGGGTGAAGCCGAGGATCGGCCGCGGCTTGTACTCGTCGCGCTTGCGGTCCCAGTACTGGGCGAAGCGCAGGTCCTCGACCCGGCCGGCGTCGGCGTTGACCCGGCCGATGATGGTCTGCTCGCCGCAGGCCAGGACCGCACCCATGTTCCACAGGAACTCCACCGGCTCGGACGTCCGCACCGCGTCCAGGGACAGCCAGCGCTCGCCGGGGGCGCCGCTGTCCGCGAACGCCGCCAGGGCGGTCTCGTCGATGGTCCCCGAGACCAGCCCCTGGTAGACCTGGTCGACGCTGTCGAGGGTCACCTTGCCGTAGCGCAGGTTCTCGGCCGCGACCCCGAGGGCGTCGCACTTGAGCAGCAGGTTCGAGTCCTCGGAGATCACCACCACCTGGAAATGCGGCAGGCCGTTGGACCGGGCCACCTCGGCGATGCGGTGGGCGCTGGCGAGGATGTGGTTGTCCCCCGACTCGGCGGGGTAGAGCTCGGTGGTCCCGCCGTCCGGCTCCCAGGCGAGGAGGCCGCCGGTGGGGGTGCGCCTGAACTCCTCCAGGTCGACCTTGTGCTGCAGCAGCCGCTCGACGCCGTGGTGGATGAGGTCGCGACGCCGGTACTCGAGCATCTTCCGGGTCACCAGCCGGGCCGCGTGGCGCACCCCGTCCGACTTGGACCGCGAGGCCTGCAGCCGCCCGAGCTCCTCGATCACCTGGTGCAGCAGCACCACCACGTTGCCGCCCATGAGCAGGCGGTCCAGGGCGTCGGGGTTCTCGATGAGGGCTGAGGTGTCGGGGACGTAGACCGTGCCGGAAAGATCGTGAGCCATGTCCTGCATGCCGGGGTTCAGTCTACCATCGAGGGGTCCCAACCGTACCGAGCGGTGGTCGATCTCCGGCACGGCCCGGGGTTGCAGGGAGCGGCATGGCACGCCATCACCGTAGCGCCGTCGTGTGTGGCCGGCGTGAAGGTGTAGCATGCCGCCATGCCCGATCCCGGCCCCGTCCTGGTCGCCAACGGCCCGGTCCGCTGGACGCCGGCCCTGGCCGCGCTGGCGGCGGCCGCCGAGCCCCTGCTCGCCGCCGACGGCGGCGCCAATCAGCTCGGCCTGCTGGGGCTCAAGCCGGCGGCGGTGATCGGCGACCTGGACTCCATGTCGCCGGGCATCCGCGCCTTCGTCGGCGAGGAGCGGATCGTCGACCGGCCCGACCAGGACCGGCCCGACCTGGAGAAGGCCTTCGTCTACGCCCTCGACGAGCTCGGCCTGGAGAGCCTCACCGTGCTCGGCGCCGGCGGCGGCCGTCTCGACCACGCCGTCGTCAACCTCGGCCTGCTGGCGCGCCGGGCCCTCGGGGAGCGGCTGCGCTTCCTCGCCGCCGACCACCAGGCAGTGGCGGTGGCCGGCCCGGCGGAGCTGCCGGCGGCGGCCGGCGAAACCTGGTCCTTCTTCACCTTCGACCCCGCGGTGCGGGTCACCCTCTCCGGCGTGCGCTGGCCGGTGGCCGGGCTGCCCCTGGACCTCGCCGGCCGGCCCTCCATCTCCAACCAGGCAATCACCGACCAGATCCGCGTCTCCGCCGACGGCGGCGCCGTCGTCGCGATTCGCTGGTTCCTTACGGAACCCATCAGTTTTTAGTGTTGAGTTTTTAGTTTTCAGTTCCCCCCGCCCACCCAATACACGCCATCCCTGGTCGTTCAACCGCCCTTGGCTCGAGGGCCGTCCTTTTCCTGACTCTGAGCCCCCCGTGCCTGGGGGTGGGCGGGGGAAACTAAAAACTAAAAACCAAAAACTAAGAACTGAAAACTCATGCCACACACGAAGACCCGGCTGGCGCCGGGTCGGGTGAGCTTGGTTCATGGCTGGGGTGCAGGGACTCGAACCCCGATACTACGGTCCAGAGCCGTATGTCCTGCCATTGGACGACACCCCAGCAGGACCCCCGTCAGGGGGAGGGCATTATAACAGCGAGCCGGCGGGCGTCAATAACAACCACCGCCCGCGTCCGCGTCCGCGTCCGCGTCCGTGCCCGATGGGGTGACAGCGGTAGCAATTCGTCGGACGAATTGCGGCGGCGCGTCGGACACGCCGACCGGACCGGCGTCGCCTCGAGAAGCCGCCGTGGCTCGCCAATGCTGTCACTGCCGCCGCTTGCTGATCGCTGACGCTGACATCGGACGCGGGCACGGACGCGGACGCGGACGCGGGCCTAAGCCTCCCGGATCCAGCGCCACAGGTCCTTGAGCTTGGGCTTGGAGCCGTGCATGAGGATCCCGACCCGGTAGATCTTGCCGACGATCCACGCCGACGCCACGATGGTGGCGCCCATGATCAGCACCGAGGCCGCGAGCTGGACCGCCGGCACCTGGGTCAGGGTCATCCTGAGGAACATGAGCATGGGGGTGAAAAAGGGGAACAGGGACAGGCCCACCGACAGCGGCGCGTCGGGCTGGTTGAGGATGTACATCATGAGCACCAGCGGCACCACCAGGAACATGGTGATGACGCCCTGGAAGTTCTGGGCCTCCTGCTCGGTGTCGAAGGCCGCCCCGATGCCCGCGTACAGGGTGCCGTAGAGCAGGAAGCCGAGGACGAAGTAGACCACGAAAAAGACGATCTGGATCGCAGGCACCGCCGGCAGCTCGAGGCCGGCCATGCCGATCGCGGCGGCCGCGCCGGGGGCGGTGATGGCCACCATGAGCAGGGACCAGAGCAGGAACTGGGTGAGGCCGACGGCACCGATGCCGAGGATCTTGCCGAGCATGAGCTCGAAGGGCCTGACGGTGGAGATCACGATCTCGACGATGTGGGAGCTCTTCTCCTCCAGCACGCCGCGCATGACGTAGATGCCGTACATGAGCACCGTCATGTAGATGATCATCATGAACACGTAGGAGATCAGGAAGCCCTGGCCCTGGTCGTGGGTCTCCTGACCCTTGGCGCCGAGCTTCAGCGTCCGCAGGTCGACCCGGCGGGTGAGCTCGCCGACCGCCTCGGGGTCGAGCCCGGCCGCGGCCAGCCGGTCGGCGACCATGACGTTGTTCACCACGCGCTCGAGCACGGCCAGCATCTGGAAGGTCGAGACGTTGGTCGAGATGTACTCCGCCTGGCCGTCGTCGGGGAGGGTCGCGGGCAGCACGAGCAGGCCGTCGTACTCGCCCTGCTGGACGCTCGCCTTGGCGCGCTCGCGGGCGGTCTCCGGGTCGCCGGCCGCCCCGAGGGGCACCAGCTCGAGCTTGAGCAGCGAGCCCTCCACCGCCTCGGCCATGGTCTCGGCCTGCTCGCCGGTCATCAGGCCCTCCTCGGCGAGCACGTCGGCCGCGCTCTCGATGCCGCGGTGGAGCAGGCCGTCGAGCTCGGTCCGGATGGGCTCGGCGAAGCGGCCCGTGAGGTCGAGGACCGCGACCGTGAAGGTGCCGCCGCCGCGGGCGGCGAGCCACGCCGGGATGATCATCACCGCGCCCAGGAACACCGGCACCAGCAGGGTCGAGATCCAGAACGCCTTGGTCCTGACCCGCTCCAGGTACTCGCGGCGGATGACGGCGGCGATGCGGGTCGTGCTAGCCATTGGCGCGGTCCTCCTCGACGGCGCGGATGAAGATGTTCTCGAGCCCCGGTACGAAGCGGGTGAAGCTCTCGAGCCCGCCGTGGGCGGCGAGGGCGGCCACCAGCTGGCGCGGCGACGCCTCGCCTTCGAGCTCCACCAGCCGCTCGTCGCCGAGGGCGCGGACCTCGACCACCCCCGGCAGCGCTGCGACCGCCTCGTCGTCCATCTCGCTGGCCACCCGCCACACGTTGCCGCCGTAGTCGGCGCGGATGCTCTCCAGGTCGCCGGCGAGGATCGCCCGCGAGCGGTTGATCAGGCAGATGTGGGTGCACAGCTCGTCGACCTGGGACAGCACGTGGGTCGACAGGACGATGGTCACCCCCTCGACCGACATCGCCAGCAGCAGGTCCTTGAGGGCCCGGGCGTTGATCGGGTCGAGGCCCGAGAAGGGCTCGTCGAGGATGAGGAGCCTGGGCCGGTGGAGCACGGTGCCGATGAACTGGACCTTCTGGGCCATGCCCTTGGACAGGTCCTCGACCTTGTGGGTCGCCCAGTCGGCGAGATCGAAGCGGTCGAGCCAAGCCAGCGACCGCTTCTTGGCCTCGCTCGCCTTGAGGCCCCGGATGGTGCCCAGGTAGACCAGGTGCTCGAGGACCTTCATCTTCTTGTACAGGCCGCGCTCCTCGGGCAGGTAGCCGATCAGGCGGCGGCGGTCGTCGTCCACCGGCTCGCCGTCGAGCAGGATCCGGCCCGAGTCGGTCATGATGATCCGCATGATCATCCGGATGGTGGTCGACTTGCCGGCGCCGTTGGGCCCGAGCAGGCCGAAGACCGAGCCCCGGGGCACCGCGAAGCTCAGGTCCTGGACCGCTCGGACCTCGCCGTAGTGCTTGCTGACGTTGTCGATCGTGAGGATCGCGTCGTTCAAGATGCCTCCCCCCGTGCGTGGGTCGGGCAATGATACGCGGTCCGTCGTGGCCGGTTCCACCGGCCCCGCGTCCGCGTCCGCGTCCGCGTCCGTGCCCGACGTCCGCGGCCGCGATCAGCAATCAGCATCCCACCCTTGTTGCCCCGGGAGACGCCGGGGAAGTAACACAACACTGGTTCCAGCAGACATCCCCGACCAAGTCTGCGGGGGTGTTACTTAGGAGCGACGGCGACCAGCGTCAGCAAGCAGCGGCATGCCGCTGCTCCTGACGCTGTATCTCCCATCGGACACGGACACGGACGCGGACGCGGACGCGGGCCGGCAACCCTTGCATCGAGCGGACCCGTGTGGCACAATGCGCCTCCCTGGGCTGCGCCGGTAGCTCAATTGGATAGAGCATCTGACTACGGATCAGAAGGTTGGGGGTTCGATTCCCTTCCGGCGCGCCATCTCTCCCTTGCGGTCGAGCATCGGTTGGATATCGTGCGGCCCCGATTCCCTTCCGGATTCCCGTCGGTTAGCCGACGTCGTGTCAGGATCCGACCAGCACATTCAATGAACACGTGACGAGCTATTTGAAACGGACCAAGAGGTCGTCTGTTTCGTTTATGTTATAAAAAATCTCCACCTGCATTAATCTCGTCGCAGGAGGCAAAGCCAATGAAAGCTCAACTTCGTTTGTCCGGGGCGACTGTGGCATTTGTGCTGCTGGCTGTTTCATCACCGCCGGTTGTGCTCGGTCAGGACGTCCCCGAGCTCGTTGGCCAATGGTCCTTCGGTCCGACAGCAGCGTCCGCGTACTCAGACGATCACCTGTATTTCGGGAGCGGTGCAACCTTGATTGTGGCGGAGGTCAGCGACCCATCCGCGTTGCAGCTGGAGTCGGAAACCCAACTCCCAGGACTGGTTAGAGGGGTCGTCTTGAATGGCGGTTATGCGTACGTCGCTTTGGAGAATGGTGGGTTCTCAGAATAGGTACCAGGCACGCCATACCGCCGTAGCTGCCGTGAAGATGGCGAACGGAGGGATGTCCGCCCTTGGAGCGCACGATCTCCGCGATGGCGCGTGTCCCGATGGTCCGCCGGGTCAGCCGCGGAAGGCCTTCAGGAAGCTATTCTCGCCCTCGTGGTCGCCGATGAGGACGAGCTCGGCGTCCTCGGTGAGCACGAGGTCTGGGCTCGGGTTGATGGCGAGGGTCCCGTCCAGGTCGACCGCCGCGACCGAGCAGCCGGTGCGGTGCCGGATCCCGGAGGCGGCGAGGGTCTGGCCGACGAGCGCGGCCGGGACCGGGGTGCGGAAGATGTTGAGGCCCTCGACCAGGAGCAGGGTCTGGGCGTTGATCAGGTAGTTGAAGATCGCGTTGGAGCCGACCGACGCCAGGGACATCACGAAGTCGGCCCCGGCCCGGTGCAGGGTCGAGACGTTGCGGTCCTGGGTCGCCCGGCTGAGGATCTGCATGTCCGGCCGCAGGCTGCGGAAGTACTTGGTGAGGTAGATGTTGGTGTCGTCGTCGTGGGTCGTCACCAGGGCCGCCGGGGCGTCGTCGATCCAGGCCTTCTGGAGCGCCTCGAAGTCGGCGGCGTCGCCGACCACGGCGTTGGGCAGGTTGCGGGCGCGCTTGGCGTCCTTCTCGAGGATCAGGAAGGGCACCTCCCGCCGCTCGAGCTCGGCGGCGATGGTCCGCCCGACGCGGCCGCCGCCGATGATCAGCACCTTCTCGCCCGAGGTCCGGTAGATGTGGTAGAAGGCGTAGGTCTCGTCGAAGGCGTCGAGGCTCTCCTGGGAGCCGGCCAGCACCAGCATGGTGGCGTCGCCGATGGTGGTGGAGGCGGTCGGGATCTCAAACGAGCCCCGCTCCCAGATCCCCACCACCGAGACGTCGAAGTTCTCCCGCAGGTTGCTGTCGGCGAGGGTCTTGCCGACGAGGGGCGTGCCCACCGCCGGGAACTGAGCGACCACGAGGTCCCCGAAGCGGCTGATGACGTTGCTTCGACAGCTTCCGCCGAGCGTCCAGTTGGCCAGCGAACGGCCGAGCATGTCGAACAGCTGCAGCACCCGGTTGCTGCCGGCCAGGCCGAGGATGTCCACGGAGTGCGGGGACTCGGCCGTGGTCACGATCCGGACCTCCTCGGACAGCTCGCGGACGGTGAAGGCGATGTTGGTGTTGATCTCGTCGCGGTTCGCGGCGACCACCAGCGCCGCCCGCTCGACCCTCATCCCTCGGTAGGTCTCCGGGTCGTCGACGTTGCCGATCGCCACCCGGAACCCCTGGTCGTACAGCTCCACCGCCCGCTGGTAGTCGCCGACCACGACGACGTAGTCCATCCGGCGGTCGCGGAGCTTTTTCGCCAGGGCGGTGTCCACCGGTCCGTGGCCGGTGATGATGACGTGGTCCCGTGTATCGGCGGGCAGGGTGCGCGGGGTCCGGCTCCGCTCCTCGGCCTCGACCCACGGCGCCCAGAAGAACCTGATGATCGTGAACGGCAGCAGCATCAGCAGGAAGACGACCCCCGAGATGAGCACCAGCATCGAGAACAGACGGCCGACATCCGACTCGAAGGTGATGTCGCCGAAGCCGAGAGTGCTCATGACCGTGAGCGTCCAGTAAAAGCCGGTCAGCCACGAGTGCTGCTGGCCCTCGGCGGCCATCAGCAGGTGGAAGACGACGCTGTACACCGCGATCAGCACGGCGAGGAAGGCCAGGAATCGCACGAGGGCGAGAATGTTCATCCTCGAGCTGGTCCTCGACAGCATGGTCGAGATGATGGATGGCAGGGCCTTCATGGCGGTTCTCCCCCCGAGAGGCTGCCTGACATCCGGGCCAACGTCAACTTCCCGGCATCGGGTGGAGACCGCCGTACCCGTGAGGAACAGCACGTCTCGGGCGCGGGTTGTCAACGGCATGAGTCGAGCGAAGAAGGTCCTCGGGTGTCTGGTGGTCGCCGTTGTGGTTCTGGTCGTCGCTGCTGCGACGGGCCTGCGCTTGCGCTACGGCGGCGGGGAGCCCTATCCGAACCTGGCCAGGCGGCCGGTGCTGCCGGAGACGGTCCTCGAGACCGTGGTGACCTACCACGAGCCGATCGGCAACGTCGCCGTCAGCGGCGACGGCCGGGTGTTCTTCACCGCCCACCCGGAGGCGAGGCCGGAGGGCCCGCGGCTGCTGGAGTGGGTCGGGGACCGGGCCGTCGCCTACCCGGATGAGGCGCGCCAGGACGAGCTCTTCCGCACGCCCCTCGGGGTCGTGGTCGACCGGCAGCAGCGCCTGTGGACGGTCGACCCGGCCGACCACGGCCTCGGGAAGGCGCGGCTGCTCGCCTTCGACCTGGCGACCGGCGCTGTGGCGGTGGACATCGTGCTCGACCGGGCCGCGGCGCCGCTCGGGTCGTTCCTCCAGGACCTCCAGGTCACCCCGGACGGGGCGACGGTCGTGGTTGCCGACGTGAGCTTCTGGCGCAAGAGCCCGTCCCTGGTGGTGGTGGACGTGGCGACCGGCGGGGCCCGGCGGGTCCTCGAGCGGCACCCGTCGGTGCGGCCCCAGGACTGGATCATCGAGACCCCGGCCGGGCGGATGGTCTTCTTCGGCGGCCTCGCAGCCCTCAAGCCCGGGGTCGACGGCATCGCCATGGACCCGGCGGGGCGCTGGCTGGCCTTCGGGGCGATGACCCACGACACGCTGTACCGGGTGCCGGTCGCCGCCCTTCTCGACCCCGGTCTGACGACCGGGCAGATCGGCGCCGCGGTGGAGGACCTCGGGCCCAAGCCTCTGAGCGACGGCCTCAGTGCCGACCGGGATGGCGGGGTCTGGATCACCGACGTCGAGCACGGTGCGGTTCTCCGACGAGCGCCCGGCGGCCTCGAGACCTGGATCCGCTCGCCCCGGATCCGCTGGGCGGACGCCCTGTCATGGGGCCCCGGCGGCTGGCTGTACGTCGCCGACTCGGCGATCCCGGACCAGATGCTCCGCTCCCGGCGGCACATCGCCGCCGCCGGCCCGTACCACGTCTTCCGGTTCCACGCCCAGGGGATCGAGGGCGCTCCCGGGCAGTAGGGCGATCCGGAGGGCGGCGGGGCGGAGCCTACTCGGGGATGACGGCGGACCAGCGATCGGTGCCGCCCGACTCGAAGCCGTCGGCGAACAGCACCGGCGGGTCGAGGTGGAGGTAGTAGACGTCCTGCTCGCCGTTGAAGGTGGCGGCGTAGGCGATGTGGACCCCGGTGGCGTCGGAGACCATGTCGGAGTAGTCCCCGAGCTTGTTCTGCTGCGGCCAGCCGAGGTGTGGGTCGAAGGGGGGCGACAGGACCTCGTTGGCCGACCAGGTCGCCCCGCCGTCCGTGGAGTAGGCGTAGGTCAGCTCCGAGTCGAAGCCGCCGGGGTCGTTGCGGGTGTCGTTCCAGATCACGTCGATGCGGCCGTCCGGGGCCACCGACATGGTGCCGAACCACTGCCAGGCATTACTGCCCACGGGGTCGTCGTTGACCCGGACCGGCGCGCTCCAGGTGGCGCCGTCGTCCGTGCTGCGGGCGAAGTGGACGTCGAGGGGGTCGGTGCCGGCGGGGTCCACCGAGGCGAGCAGGTAGAGGTTGCCGCGGGTCGGTCCGTCGGAGTGGTCGGAGGCGATCCAGACCTGGCCGAGCAGGCCGTCGGGGTTGGGACCGCCCCAGCCGGTGGGCTCGCCGCCCAGGTTCACGACCACGGTCTGGTCGAAGCCCACGGGGGCCCCTGGGTTCTGCGCGTTGCTCGAACGCACCACCGCGATTCCGGACGAGAACGAGGCCAGGCCGGCGACGTAGACCGCTCCGTCGGGCGCGACCGTGCTCGTGCCCCAGTAGGGCTCCTCGGGAACCGCCACCGGCGGCTCGAAGCTCGCCCCGCCGTCGGTCGAACGGTTGAAGGTGGCGGCGGTGAAGGGGCTCCAGTTCTGGTAGAGGTGGCCGCGGCCGGAGCCGTCGGTCCGGTCCACGGTCAGCCACTGCTTGTCGGAGCCGTAGGCGTCCACCCCGGGTCCCCAGGTCGCGCCGTGGTCGGACGAGGTGTGGACCCAGCAGCTGAAGTCGCCTGCCAGGCTGTCGTAGTAGAAGGTGCCCTCGGCGCTGACGTCGAGCACCGGGTCGGATCGGAACACGCCCGGCTCGATGACGCCCGGGAAGATCCAGGTCGAACCGCCGTCGGTGGAGTACGCACGCCCGGCCTGGCGGAAGTTGCTGGCGACGGTGTCGAACTGCCGCCAGCCGATGGCGAGGCGGGACGGGTTCGTGGGGTCGACCGCGATCGACGGCTCGTTGGCCGCGTCGCCGACGATGTTGGCGCCGCCCGGCGCCACGTTGACCTGGACGCTCAGCCCTCGACCGACCTTCCAGGTCCGAGCCGGTCGGGTCACGCGTCGGTCGATCGGGACCGGCACGAACGGGTCGTCCGGCACCTCGCGGTAGGCGGCCGGGCCCGGGTGTGCGGCGGCGCCGGCCGGGTCCCGGGCGGCGAGGTGTGCTGCAGGCAGCGCGAGGACGGCGACCAGCGGAAGCACGACCGGACGACGAGTGAAGGTGAGACCCACGGAACCCTCCATCTGGCCCGAACATACACGAAGTGCCGCCGGGGGTCGCAACCCTTCGGCTGGCTCAAGCCACCGAGACACGGTCGCGGCCGGCTCGCTTGCCCCGGTACAGGGCCTCGTCGGCGCGCCGGACGGTGTCCTCCACGGGCCCCCCCTCGTGGGCGGCGACCCCGAAGGTGAGGGTCAGCGCGAGCTCGAGGTCGCCGACGGTCAGCGGCCGGGCGGCGACGGCGCGGCGAAGCTTCTCGGCCAGCTCGGCGGCGCCGGCGTCGTCGGTGTCGGGCAGCACGAGCAGGAACTCCTCGCCGCCCCAGCGGCCCGCCAGGTCCACCGCTCGCACCCCGTCCCGCAGCCGGCCGGCGAGATCGCGCAGGACCTCGTCGCCGGCATCGTGGCCGAAGCGGTCGTTGACCTCCTTGCCCTCCTCGTTGACCGCCTGCAGGTACAAGTCGGTGTCGCCGGTGTCGCGCGCCAGCCGCGCCGACGCCCGGAAAGCCCTGCCCGCCTCGTCGAGCTGCTGGAGGAGGCGGTGCACCATGCCGACGAGGAACTCGGCGCGGCCCTGGGCCGAGCGGTTGCCGGCGAGCTCCGCGTCCGCCGCCGCCGCGGTGGCCGCCTCCATGGCCGCGGTGTAGTCGCCGAGCACCAGGCGGAGGCGGGCGATCTCGCTGCCGACGGCGGAGCGGGTCGCAGGGTCTAGGGCGCCGCCGGTCGAGAGGATCTCGTCGAGGGTGTCGGCCGCGCCGGCGATGTCGCCCTCCGCCTCCAAGCGCTGCGCGGCGGCGAGCCGCTCGCCGGCGGCCGCCGGAGCCGCTTGGGCGGGAACCGCGGCTGCTGCGCACGCCACGACGGCGGCGATCGAGATCAGGACTGGAGAGCGAGGCAGACCCAGCATGGGCGTCGACCCTCGGAGTCTACCACCCGTGGTGCGATCACCGCGGTCCTCCGCCGCCGGCGCCGCAGGGCTAGAATCGCGGGCACGGTCCAGCGCGGCCGGGGGAGGAAGCCATGTGGGGACGAGCTCTGCTGATGGTGCTGCTTGGATTCGCGGCGACTGTCGCGGCGGCGTCGGAGACGCCCGCGCAGCCCACGGTGCGGTTGCTGCTCGAGGCCTTCGTCTCGGACTACCGAGAGGACCCGTCGAGCCGCGGCGAGCCTGTGACCTTCGGGATCGAGGTGGCGGAGGAGGGGGCGTGGCACGTGGTGGTCGACGGCGGCGGCGGCGTCGCGCTCGAGGACGGCGCGGCCCCCGACCCGACCTTCGTCTACGTCACCGACCGGGCGACCCTCGAGGCCGTCCACGGCGGCGAGCTCGCCGCCCTCACCGCCATGGGCCGCGCCCGCTGGTCGGACCCGGCGCCCATGGACCTGCGCTTCATGGACGGCTTCGCGCCGGATCCGGCGTTCATGGGGCGGGTGGCCGAGCTCACCTTCCACTTCTGGACCACCGGGCTGCCCGAGCAGGCGCCGTTCGGAGACGCCGCCGCCACCCGGGTCGTGCACGGGGCCGACGTCGCGGTGCTGTACTACCAGCCCGGGCTCAGGACGGCCTGGTACCGGATCCGCGAGGGCCAGCACGTCAACCACGACGAGGCCGACCAGACCAACCCCTTCCCGACCCTGATCATCATGACCTCGGGGGCCGCCGACGCCCGCATCGGCGGCCGCGAGCTGACCCTCGAGTCGGGGACCTGCACCCTGGTCCCGGCCGGGGTGAGCCACGAGCTGTGGAGCCGCGGCACCGAGCCCGCCGAGCTCGTCATCGTCATGTTCGGCGACGGCGCCTGACGTCCGGCGCCGTCACGGCGGCCGGCAGCAGACGGCGAAAAAAGGGTCGCTGATCTTCTTCGGCGGTGCCGGCTGCGCTCTGCTGGTGATCCTCCGCGTCCAGGACAGGCGGCGGGTGATCGGCGAGCGCGCCGGTTCGCGAGGTGCGAGGGCGGTCGACGGTGCGCGCTTCTCGCCTGGCGTTCGGGCGCGGGACTAGCTTCCCGCCGGCGAATTGGGTGCGATGGCGATGAAGGTGGGGTTGCCGGTGGCGTTGTCCACGACCGAGAGGTACGCGCCGACCCGACCCGTTCCAGCGGTCACGGTGACCATCGCCAAGCCGTTCTCGAGGCCCCCGGCGCTGGTCAGCAGTCCTGACCCGGGTGCGGCGGTGGTTCCTCCCCGGCGTCGAGCCGTCCGAGCAGCAGCCCGATGTACGCGGCGTGCTCGCGCTCGGCATCGGCGAGGTACTGGAAGACCCCTGCGGTCTTGGCAGCGGGGGCGGCGTCGACCTGACCCTGATAGAGGGCGATGGCATTGTGCTCGCGCTTCAGGGCGAACTCGAGCACGTCGCGCCGGCTGGCGGTGGAGAAGTCGAACAGGTTGGGGTCGCCCTCGGGCCTGGCGTCCGGTGGGTCGAGAACGCCGTGGCCGGTCATCTCGAAGTGGAGGTTGGTGAGCGTGCGGGCGTGCGACCCCTCGTCGCGCGCCAGGTCCAGGAGGGTGGAACGGACGTCGTCCTCGGAGATCATCTCGGCGGCCATGGTGTAAAACCACTCCGCCTCCTTCTCGGCCTGGATGGCCTCGGCGATAACCTGCGCGGGCTCGACGGGGGGGGGCGCAGGACCGGACTCGTTCATGCTTCGGTCTCCAATCGGTCTCGATCTGCGACCGGTGCCGCATTACCGGACGTTTCCGGGTCGTCCCCCCACGGCCACACTCGTTCCGCGGACCCATTTGTTGATCGTCTTCCTGGTTCTTTGTTAGGCAACCGTACGATCCTCGGCCGGAATTCCCGGACGGCCGGGCGGAGCCGAGCGTCTCGAACTTGACAGTCGGCCCTCGGCAGCCTATTAGTTTGTATACGAAGGAACACTGATGACACCCTCGGAACCCCTGCCCGACTGCTTCACCTTCATGCTGGCCAAGGCCTACCAGCGCGCCCACGGCCACTTCCGCCGCGCCCTCGAGCCCTACGGCATCACCAATATCCAGCACGCCGTGCTCGAGGCGCTGTGGGTGCGCGACGGCCAGACCGCCACCGAGCTCGGCCAGATGCTCCAGCTCGACAAGGCGACCCTGTCGGGGGTGCTCGCACGGATGGACCAGGCGGAGTGGGTGGAGCGGCGGCCCGATCCCGCCGACGGGCGGGTTGTTCGACTGTTCCCGAGCCCGCGGGCCGCCACCCTGAAGGACGAGCTCATCGCCGTCCGCGAGGCGTCGGACCGGGAGATCCTGAGCCGGTTCAGCAGCCAGGAGCAGGCTCGGCTCAAGAGCTACCTGACGGCACTGATGAAGGAGTGACCGTGGCGACGATGGCATTGAGAACCCGTCGCAGATCTGTTCGTGTACGAACGAACTCGGAGGACAGATGATGCTCTTCAACCCAGCCACCGCCGATTTCGCCGACCTCGACCCGCGCTCGAGGGAGATCATGCAGCGGACCGTCGCGTTCTTCGAGGCCAAGGGCCTCGCCGGCATCAAGGCCGACCACCATGACAGGGTCTGGTACCGGGACTTCCTGGACTTCATCGCGGCCAACCGCGTCTTCTCGACGCTGCTGACCCCGCCCGAGCACGCGCTCGACGACCCCGACGCCCGCTGGGACACCCACCGCAACGCGGTCTTCAACGAGATCCTGGCCTTCTACGGCCTGTCCTACTGGTACGCCTGGCAGGTCTCGATCCTCGGCCTCGGCCCGCTCTGGATGGCCGAGGGCGACGCCGTCAAGGAGCGCACGGCGCGGCTGCTGCGCGACGGCGGCATCTTCGGCTTCGGCCTGTCGGAGAAGGCCCACGGCGCCGACCTCTACTCGAGCGAGATGATGCTCACCCCAATGCCCGACGGCTCGTTCAGGGCCGACGGCGGCAAGTACTACATCGGCAACGGCAACGAGGCAGCTCTTCTGAGCGTCTTCGGCAAGCGCTCCGACACCGACGACTTCGTATTTTTCGCGGTCCGGACCGACCACCCCGACTACGAGTGCGTGAAGAACGTCGTCGAGTCCCAGATGTTCGTCGCCGAGCTCGCCCTGCGCGGCTACCCGGTGGCGGCCGACGAGGTGCTGACGACCGGTCCCGCGGCCTGGGACGCGGCCCTCAACACGGTCAACATCGGCAAGTTCAACCTCGGCTGGGCGTCGATCGGGATCTGCACCCACGCGCTCTATGAGGCGATGAGCCACGCCGCCCACCGCGAGCTCTACGGGAAGAAGGTCACCGACTTCCCCCACGTGAGGCAGCTGCTCACCGACGCCTGGGCCCGCCTCGTCGCCATGCGCCTGTTCGCGACCCGGGCCGTGGACTACATGCGGGTCGCCTCGCTCGAGGACCGCCGGTACCTGCTCTACAACCCCATGGTCAAGATGAAGGTCACCACCGAGGGCGAGGGGGTCATCAACCACCTCTGGGAGGTGATCGCCGCCAGGGGCTTCGAGAAGGACACCTACTTCGAGATGGCGGCGGCCGACATCCGCGCCCTGCCCAAGCTCGAGGGGACGGTCCACGTCAACATGGCGCTGGTGGTCAAGTTCATGGCCAACTTCCTGTTCAACCCCCGGAGCTTCGACGAGGTGGCGCCCCAGACAGCGCCGCGCCACGACGCATTCCTCTTCGACCAGGGCCCGACCCGCGGCCTCGGCGCGATCAGATTCCACGACCCGATGCTGGCCTACGGGCCGGTCCGCCTGGCCAACGTGGAGGTCTTCAAGGACCAGATGGCCGCGCTCAAGGCCGTGCTCGTCCGCTGCCCGCCCGACGACGCCCAGAAGCGCGACATGGACTTCCTGCTCGCCCTGGGCGAGATGTTCACCCTCGTTCCCTACGGCCAGCTGATTCTCGAGCAGGCGCGCCTCCACGCCGTCGAGGACGACGTGGTGGACCAGATCTTCGACGTCCTGGTGAGGGACTTCTCGCGCCACGCCCTGACCCTGTACTCGACGCCGTCGACGACGCCGGAGCAGGCCGAGCACTGCCTGCGGATCATCCGTCGGCCGGAACGCGACTGCGACCGCTTCGGCCGCGTCTGGGAGCGCCACGTCATGGCCGCCGTCGACGCCTACACGATGACGCCGTAGGACCGGGCTCCGGGGGCCTGACAACGGCGTTCTCGGGCCGGGAGGTGCGCCCCGGGGAGAGATGTGCGACACTGTCTCACGTACTTTCGCGTGCCATGCCGAGGGTGGCCAGCCGGGATCGGGCCGGGAAGGAGCGGGTCATGGTGAACGTCGTGCCGTGGACGGTGCTGGTGCTGCTGGCGGTGGAGGCTCCTGCGGTGGCGCCGGTCACCGGGCTGCTCCTCCGAGGGGAGGCGGCGGTCGCCTTCCTGAACGGCGCCGAGGTGGTCGGCAAGCCCGAGGGGTTCGACGCCCTCGCCATCACCGAACCGGTCCGGGTCACCCTGTCCGACGGGGAGCACACCCTGCGGGCGATCTTCAAGGACGAGGAGACCCTCTACCCGCGCTTCCGCTTCGGTGACGGCCGGGAGGCCGACAAGGTCCACGACTCGTACAAGCACGAGATCGCCGCCTACGAGCTCGACCAGATGCTCGCCCTCGACCTGGTGCCGGCGTGCGTCGAGCGGACCCTGTTCTCCCGCCGCGGCGCCCTCTGCCTGTGGGTCGAGAACGCCATGACCGAGGCCGACCGTCGGGACGGGGAGCTCGAGCCTCCGGACCGGGAGACCTGGGACCGGCGCATGGCCCTGGTCCGCGCCTACCAGCAGCTGATCGCGGACCAGGACTACTCGAACATCCGCAACGTGCTGGTGGACGACGACTTCCGGATCTACAAGGTGGACTCCTCCATGGCCTTCCCGGCCGACCGCCGGCTCCTCGACGAGGACCGGCTGACCCGGCTTCCGCGCTCCTTCCTCGAGGCTCTCGAGGGTCTCGACCGGGCCCACGTCGACGACCGACTCGGCCCCTGGCTCACCAAGGCCGAGGTCAAGGCCCTCTGGGCACGCCGCGACCGCATCCTGGAGCTCGCCCGCGAGCGGGCCGCCGAGGCCGGCGAGGCGTCCGTCACCGACTGACCGGAAGCGGGCGGCAAGCGGGCGGCGGCCGGGACCCGGTCTCACGACCGCGGGCCGGGCGTGCCCGGATGCCCGACCGGCGGCAGCTGGCCCATGGCGGCGGCGTAGACCGTGGCCACCGCGGCCAGGTCGACGACCTCGCGCACGGTGCTGCCGTACTGCAGCAGGTGGACAGGTCGACGGACGCCGAGCAGCACCGGGCCGACCACGACCCGCTCCCCGAGGGTGGTCAGCAGGTGCATGGCGAGGTTGCCGGCCTGGAGGTCGGGGAAGATCAGGACGTTGGCGTCGCCGCCGAGCTCGGCGAAGGGGAAGTAGCGCCGGCGCATGTCGCCGTCGAGGGCTGGCAGCGGCTGCATCTCGCCGTCGATCACGAGCTCGGGCTCACGCCGGCGGACCAGGTCCACCGCACGGCGGACCTTGCGGGTCAGGGGGTGGTCGACGCTGCCGAAGTTGGAGAAGCTGAGCATGGCCACCCGCGGTTCGACGCCCACCGCCCGCGCCATGCCGGCCGACAGCAGCGCGATCTCGGCGAGGCCTTCGGCGTCGGGCTCGATGTTGACCGCGCAGTCGGCGAGGAAGGTGACCTCGCCCGGCCGGAGCAGCAGGTACTGGCTGGCGATGCGGCGCACCCCGGGCGCCGGGCCGATGACCTCGAGCACCGGCCGGATCGACTCGGCGTACGGTCCCGAGGCGCCCGAGACCATGAGGTCGGCGTCCCCGCAGTCGAGCATGAGGGCGCCGAAGTAGCGCGGGTCGCGGGCCCGGCGGCGCGCCATCTCCGGGGTCACCCCACGGCGCCCGCGGCGCCGGAAGTAGGCCTCGGCGTAGATCTCCCCGCGGGGGTCGAGCTCGGGGTCGACGATCTCGACGCCGTGGAGCTCCAGGCCCAGCCGCTCGGCGGCGCCGGCCACCCGGTCGCAGTTGCCGAGCAGGACCGGCCTCCCGAGGCCCTCGTCGACAGTGATCGAGCAGGCCCGCAGCACCACGTCGGCCGAGCCCTCGGGGAAGACGATGCGGGGCGCGTGGCGGCGGGCCTGGAGCAGGAGGCCGCGCATGACCTCGCGGTCGGCGCCGAGGCGGGCCACGAGCTGCTCCCGGTACGCGTCGGGTTTGACGGGCCTGGCGGCGAGGCCCTCGGCCGTGGCCGCTGTCGCCACCGCCGTCGACACCCGGTCGAGGATCCGGGGGTCGACGGCCCTCGGCACCAGGTACTCGGGCCCGAACGCGAAGCTCTCGCCGCCGTAGGCCCGGCTGACCTCTTCGATCACCTCCTCCCGGGCGAGCCCGGCGAGGGCTCGGGTGGCGGCGAGGAGCATGCCGTCAGAGATGGTCGAGGCCCCGACGTCGAGGGCGCCGCGCAGCAGGTAGGGAACGCTGAGCAGCCCGGAGACGCCGTTGGGCCGCCGGAGCCGGCTGGTCAGGACCATGACGTCGCGGCGCACGGCGCGGGCGTCGTCGTACTCGATCTCGGGGTCGAGGAAGGCGAGCGCCACCACCAGCGGCCGGGGCGCGAGGGCGCGCACCATGTCGGCGGTGAAGACCCCGGCCGCCGACGCCCCGATGAGGACGTCGGCGCCTCGCACCGCCTCGTCGAGCGACGGGGCCGGCGGGATCGACGCGAAGGCCAGCCGGTACTCGTCCAGACCGGGCCGGTCGCGGGTCACCGGGCCGTCGACGTCGACCAGGCTGATGGCCTCCCGGGGGACCCCGAGGCCGGTCAGGAGGCGGGCGCAGCCGAGGCCGACGGTGCCCGCCCCCACCACCACCACCCGCACCGCCCCGACCTCCTTGTCGGCGAGCTCGAGGGCGTTGAGCAGCGCCGCCCCGACCACCACCGCCGGGCCCTGGAGGTCCTCGTGCAGGACCGGGATGGCGAGCTCGGCCCGCAGCCGTTCGTAGGCGGCGATGCCCTCGGGGGCGCGGACGTCCCTGAGGTCGACCGCGCCGAAGGTCGGCTCGAGCAGTCGTACCGTGTCGACGATCCGGTCCGGGTCCTCGGTGGCCAGCTCGAGGTCGAAGACGTCGAGGTCGGCCAGCCGCTTGAGTAGGATCGCGATGCCCTCCTGGACCGGCTTGGCGGCGATCGGCCCGACGGCGCCGAGGCCGGGCACGGCGGTGCCGTTGCTGACCGCCGCCACCAGGTTTCCGCGCGCGGTGTAGCGCACCGCCAGCGTCGGGTCGGCGGCGATCTCCCGCGCCGGGTGGAGGGCGCCGGGGAGGTAGGCCAGCCGCATCTCGCGGGGGCCGAGGCAGGCGGTGGTGGCCGTGACCTCGATCTTGCCTGGCCGCCGGCCGGCGTGGTACTCCAGCGCCTCGTCGCGTCCGATCATGGGCTCCTCCATTCCAGCGGTCGGGCGGCGATGGTCGCGGCCACCGCGGCGTGCACCGCGGGCACCGGCCGCGCCTGCAGGATCCTGAGCTCGGGTCCCTCGAAGGCGAACTCGATGTCCAGGGGCTCGCCCCAGGCCGCCTCGAGCTCGAGGGCGGTCTCGACCAGGGTCTCGAGCTCGCGGTACTCGAGCGCCGGGCGCAGCCGCTGGTGGGCCAGGGCCGGCCGGCGGCGGGTGGCCCCGGGCCGGCCCGGGTCGGCCACGACCTGCTCGCGCTTGTCGCCCACGGTGTAGCGGAAGCGCAGGCCGCCGATGCCGCCGACGCTCGCCTTGGCGACCACCACGTGGTCGACGTCGACGGTCCCGGCCACCACCCCCTCGCCGAGTCCGAGGCCGACGTTGACCACCATCTCGTCCGGCCGGCCGGCGGCGATGGCGGCGGTGTGGACGACGCCCGACACCCGCGACGCCACCATGCGCTGGACGACCACCCCGCCGCCGGGCAGGCCGGCGCCGGGGCCGCGCCGGGCCACCGCCCGCTCGGTCCACAGGCCGGCCCAGGCGAGCCGCAGGCAGCGCAGCACCTCGGTCTCGCCGACGACGCCGAGGAAGGTGTCGAACTGACCCGCCCAGGCCGACGCCGTGCTGTCCTCCTCGAGGCCCGATGAGCGGACCGCGAAGGCCGCCCGGTCCTGCTGCCCGGCCTCGACGGCGCGCACCCGGTCGACGACCTCCGCCTCGAGCGCCCGGGGCAGCGACGCCCCTTCCCAGAGCTCCCGGATCGCCCGGGAGGCGGCGCCGGGGTCGTCCTCGTGGTCAGCCAGGGCTCGTCGAACGAGCGATTCAAGGGTTTCCGGACCTTGGTCGGCCGGGGTCGCGAGCACCTCCCGGAACGCCGCCCACGTGACCGCGAAGAAGGCCGGGACCCGATCGCCGCCCAGGGCCCGTTGGAGCTCACCGAGGGCCGCCGCCTTGCCGCCGACCTCGCGCACCGCGCCGACGCCGAGCTCGCCGCCGTCGAGCAGCCGCCGACCGCGGCGTCGCGCGCGCCCTGCAGCGTCGGCGTCGGCGAGGCGGGCCCGGGCGACGGCGATTCGCTCGGCGAGCCCGGGCGGTGCCGGAAGGACCAGCTCCAGGGCGTCGAGCCGGGCGACGACCGGTCGCGACCTTGCAGGGTCGTCGGCCGCCGTGGCGATGGTGCTCAGGGCTTCCTCGCGCTGTTGTGCGAGGCACTCGCCAAGCTCGCGGTCGAGGGCCGCGAGGTCCCGGTCGAGCCCGCCGTCGGGGCGGCCGCCGGTGAGCGTCACGCCTTCGCGAACAGCCGTCGTGAGGCGGACCACGGCGGCGCGGCCGAGCAGGGGTTCGTAGGGCGTGTGCGGGGCCGTCAGCAGCTCGCGGGCTGCCACCAGGGCGTCGGCCAGCCGGCGCTGGAGCTCGGCCAAGCACTGGGCGGTGGCGCCGTGCGCCGCCTGGCCGGCGGCGGTCGACCGCTTCAGGGCGGCGAGCACCCGGCGGACGGCGGGCCGCGCCGGGGCCCCGGCGGCCGCCGGCAGCTCGACGAGGAGCTCCCAGACCAGGAAGCGGACCAGGCTCGGCGAGGCCATCCGCTCGGCGAGGCGCTCGAGCTGGTGGACCGCCCGCAGCAGGCGGCCTCTGAGCTCGAGCACCGCGGCATCGTCGGCGTTGCCGGCTGCGAGGAGGGCTCCGAGGCGGCGCACCTCGCCGACTGCAGCCCACGCCGTGAGGGCTTCGGGGTCGCGTCCCAACAGCACGAGCCGGCCGCGGTCCGCGTCCACCTCCACCAGGTCGCCGTCCCGGAGCTCCTCCTCGGATACCCGGAGGCCCCGATGGCACACGACCTCGAGGCCGCTGACCTCCAGGACCTCGTCGCGATGCTCCTCGCGGCGCAGCAGGAGCGCGGCCGGCGTCTTCTCGGCTGCCCGCCAACGCCCCGCCACCACAAGCGACGGCCGGCCGAGCTCGAGGGCGATGAGGCCGGCGTGGCTGAGCACCCCTCCGCCCGTGGACACGATGGCGGCCGCGTGCTGCAGGTAGGGGGCGTCGGCGGGCGCCACCGAGGCCGCCACCAGAACCGCGCCGTCGAGGGCCTCGGGCGTGCGGCCGGCGGTGCCCAGACGGACCGGGCCCGCCGCCCGTCCCGGCGCGGCGGCGACGGCGGCCACCGCCCGCTCGCCGGTCCGGAGCCCGGCGCCGGCGCTGGAGTCGCGGCGCCCGAGCTCGGCGGCGACCGCGGCCGGGTCCTCCGGCGGGCCGGGGGGTGGTACCGGGTAGGCGTCGTGGCGCAGGCGGCGCCCGAGCTCGTCGGGCACGATCTCCCCCGCCAGGCGCCACCGGCCCTCGGGCTCGTCGCGCCGTCGGACGAGCAGGCCGCCCTCGCAGGCGATCGCGAGGCGAGCCGCACCACCGGTGTCGCGCAGCACGACCACGGTGGCGGGTCCGGTCGACAGCCACAGGCGGGCCTCGTCGACGGCATGGCCCGCCACGGTACCGGTGGTGCGGAAGCGCAGGTGCGGCTCCACCGGCCGGACCAGGCGGGCGGTCGCCAGGGCGCGAGCCAGCGCTTCGCCGCCGCCCGCCAGCAGCTCGGCGAGGACCACCGCTTCGTGGTCGCGACGCGCGAGCTCGGGCGGCGCCCGGCGCAGGCCGCCGGCGTCGGCCTCCAGCCAGCCGGAGTGGACGGCATCGCGCAGCGGCTCGAGCACCGTCCGTTCCAGGGCGAGCTGACCCGGCGCCCACGGCCCGCCCTCCGGCCAGCGCTCGACCGCGGCCAGCCCGAGCTCCGACAGGGCGCGGCGGAAACGCTCCAGGAGGTTGTCGGGCAAGCTCCCCTCGAGGTGATCGCGGTAGGGGCCGCGCCCGTCCCAGGCGACCTCGCGCGCACCGGCCGGGCCGGGCTCCACCGCGGCCACCACCCGGCGGCGGTCGGCGGTGAGAAGCTGCGCCAAGGGCAGAACGCCCCAGGCCCTGAGCCGGCCGGCCCAGGCCCTGGCCACCGCGAGCCGCGCCGGCGCCGGGTAGTCGAGGCCCGCCACGGTCCAGTCCAGGTCCATGAGGTACGGCACGAGGCACAGCACCTCCGCCACCCGGGCCACCAGCTGGCCGAGCTCGAGGGCCCGCTCCTTGTCGTAGCGCGCGTGGAGCCGGACCCCGTCGACCTCGAGGTCGAGGTCGAAGGCGGCGAAGGCCTCGCGGATGGCGGGCAGCTCCAGGTCGGGGTGGCTGTCGATCTCGTACTGGCTGACCGCGAAGTACTCCAGGTCGAGCATGCCGCCGCGCAGGGGTGGGGCCAAGTCGATGCGCAGGAAGGCGGGGTGGTTGCGGAAGTTGAGGTAGGCCTGGATCTCGTTGCCGTAGCAGAAGGCCTCGAGGTCGGGCAGCTGCTCGAGGCCGTGCAGCAGGTGGCGGCCGTAGGACTCGGCCGCGAGGGCGACCACCAGCGGCAGCCGGTCGGCCGCTCCCCCCTCGAGGTCGACGTAGCGCAGCCGCCGGGACACGACCATGGTTTGGCCGGTCTCCCACACCGCGAGGTCCAGGGTGCGATCGGCCCCGGTCGCACCGCGGAAGCGCCGGAAGGCCGCCTTGAGACCGCGCTGGTGAAGCAGCCGCTTGAGGCCATGCAGGCTGGTGACGTCGTCGAGGCGTTCCGGGTCCTCGAAGGCGAGCACGGCGTGGGTGACCGCGGCCGGCGCCGGCTGGTCGTCGGCGACCCCGTCCAGAGCAGCCGTCAGTGGGCGGATCAGGGACTCGGCGACGGCCGGCGCCCTCGCCGCGTCGTCGTCGGCGCCGGCGAACAACGCCGCGAAGTCGCCGGCGAGCCGGGTGACCATGTCGATCAGGCGCCGAGCACGCCGGCCGTCCAGCGGCGCCATCGTCATGAGCTCGGCCAGGACCTCCGAGTGGAGCAGGTTGCTGAGTCGGAAGCGGTCGACGGCCGCGCGGTCGACGGCCACGCCTCCGCCCGCCCGATCGCCGGAGCCGCGGGCGACCGCCAGCCAGCGCTCCCAGACTCTGTGCACGCCCGGAACCCGGCCGAGCAGCTCGGCCTCGCTGTCGAGGACCACCAGCGGCAGGCCGCCGTCGACGGCCAGCCCGACCCGGCGGGAGACCTCGAGCCCCCAGACGACCCGCCCCCAGCCGAGCTCGCCGAGCAGGCGACCGAGCTCGGAGCGGCCGAGGATCGCCTCGGCCCGGCTGACGGACGCGAGACACGGAGGCGGCCGCTGCGGCGTCAGCGCGACCAGGTCGGTGACTCCGGCCCTGGTGAAGTCGAGGAGGGGCTGGAGCTTCGGGTGGGCCTCCTCGCCGAGCAGTCGGCGGGCCAGCGCCGCCGGCGCGGGCTCGCCGCGGCGGTCCCGGACGCGGGCCGCGAGGCGGCGAAGGGGTCCCGGCCGGTCCGGTTCGAGGAGCTCCAGCCGGTGCTCGACGAGGCCGGCGAGGCGGTCCAGCGAGGCCGGTTCGAGGCCGGAGGGATCGCTCTCCAGAGCGCTGGCGAGCGCTGCCAGGGCCGCTTCGTCGGCGTCCCCTCCGAGACGCTCGACGGCGAGCGCCACGGCGTGGTACCGCAGCGATGCGGAGCGCGCCACCAGAAGCTGGGGCAGGATCTCGACCGCCGTCTCGCCGTCGACGAGCCGGCCGAGCGTGGCGAGCACCGGCGCCGCCGCCGGCTCGCTGCGGGCGCCCGCGACGGCGACGGCGAGGCGACGGAGCAGCTCCCGGTCAGGCTCGCGCCGGGTTCCGGCCAGGAGCTCCAGCTCGGCGCAGGCCGCCGCGACCACGTCGGCGCGGCCCGCCAGGACCCCGAGCTGACGCTCGACCGTGGCGCAGAGTTCCGCCCCGCGATCGCCGGCGCCGCCGCCGGCCGTTCGCCTCTGGGCGGTCTCTGGGACGCCCATTGGGACGCCTCCCGGCGCCTGCGCTCCGAGCCCGACCGTCCGGGTCCGGTGCTCCCGACGCCGCGGTCTCGTCTCTCAATGTAATGCCGGAGACCTCCAGGCACCACGCCCGGGCTGCTTGCACCGCCGCCCGGGGGGATCAGCCGACGGCGACCTCGAGGGCGGCGCCGGGGCCCACCGGCAGCCCGAGCAGGAGCCAGACCGCGAACAGGGCCATCCAACCGACCATGAAGACGACGGTGTAGGGGAGCATGGTGGCGATGACCGTACCGATGCCGGCCTTCGGGTCGTAGCGCTCGAAGAAGGCCACGATGAGGGCGAAGTAGGACATCATGGGCGAGACGATGTTGGAGCAGCTGTCGCCGATCCGGTAGGCCACCTGGACCACCTCCGGCGACGTGCCGAGGAGCATGAACATGGGCACGAAGACGGGAGCCATGATCGCCCACTTGGCCGAAGCCGAGCCCATGACCAGGTTGATGACCGCCGACAGCACGACGAAGAGCAGCATCAGGGGCACCGGCCCCAGGTTGACGGCGCGCAGGATCTCCGCCCCCTCGACCGCGAAGATCAGCCCCAGGTTGGTCCAGTTGAAGGTGGCGACGAACTGGGCGGCGAAGAAGACCAACACCGTGTAGACCCCGAGGGTCTCGATGGACTTGCCCATGCCGCGGATGACGTCGCCGTCGGAACGGATGGTACCGGCGCCGATCCCGTAGGCAATGCCCACCGCCACCGCGCTGATGAAGATCAGGGCGACGATGCCCGACAGGAAGGGCGAGTGCAGCAGGCTCCCGGTGTCGGGGTCGCGCAGGAAGCCGCCCGCGGGTACCGTGCCGAGGAGGATGACCGCGGTGAACACGGCCGCGGCCGCCGCGGCCCAGGCCAGGCCGCGGCGCTCGGCGGCGCTCAGGGGCTCGACCTCGTCGACCTCGCCGCCCTCGTCGCGGCCGGGGGCCGGGCCGAGCCGGGGTTCCACGAGCCGTTCGGTGACCACCGTTCCCAGAACGACGATGAGGACGGTGGAGACGGCCATGAAGTAGTAGTTGCAGGCGGGGTTGACAACGTAGGTCGGGTCGACCAGGCGGGCCGCCTCCTGGGTGAGGCCGGCGAGCAGCGGGTCGATGGTGCCGAGCAGGAGGTTGGCGCTGTAGCCCCCGGAGACCCCGGCGAAGGCGGCGGCGAGGCCGGCCAGGGGGTGCCGTCCCACCGCCAGGAACAGGGTCGCCGACAGGGGCACCAGCAGGACGTACCCGACCTCGGAGGCGGTGTTGGAGAGCACGCCGGCGAGCACCACCACGAGGGTCAGGAGGCGGCGGGGGGCCGACAGCACGAGCATCCGCAGGAAGGCCCCGAGGAAGCCCGACGACTCGGCGATGCCGATGCCGAGCATGGCCACGAAGACCGTGCCCAGGGGCGCGAAGCCGGTGAAGTTGGTCACCATCTCGGTGAGGAGGCGGTGCAGGCCGGCCACCGACAGCAGGCTCACCACCTCCACGATCTCCCCGGTGCCGGGGTGGCGGACGCTGAGGTCGAAGCGGGCCGCGATGCCGGAGACGACGATCACGAGGGCGGTCAGCAGCGCGAACAGGGTCCCTGGATGGGGCAGGGCGTTGCCGGCGCGTTCGACCGCCGTCAGGAAGGCGGGCAGGGCGCGGCTGGCGAGGCGTCGCAGCAGGGCCATCGAGGTGCCATAACCTCGGAGGGTCCTGGTTGCTTCCCGGAGCCGCTGACAATCAGCCCGTCAATTCGTGCACGGTGTGAAAGGAGACGGCCCCGCGGGCCGAGCCGCGGGACCGTCGGTGCCGAACCACACCCGGTCAGCGGATCATGGCGATGGTCGTGGGGTCGTTGGTGACGTTGTCGATCACCGAGCCGTAGACCACGACGCCGCTGCCGCTGGTGACCGTGATCCTGGCCGAGCCTCCCTGCAGGTTCGACTGGCCGGCGACGTTCCGGAACGGTTGGCTCGCCTGCTTCCACTGGCCGGGGTTGAGGCTGACGGTGTAGGTACCGACCTGGACGCCGTCGCCGTTGTACAGGCGCACCGTCAGCGAGGCCGCGGTGGAGCCGGTGTTGGTGTACCCGATGTTGGTCCGGAAGGAAGCGTTCTCCACCATGTGCGGCAGCCAGCCCGACTGGCCCGAGGAGAGCCCGTTGGCTGTGAACCACCCGCCAAGGAACTGGCCCAGGGTCCCGCCCGGGAAGCAGGGGTCGGTGAACACGAAGCGGTTGTAGGTCCGCGACGTGATGACCAGGGTCTGGGTCGAGACGACGGCCACGGCCGCGGACGTGAACAGGTTCGGGTCGAACCAACCGACGACGTCGGAGATCACCCGTTGACCGCCCGGGACGACCGTGATGGTCCGGGTCAGGGTTCCGGTCGAGACGTAGATCCTGACGGTCACGTTCGCGGTCGCCGTCCCCGGGTTGAAGATCCCGACGTCGGTGCGCCAGATGCTGTTGTTGGCGCCCGTGGCCCGGCTGACGACGGGAATCCAGGTGGTGGTGGTCGTGCCTCCGCCGCCGCTGGTCACGTTGATCGACCCGGTCCGTTCGCAGCGGGCGCCCCCCGCCAGCGCGACGAACATCCAGTTGTAGGTGCGCGCCTCGTTGTAGATCCAAGTCGCGTTGCGCTGCGGGACGCTGAGGGTGCTGTAGCCCTGCTCGGGGAACCAGAAGTACTCGATGGGGTCGCAGGCGCCGCTGGCGGTGGCCGAACCGTTGAGGTTCACGGTCTGCCCGACCTGGGCGGTGGCGGGCACGGTGGCGCTACAGGTCAGGCTGCAGCCGCTGCCGCCTCCGGTCACGGTGATGGTGCCGGTCCGCTCGCACCTGGCGCCGTTCGCCCCCATGACGACGAAGAGCCAGGTGTAGGTTCCGGGCGCGTTGTAGACCCACGATCCGGTCCGTGCCTGGATGGTGGCCGTGCTGTAGCCCTGCTCCGGGAACCAGAAGTACTCGACCGGAGCGCACGAACCGCTGGGCGTCGCGGAGCCGGTGAAGGTGACGGTCTGGCCGACCTGGGCGGTGCTGGGCACGGTGGCGGTGCAGGTGATGCTGCAGCTCCCGCCCCCACCGGTCACGGTGAAGGTGGCCTCGCACGACGACTCGAGCTGGCCGGAGGGCCCGTCGAAAACCAGCACCTGGGCCGTGTACGTTCCCGCCGCGGCCGTGGCGGGCAGGGCCAGGTTGACCGTCTTGGGGTCATTGCTGGAGCCGGTCGTGGTGTAGACCCGATCGGTCCCCGCCACGATCACGCCGGTGGGGTCGAGGAGGTTCGACTCGACGCGAACCTGCTGGGAGGCGGCGGAGGTGTCGACCTCGTAGGTGACGGTCACCGTCTCGCCGGGCGCGTAGCTCGACCGGTTGGTCGACACCGACCGGCAGCTGGCCTGGCCGGCGCAGCCGCCGTTGACGATGAGCTGGGCCTGCTTGAGCTCGACGCACCACTCGTCGGGGGGCGCGCCCGGGTTCTGGTTGACGTTGATCCTCACCCGGTTGCGACCGGGGCTCACGACTCCCGCCGGGACGGTGAAGAAGGTGGTCGAGTCCTCGTTGTTGGCGCCCGTCAGGTCGCCCACGTAGGTGCCGTTGACGAAGACCTTGTCGATCTCGGGGTTGCCGGCCACGGTGTACTGGTCGACGTCGTGGCAGAGCAGGAGCAGCTGGGCGCTGGCGACGCTCGACTCGGTGACGTCGAAGTGGAACTCGATGGGGTGCTTCGGGTCGTCGTTGTACAGGCAGTAGCCCCAGTCGCCGTCCGGCGAGCCGCCCCAGCTGTTGTTGTCGTTGTCGGAGGTCAGGACGTAGGTGCCGCAGTTGCCGCCGCCGCCGCCGTCCACACTCAGGCTGACCTGATCCACGTAAGCGCCCTCGAGGCGGTTGCTCTCGTCGCTCTTGTAGACGAAGGCGATCCACACCTGCGGCCGGCCGAGCAGGTTGCCGGCACTCCCCCAGTCGGCGAGGTCCACGGTGACGGTCTGAAAGCCGGTGGTGCTGGTCGAGGTCTGCAGGCCCGAGAAGGTGGACCCGTCGGTGGAGGCGAGCCACTGGAAGAAGTCGTAGCCCGACTCGGTGGACAGCCAGAGGTCGAAGCGGAGCTCGCCCGAGGTCGCCGACGACAGGTCGAAGGGGCCGGCGATGGCCCACGACGTCATGTTGACCGGAGTCATGCCGCCCGGGCCGGGCGACGCGCTGCCGGCGGCGGCGCACCAGATGCTGGCTGAGCCCGCGCTCTTGCGGTAGGTGCTCTTCCCCCAGTCGACATTCGGAGCTCCAGAAGGGTGGTAGAGCTGCCAGGTTGACCCTGGGAACGAGCCCTCGAAGCCGTCGGACAGCAGCGTGGTTCCGGTCGCGGTCTTGGGTCCGGGAACTCGCTGAAGGGTCCCGGGAGGCAGCGTCTCCCTGGCCTGAGTAGCGGGGAGACCGGCGGGGCTGACGATCACCGTACCGTCACGGTCCCCGGCCCCGGGTCCGTCGCCGGCGACAGCCGTCCCCGGAGTGATCAGCCAGAGCCCACACATCGTTGTTGCCATGACGAGCGCCGAGCGCACGTGTCCCATTGGTGCCATCCCGTCCTCCCATCCTGAGATCGAGTTGTAATTGCGGTTGCCCTGAGCGCGCCTCCAATTGTGAATTGTATCACGAGGTTGGGCCTGGCCCTCGGGGCGCGATGTCGACGGAGGCTCCGAGTGGGCTCCGGATCAGATCGTGCTCACCTGGACCCGCCGGGACCGTGGGCCGTCGAGCTCGACGAAGAAGATCCCCTGCCAGGTGCCGAGGCGCGGCCGGCCCCCGACCACCGGCAGGGTCACCGAGCAGCCGAGGACGGTGGACAGCAGGTGGGCGTCCGAGTTGCCTTCGGCGTGCCGAAACCGGATGTCGGGGACTATGGCCCGGTAGGCGGCCGCGAGGTCTCGGGCCACGTCGGGGTCGGCAGCCTCGTTGACAACGACGGCGGCGGTGGTGTGTGGCACCCAGACGTGGCACAGGCGCGCCTCGGGGTCGAGCTCCGCGACCGCCGCCGCCACTTCGGCGGTGATGTCGATGAGCTCGGTGCGGGCGCCGGAGCGGACGGTGAGCTCGATCATGGGCTTTACCTCCAGGTCTCGGCGTGGGCGATCCGGTAGGCGTCGGCCAGGAAGACGACCCGGCGAACGTAGGTGGAGGTCTCGGGGATCGGCACCGACTCGGCGAAGACCCGGGGGTCCGGCCACCGCCGCCGCCAGTCCCGGGCCCGGCGCTCGCCGGCGTTGTAGGCGGCAAGTGCCGGCTCCACGGCGCCGAAACGGGCAACCAGGCCCGCCAGCTCCCGGGCGCCGAGGCGGATGTTGACCGCGGGATCGTGGAGATCGGGCCGGCTTCCCAGCCCGAGAGCCCGGGCGTGGGGCCGGGCGGTGCCGGGCAGCAGCTGCAGGACGCCGAGCGCGCCGGCGGGTGAGCGGGCGTGCGCGGTGAAGACGCTCTCCTGGCGGGCGACGGCGGCGATCAGCCACGGTTCGAGGCCGGTCTCCCGGGCTGCCGCGGTCAGGTGCTCGGGCCAGCGCAGGGGCAGGTAGGCGAGGACGACGTCACGCGGTACCTCGGCCATTTCCGTGGAGCCGAGGGCCGGGAAGGCCGAGCGCAGGGTGCGGATGGCGGTGTTGACCCGCCCCGCGCGGTCCGCCAGGTCGGCGGCGGCCAGGGCCTCGGCGCGGCCGGGCCGGCGCCGGCGCAGCAGGCGCTGCCACTCGTCCGACGCCTCGCCGTCGCCGGCGTGGTCGAGCAGCCACGCCACCGACCACGGCGGCTCGGCCGGGCCGACGTCGGCGGGCGGGTGCCACGGGTCGTGCCCGGCTCCGGTGGCGGCTGCCGCCCACCGTCCGTAGAGGTCGGTGAAGGGCCCCGAGGCCAGGGACTCGAGGGCCTGTCGGTTTCCGGTGGCGTCAGCCAGCCAGTAGGTCAGGCAGCGCTCGTGCGCGGGCAGGGCCGCGGCGATCCCGGCCACCGCGCCGAGGTCGGTCGCCGAGCGCGCGAGCGCGACTCCGAGGCGCCGGCCGAGCCAGTCCCGCCGGTCGTGGGCCCAACCGGAGGCCTCGAGCCGCCGCCAGGCGTCGGTGGCCGCCGCCAGGTCCCCGGACTCGGTGCCGCACTCCAGGGCGAGCCCCAGAGCCCTCTCGAGGGTGTCTCCCGTCGCTGCTGCCGACGCGCGCTCGGCGGCGTCGAGGCAGCGCGCGAACAACCTCGAGGCTCCGGGGTCCGGAATCCGCTGCCAGCCGCGCCGCCGCTCGGCCTCGGCCCGCACGACCAGGGACTCGGGATCGTCGGACGCGGGCAGGGCGTCCAGCGCCCGGCGGGGCGAGCCGGCGTCGAGCTCGGAGCGGGCGAGCTCGAGCTGACGCTCGCGTTCCTCGGTGCCGGACCAGCGCCGGCCCCGGAGCTCGGCAGCGCCCCGGGAGCCGAGACCCACCGCGCGCCAAGCGGCCGCGCGAGCCAGCCAGTCGTCGGGTCCGAAGGTCGCGAGGGCAAGGCGCTCCAGCTCCCGGGAGCGGGCCCGCAGGCGCTCGGGGGCGCCGCGGGCGAGCCGGTGGACGGCGGCCGCGACGGGGTCGGCGTCCCCGAGGTCGAGGAGGGCGAGGTCGGCCTCGACGCGGGCGCGTGCCGGCGCCGCCACGAGCACGGTGACGGCCTCGTCCCGATCGCCCTCCGCGGCGAGGGCGGTGGCCAGGGCCAGCACGGCCGGAACTTCGAGATGCGCTGGCGGCCGCTCCGCGAGGAAGGCGCGCCAGCGGGCCGAGCCGGCAGCGCCGCGTCGCAGGGCGTCGAGCCAGGCCTCGAGCCGGGCCCGCTCGAGGACCGGACCGGGCCCGGCGGCCGCGAAACGGTCCGCGGCGGCCAGGGGATCGCTCGGCCGCAGGGCAAAGCCCTCCTCGAGGGCGAGCAGGCGCCGGTCGGCGTTCGGCTCCGGCGTCGGGCCGGCGCACGCCGCCAGGAGGAGCCCGGCAACGAGGAGGACAGCCGGCAGGGCGGTGGCCGCCCGCCGCTTCGGCCCGGCCGCTGTAGCCGGGGTTTCAGGGATCCTCAGCTCACATCCCGAGCCGGTCGGGGTCGCCGTCGGCCAGAATCCGAACCAGCTCGTCCTGGAAGAAGTCCTGCTTGGCCCGCACCTCGGGCGCGATCCGCTTTTCGAACATCTCGCGGCTGCGATCGATGTCCTCCTGGAGACGGCGGTAGATGTCGCGGGCCTCGCGGCCCCGCTCGACCTGCTCCTCGTTGTAGAGCTTGATCTCGGAGACCAGCAGGCGGGCGAAGCGCCGGGCCTCCTCGCGCCGGGCCTCGTCCTCGGAGACCTCGACCTCGGGCTCGTCGGGGGGCGGCTGCACCGGCTTGACCGGCGGCGGCTCGTCGAGGAATCCGGTCGGCGCCTTCGCCGGGACCTCCTCGGCCGGCGGGCCGGCGGGCATCTCGACCTGGGTCGGCGCCGGCTCCGGCTCGGCCTCGAGCTCGGCCGCCTCGGGCTCGAAGCCTGCAGCAGCCGTCGCCCCTTCCGGCTCGAACTCGGCAGCGGGCCCGGTCTCCTCGGGCTCGAACTCGGCCTCCACCTGGGCGGCCTCGGGCTCCCAGCCGGCATCCGTCGGCTCCTCCGTGCTCTCGAGGTCGGGATCGGTGGTCTCGGGCTCGATCGCGTCGAAGCCTTCAGCGGGCTCCTCGGACAGCGTCGTCTCCTCGGGCTCGAGCTCGGCAGTGGTCGAGACGACCTCGGCCTCGACCTCCTCCGCGGCCTCGGCGGTCCCGGCCGCGATCACGCCTTCGTCGACACGGGCCTCGGCGAGATCGATGCGGATGGTGGCCGAGGGATCCTCGCCCGCCAGGCCGAACCCCTCGGCGGCCCCTTCGGCCTCGGCCCCCGCCGGCTCTGCCGCGGCCTCGACGGTGACCGGCTCGGCCAGCATCGCCGCGGGTCCCGAGCGTGACGCGAGGGTGTCGATGAGCAGGCAGACCAGCATCACCAGGGTCTGGGCGGCTGCGGGGTTCCACGGCTGGCCGTCGAGGCGGTCGACGTAGATCGCCCCCATGAGCCGGCCGCGGAGCACGACCGGGACGAGGAGTGCCTCCTCGGGCCGACCCTCGTCGCCGAACCAGCTGCCGAACAGGGGGTCGCCGGCGGCGTCGAAGGCCACCGGGGCCGACGCCTCCTGGATCTCGACCAGGGCCGGGCTCGAGCCCGCCTCGCCCTGCCAGCCGCGGAGCAGCTCGCCGTCCGCGAAGCCGATCCCGCTCCAGGCCGCCACCGATCCCTCCCGGAGCACCAGCACCACCGCCCGTGCGGCGTGCTCGGACAGCACCGGCAGCAGCTCCCGGAGAAGCTCCGACTGGCTGCGGGCCCCGTCGAGGGAGCGGAGTACGCCGAGGGGCAGGCCGGCGCCCCCGGAGGCCGCGGCGGACTCGAGGTCGGCGACCCGCGTCTCGAGCTCGTCCGCCCGTTGGCGCTGACCCTCGGCGTCGTGCCGGAAGCGCTCCAGCTCAGCTGCGACCTCGTCCAGTGGCAGGAGCTCGTCCGCCGACTCCGGGAGCGCACCCTGCACCGAGGACTTCGCCTCCTGGATCAGCTCCTCGAGGCTCTGGACCACGAAGTCGAGGCGGTTGGTGATGGTCTCCAAGCCCCGACCCTGCGCCTTCTTGAGCTGTTCGAGAATCGCGTCGTAGCGCTCCATGGTGCCTCCAACCGTCAGTTCACCGCAGATGCGGCATTATCCCCATCGCCCCGGGCCGCGGTCAAGGAAGGCTCGGAATCGGGCGAACGAAGCCACCCGGGGCACGTGCGATCCGCGGCGCCGTCGGTCGCTCACTGGACTTTCCGTCCTCAAGAGCATAGCACCACGTGCTGTGCGAAATTGAGACAATGGACAAGAATCGGCCCTGGCAGAACGTTGTCAGGCGATGCCGGCTCTGGTAGCGTGACCCCGGAAGGGAGAGGCCATGAGAAGCAACCGATTCCTCACCGTGTGTGTCGCCTGCGTGCTCACCCTCGGTCTCGTGCAGGGATGCCAGCGGGGCCCGAGCGAGGAGGAGCTCAAGCTCGCCGAGTTCCAGGGGCAGTTCGAGACCCTGAATCAGAAGTACGACGCCCTGAACCAGACCCGGACCGAGATCGCCGGCGCCACCACCGAGCTCGCCGAGCTCGAGGCCGTTCCCGAGCGCCAGCTGACCGACGAGCAGAAGGCCCGCATGGACGAGCTGAACGCAACGCTCGACGTGCTCACCGCCACCAGCGAGGCCGCCTTCGAGGAGGTCCAGTCCCTCCTCGCCGACTTCCTCAACGTCGGGATCAACGACTATCCCGATTCCGCCGAGACGGCGGCTGCCCTGAAGATCTACTCCGACGAGGCGATCCTGGTGGCCCTCGACATGGTGGCCAAGGCCGGCGACTACCGCAAAGCGGTCGACCATCTGTCGAGTGCCGAGGGCTACTTCGCGGCCATCGGCCTGGAGCCGCCCGTGGAGCTCACCAGCACCATCGCCGAGCTCGACGACTGGCGCTACATCACCCCGGAGCGTTTCGACCAGATCACGAAGGGAATGACCAAGGACGAGGTCGTGGCGACGGTGGGCCAGGTGTACTTCCGGAACATCCAGGAGAACCCCGACAAGGGCGTCGAGACCTGGCTGTACAAGAAGCGCGAGGGCGGCGCGGCCGCGATCTACTTCCGGATGAAGACCGACAAGGTCTACGACAAGCGCTTCGACGCGGTGGCCGCGACGACCGTGGTCGCGGACTGACCGCGCTCCGCGTGCCTCCCGACGCCGTCGACGGGCCCGTGAAAGAGCCGGCCGGAGCGGCCTTCGCTTGACCGTGGACGGCCGCGGTGCTAGCCTGTGCGCCTTGGTGCGTGCGCCGACCGGGGGGTCTGCGCAAACGGCACGGAGAGGAGGTGAGAGTCACCATGCCGACAGGAGTTCACGTTCGTGACAACGAGTCCTTCGAGCAAGCCCTGCGCCGGTTCAAGCGCAAGTGCGAGAAGGCCGGCATCCTCTCCGAAGTCAAGCGCCGCCGCTTCTACGAGAAGCCCTCCGAGCAGCGCAAGCGGCAGATGGTCCAAGCCCGCAAGAAGATGCTCCGCAAGATGGCGAAGCAGCGCAGGGCGGGCCTGCTCTGATCCGATCCGCCGTGCGACGCTCGCCGGCCCACGAGCTCGAGCTCGACACGACTCTGACCCTGGTGGCGGCCCACGCGCGAACGCGCCTGGGCCGCTTGCTCGTCAGTGGGTTCGGTGACCTGCCGTCGTTCGACCGGGCGGTGGTCAGCGCCGACTTCAACGCCGCCGTCGCCGAAGCCGTGGACCGCGACGGCCCGCTGTCCTTCGACGGGGTCGACGCCGCGGCCCCGTGGCTCGAGCCGGGGGCGCCGAGCCCCTCCGAGCCCGCCGACTTCCTCGACCTTCTGGCCGTCGCCCGGGGGATGGCGTCGGTGCGGCGTCGTCTGGCGGCGCTCGGCGACGAGCTCGCGGTGCTGCGGGCGGTCGGCGACGAGCTGCCCGACACCTCGGCGCTGGTGGCGGAGGTGTCGCCCCTGCTCGGGCGCGACGGCCGCATCCCGGACGACGCCTCGCCCGAGCTGGCGCGCCTCAGGCGGGCCTCGGCGCGGCACCGCCAGGAGCTGCTCCAGGTCCTGGAAGGCGTGCGTCGGGAGCACCGCGAGGCGGTCACCGACGCGCCGGTCACCGTTCGCCGGGACCGCTACTGCCTGCCGGTGCGGTCGGGGGGCCGCTCCCAGGTCCCCGGCCTCCTCCTGGACACCTCGTCGACCGGCGCCACCGCCTTCATCGAGCCCTTCGCAGCGGTCGAGCTCAACAACGCCCTCGCCGAGGCCGCCTCGCGCGAGCGCCACGAGATCCAGCGCATCCTGCGCGACATCGGCGCAGCCTTTGCCGCCGCCGCGCCGGACCTCGCCGCCGGGCTCGAGGTCCTCGCCCGGCTCGACGCCGCCCAGGCGGCGGTGCTCTTCGGCCGCCGCGCGGGGGGCCGGATCGTCCGGCCCGGCGACGGCGAGTCCCTGCGCCTGCTCGAGGCGCGCCACCCGCTCCTCGACGACCGCCTGCGAGAGCTCCGGATCGAGGTCTTCGGGGACGGCGAGCGGCGCCGGGAGCCGCGGCCCGCGGTCCCCCTCGACTTCGCCCTTCCCGACGGCGTCCGGACCCTGGTGGTGTCGGGTCCCAACGCCGGAGGCAAGACCGTGGTCCTCAAGACCATCGGCCTGATGGTGCTGATGGCCTACCACGGCATTCCGCTGCCGGTGGCGGTGGGGACCACCATCCCGAGCTTCGACGGGCTGTGGTGCCACATTGGCGACGAGCAGGATGTGACCGCCGACCTGTCGACCTTCTCCGGGGCCATGGCGGCGACCGCCCGCCTCCTCGCCGAGGCCGGCGACCGCAGCCTGGTGCTCTACGACGAGCTCGGCGCCGGCACCGACCCCCTCGAGGGCGCGGCCCTGGGCTGCGCCCTGCTCGAGGAGCTCACCGGGCGCGGCGCCCTCACCGTGGCCACCACCCACCTCGCGTCGGTGGCCATGGCCGCGTCCGCGTCGAGCGGCCAGGACAACGCGGCCATGGAGTACGACGAGGCCAGCGAGGCGCCCACGTACCGGCTCGTGGTGGGCCGTCCCGGGCGCTCGCGGGCCCTGGAGATCGCGCGCCGGATGGGCGTCCCGGGGCCGGTGCTGGGCCGGGCCGAGGAGCTTCTCGGCGGCGACCACCTCGAGCTGGACCGCTGGCTGCGGCGGCTCGAGGCTCTCGAGCAGGAGCTCATCGAGGAGCGAGCCGCGATCGCGGGCCGCGAGGCGGCGCTGGCCGGGCTGCGCCGCGATGCCGAGGCCGAGCTCGCCCGGCTCGAGGCGGAGCGTGCCCGCGTGCCCGTCGCGCTCGCCGAGGAGCGCGATCGGCTGCGACGCCGCGCCAAGCAGCAGCTCGACCGGGCGGTGGCCGCCCTCGAGGAGGCGACCCGCGACCTCAAGCCCCTCGGTCGCCGAGCCGTGCAGAAGCTCCGGGACGAGGCCCTCGACCTCGAGCAGCGGCAACCCTCTGAGAGCTCGGACGCCACGGCCCCCCCCGAGCCCGGCACCAGGGTCCGGCTCGCCGGCCTCGGCGGCGAGGGCGAGGTCGCCGAGGTCCGCGGGTCGCAGGTGTCGGTGGTGGTGGGAAGCACCCGGCTGTGGGTGCCCGCCTCCGAGGTCGAGGTGCTGGGCAGGCCGGCCCGCACCCCGCCACTGCGGCAGGTGCGCCTCGAGGTCGCCGAGGCGGCGCCTCGGGAGCTGATGCTCCTCGGCATGGACTCCGAGCGCGCCCGCGACGAGGTCGAGAAGGCCCTCGACCAGGCCTTCGCCGCCGGCCAGCGCGTCCTGCGAATCGTCCACGGCCACGGCACCGGCACCCTGCGGCGGATGGTCGCCGAGGTCTGCCGGGAGCATCCCGCGGTCCGCTCCTTCAAGCACCCACCCGGCAGCCGGGGCGGCACCGGCGCCACCGAGGTCGAGCTCGAGGAATCCGGGTGATTCCCTGAGCCCCATGCGAGAATGACACACCCATGGATGCCGACCTCAACCCCCAGGTCGTCGCCCAGGTCCGGGACGCGGCGGACCTGGTGGAGGTCGTGGGAGACCACGTCAAGCTCAAGAAGCGAGGGCGGAAGTACGAGGGCCTGTGCCCGTTCCACGAGGAGAAGACGCCGTCGTTTTCGGTGGACGCCGAGAAGGGCCTGTACTACTGCTTCGGCTGCCACACAGGCGGCGACGTCATCAAGTTCGTCATGCAGCTCGAGCGCCTCAGCTTTCCGGAGGCGGTGGAGCGGCTCGCCCGTCGCTTCGGGGTCCACCTGCCGCCGGCGAGCCCGGGCGCCCGTCGGCGTCGCGACCAGACGGATCGGCTCCGGACCATCCTCGAGGAGGCCCAGCACTGGTTCGTCGACCAGCTCGCCGGCCCGGCCGGAGCCGCCTCGCGGGCGGAGCTCGAGCGCCGCGGGTTCCCGCGAGAGCTCTGGGCCGACTACGGCTTCGGCCACGCCCCCGACGACTGGCGGCGGCTCCTCGAGCACCTCTCGAGGCGCCATCCCGAGGGCGCGATCATCGAGGCCGGCCTGGCGGTCCAGCCCGACTCCGGCGGCAACCCCTACGACCGTTTCCGGAATCGTCTCACCTTCCCGGTGCGGGACGCCGAGGGCCGGCTCATCGCCTTCGGGGGCCGGATCCTGGGCGAGGGCGAGCCCAAGTACCTCAACAGCCCCGAGAGCCCCCTGTTCCACAAGCGGTCGACCCTGTTCTGCCTCGACCGCGCCCGGCGGGCGATGGCCGACGTCGGGGAGACGGTGGTGGTGGAGGGCTACTTCGACTGCTTCTCCCTGCATCGGGTCGGGGTCACCCGCGCCGTGGCCACCCTCGGCACCGCCCTCACCCCGGAGCACGCGCGCCTGCTCAAGCGACGGATCGGCGCCGACGGCAGGGTCGTGCTGTGCTACGACGCCGACGCCGCCGGCCGGCGGGCCGCGGCGGCCGGGGCGCGGGTCCTGCTGGAGACCGGCATCGCGGTGGTGGTGGCGCCCCTTCCGCCGGACACGGACCCCGACGACGTGGTCCGCTCCGGCGGTGAGCAGGCCATCACCGAGCTGCTGGCCCGGCCGCTGTCGTTGGTGGAGTTCCTGGTCGAGGAGCTGCCCGCGGACCGGTCGGCGCGACAGCGCGCGGCCGCCGAGCTCGCCGGCCTTGTGGGCTCGGCGCGAAACCCGCACCTGCGCAACGAGCTGCTGTGGGAGCTGACCCAGCGCATCGGCTTCTCCGAGGACGTGCTCCGGGATCTGGCCCGTCAGGTTCGCGGTCAGAGCCCCACGTCGACGGCGTCGTCGCTCCGATCACCGCTGTCGTCCGGTGAGTCGTTTCTCGCGCGCATCATGATCGACGGCGGTCGTCACTGGCAGAGTCTGATCGCTGAGGAGCTCGAGGCCTCCCACATCGAGGATGCCCGCGTCGGTCGCCTGCTCGAGTCGCTTCGAACGTTCGCAGCGCGGCCAGCTGCCGACGATCGCGAGTTCGTCCGGTGGCTGTCAGAGAACTGCGGCGACGATGACGAGTTGATGACCCTGGTGGCCCAGGTCAGCAATACGCCCGGCCCTGAGCTTTCGGATGACTCCATTCGGCGGCAGCTCCACCGAACTCTGCTTCAGCAGTGGAAGGCCCAGGCAGGTCTGTTGACCGCGGCGATTCGTCAGGCCGAGGATCGGGGAGACATGGAGCAGATCTCCGTGCTCCAAGCACGAAAGCGCGAGCTGCGGACCCGCCGGCCCGACTTCTGATCCCCGTGGGCGGCCGAGAACCGCCGATTGTGATATTTCACAGCCGAAAACGCTGTTCTCCGACATTTCTCGGCCTTGGGGGTTGCCAAAGTGGGCACCGGGGACCATATTGCTTCAGATGGCGACGAGACCTCGAGCGAAGGTCCTCGACGACCCCGACGTGCCCGCCACGCTCTCGAACCCGATGGACGACACCGCGTGAAACCTTGTCACCGGGAAGTCTGTGCGGACAGATGGTGTTGCTCTGTCCGCGTGCATGGGGATCCGCCCGTTCCATGGGGCGTCGAGAGACCGGTACGACACGACACTGATCCGAGGTGATGCTTCATGGAGCAGCCCAACGTCCTGGTCGAGGAAAAGTATCCCGAGCTCAACAAGCTGATCCAGGCCGGCAAGGAGCGCGGGTTCATCATGTACGAGGAGCTGTTCGAGCAGCTTCCGGAAGAGGTGACGGGCATCGCCGAGAAGCTGGACGACATCTACATCCGGCTCTCGGAGCTCGAGATCGACGTGGTCGAGGCCGACGCCGTCGGGGACGACGGCGACGGCAAGGACAACGGCCAGGACCCGTCCGCCGGCGGCAAGCGCGAGGTTGGCCCAGCCAAGAGCGACGCCCGACCGGCCAGCGAGCAGCTCGAGAAGACCAACGACCCCGTGCGCATGTACCTGCGCGAGATGGGCACGGTCAAGCTGCTCGACCGGGAGGGCGAGGTCGAGATCGCCCAGCGCATCGAGGCCGGCGAGGCGCGGGTCTTCGTCGCCCTGTCCAAGGAGCCGGAGCTGCTCGAGCTCTTTCTGCGCACCAACGAACAGGCCCGCCGCGAGCGGCGCGGTGTTCGCGAGCTGCTCCAGGGGCACTCCGCGAACCTCGACGACAAGGCCGAGGACCGGGTTTACGAGGGGCTGGGGATCTTCCGCACCATCAACGCCCTCGACGAGGAGTCCAAGGAGCTCAAGCAGCGCCTGCGCCGGTGCAAGAAGTCCGGCAAGCGCCACAAGGAGCTGTCCGACAAGATCGCCGCCAACACCGCCGAGATCGCTCTGCTGGTCCGCAAGGCCGACTTCACCACCACCACCCGCAACCGCCTCCTGACCTTCCTCGGCGAGGTCGAGCGCCAGTTCTCGATCCCGATCCAGACCATCAACAAGGACCGCAAGAAGCTGCAGCAGGAGCGCAACGTGGAGCGCCGCCAGTTCTACCAGGCGCGGGTAGGCCGCTACACCGAGGAGCTGGGGCGCCTCGAGGAGCGCTTCGAGATCCCGTACGACGACCTCAAGATGCTGCTGGCCGAGGTCCGCCGCGGCGAGGGCGAGACCGACCAGGCCAAACAGGAGCTGATCGTCGCCAACCTCCGTCTGGTGGTCTCCATCGCCAAGAAGTACACCAACCGCGGCCTCCAGTTCCTCGACCTCATCCAAGAGGGCAACATCGGCCTGATGAAGGCGGTGGACAAGTTCGAGTACCGTCGAGGCTACAAGTTCTCGACCTACGCCACGTGGTGGATCCGCCAGGCCATCACGCGCTCGATCGCCGACCAGGCGCGCACCATCCGCATCCCGGTGCACATGATCGAGACCATCAACAAGCTGAACCGCATCTCGCGGCAGATGCTGCAGGAGATGGGCCGCGAGCCGACCCCCGAGGAGCTCGCGGTACGCATGGAGATGCCAGAGGACAAGGTGCGCAAGGTGCTCAAGATCGCCAAGGAGCCGATCTCGATGGAGACGCCCATCGGCGACGACGAGGACTCGCACCTCGGGGACTTCATCGAGGACACCTCCGTCGAGTCGCCGATCGAGTCCGCGACGACCGAGTCGCTGCGCGAGACCACGCACTCGGTGCTCGCCGGGCTCACGCCGCGCGAGGCCAAGGTGCTGCGCATGCGCTTCGGCATCGACATGACGACGGACCACACGCTCGAGGAAGTCGGTAAGCAGTTCGACGTCACCCGCGAGCGGATCCGGCAGATCGAGGCGAAGGCGCTTCGCAAGCTGCGTCACCCCAGCCGCAGCGAGCAGCTCCGGAGCTTCCTCGAGGATTGAGCCGGCGCGCGCCTGCCCCGGCCGGGAACGGCCTGCGGGTTCGCCGCGCAGCAGAAACGAAAACGCCCGCGACGTGACGTCGCGGGCGTTTTGTTTGTTGCGCCCGTCGGGCGCCGGTATCGGGACCGTCGCTGCCGGTCCCGCCGCCTCCGGTTCTGTAAAGTTTACCGACGCCGGCGGGCGACACCGAGCATCACGAGGCCGAGACCGAGGCCGAGCAGCGCGAGCGAACCCGGCTCCGATACACGGGTGGTGGACCAGAGGTAGATCGTCGTGCCGGTCTCGTCGTCCGTCTGCGAGAGGTAGAACGGCACCCGCGGCTGATCGAGACTGCTGAAGAACGTCACCCGAATGCCACCGTAGACCACGTTGAAGCTGCGGCCAAGGGCCATGGCCACGTCCTCGAGCACGCCCTCGATGCCGTTCGAGTTGTCGAGGAAGCCGCCCTGGAAATTGTTGTAGATGTTGCCGAAGACGAAGCCCGGCTCGTCGATCTCCCAGCTCTCGCCGGCGTCCGGCGTTCCGTTGGCTGCGCCGAGCTCGTCGAAGAACAGGTCTCCGATCTCGTAGTCAAAATAGCCGAGCACGAAATGCGAACCCTTGCCCTTCACGATGACGCTGACCGACCCAAGGCCGGAGGAATCAAGGGCGTACTTGACGTTGGCAGGCGCCGGCTGGTCGCCGTCCTTGTTGACGCCGATTTCGAAGAGACTGATCGAGACCGCGTTGGCAGACGACGCGAAGAGCAGCGACGCAGCGGCGGCAAAAAGGGCTTTTTTCACGTTTGAACTCCCGCGTTCAGTTATTCGGGTTGCAGCCCGGTTACGCAAGCAAGAGCCGTGCCAAGGCCGATGCGAAGGTGACATATCGGGAGCCGCGTCAGTAACTTAACGCAACTCGCGCCTGCCCTCCGATCGCCTCGCCGCCGACAAGCTGTCAAATTCCCCGACAGTCCACACGCCTGCGCAGGGGGTGCGACGGCGACTCTGAATCAGGAAGGCCTGCGGCTGCGAATTATGTTAATTGCTTGTTGAAACGACCCGAACCAGTGCTCGCGCGATTCGGAGCGCACCGCACATGGCGGTGCAGGCAGCGGTACCGCAGGGACTCCATCGCTTCGGTGCATTTGAAATAATTTGTCCTTGTCGCGGGCATAAGAAGCAGGGTACGTTCCGCGTCACTGCACTGGTCGAAGGGCACACCCGCTGCGAGGCGGGGCCGCAAAACCACAGCTCTCGAGGTCCCGCCGAGAGAGGGCTGGGTTACCCGAAGAGGTTCAACGAGGCACGGATGCGCGAGCATCCGCGCGACCCCGTATGGCCCATTCGGAAATGGCGCCGGCGCAAGTTGGCGACGCGTCGCACTAGAGGCGACGCGTCGTGGCCGTGACAACCCTTGGCATTGAACGGGAGGCGATGATGTCCATCAAGTCGATGAACGCACTGCTGGCGGCGGCAGTCGTGACGACGCTCGGAGGCGCCGGCTACGTGCCGGCGGCCGTCGCGAGCGGCGACACTGTGTCGGTCGCTCAGAGCGAGAACGCTACTGCGTGGTTCGTGCAACTGCGCGGCCGGCCGATGGCGGAAGGTGGCAGGGCAAGCAGCCTCGCCAGCGAGCGCGCGAAATTCAAGGCGGCGCTCAGTGGCGCGGGCGTGCAAGCGAAGGAGCGCTTCGACTACCGCACGCTCTGGAACGGCTACTCGATGCAGATGTCCTCGGCCGAGGCCTCGCGCGTCGCGCGCCTGCCGGGCGTTGCGGCCGTATATCCCGTGGTGAACATCGAGCGTCCGCCGCAGCCCGATGACCTGGGCAGCACGATCGACGTCGTCAACGCCATTGCGCTGACCGGCGTTGACCAGGCGCGCGCGGAGGGCTGGGACGGCAAGGGAGTCAAGGTCGGCATCATCGACACGGGCATCGACTACGACCACCCCGATCTCGGCGGCTGCTTCGGCCCCGGCTGCAAGGTCGAGTTCGGCTGGGACTTCGTCGGCGACGACTACAACTCGGGCGGTGCCGGCACGGCCCCGATCCCGAACCCGGATCCGGATCCGGATGACTGCAACGGCCACGGCACGCACGTCGCGGGCATCACCGGCGCGAAGGCGGCGGCCGCGGGCGGCGTCACGGGCGTCGCGCCCGAGGTGACACTCGGCGCCTATCGCGTGTTCGGCTGCGCGGGCAGTTCGAGCGCCGACGTAATCAACGCCGCCCTGGAACGCGCCTGGGCCGACGGCATGCAGGTCGTGAACATGAGCCTCGGCGCGGCGCTGCAGTGGCCGCAGTACCCGACGGTCTACATGAGCGGGGTGCTCGCGAAGAACGGCGTGTCCGTCGTCGCTTCCGCGGGCAACAACGGCGCGACGGGCTCGTTCTCGCTCGGCGCCCCGGGCGTCGGCGCGGGCGTGATCGGCGTCGCCTCGTTCGACAACGCCAAAGTGCTCCTCAGCGTGCTGACCGTGAACGGGACCGACATCGGCTACCAGCCGATGACCTTCACGCCGCCGGTGCCCACTGCGGGCACGGAAGAGATCGTCTACGTGGGCCAGGGGTGCAATGCCGATGCTTATCTCGCGGACCCTGCGGGCAAGGCGGCCCTGATCGACCGTGGCGTATGCAGCTTCAATGAGAAGTACCTGCGTGCGGCCGCCGCGGGCGCCACGGCCGTGCTGGTGGCCAACAACGTCCCCGGTGTCGTGAACGGCACCCTGGGTGCGGCGCCACCCGCGGGCGTGACGGCCCCGGCCGTGGGCATCTCGCAGGCCGACGGCGCGTTCATCAAGGCGCAGGCGGCCCCGGTGGAGATGGTGTGGACGGACCGCCAGGGCGCCTTCCCGAACCCCACCGCCGGCCTGATCTCGAGCTTCAGCTCCTACGGCCTCGCGCCGACGCTCGACCTCAAGCCCGACGTGGGCGCTCCGGGCGGCGCAATCTACTCGACCTATCCGCTCGAGAACGGCGGCTACGCCACGCTCAGCGGCACGTCGATGTCGGCGCCGCACGTGGCGGGCGCGGTCGCGCTGATGCTGCAAGCCAATCCGGCGCTCAAGCCGCTCGAGATCCGCGACCGGCTGCAGAACCACGCCGATCCGAAGGTATGGTCGGGCAACCCCGGGCTCGGGTTCCTGGACTTCGCGGCGCGTCAGGGCGCAGGCATGATCGACGTGGCGGACACCATCAACGCCACCGTCGGCATCACGCCGGCCAAGCTGCCACTGGGCGAGGGCGCGGCCGGTCCGCACAAGCGCACGCTGACTGTACGTAACTGGGGCACCGAGCCGGTGACCTACAACCTGTCGTCGGTCAACTCCCTGAGCTTCGGGCGGCTGATCGCGCCGTCCGGCACGACGAACGCGCCGACGGCCTTCTCTCAGCCTGCGTTCCTCGGGGCCGCGTCGGTGAAGTTCGCCACGCCCAGCGTGACGGTACCGGCGGGCGGGACCGCGGTGGTCAAGGCGACGATCACGCCGGATCCGAACACGTCCAGTTCGGGGGCTTTCACGGGCCGCGTCTATGGCGGGTATCTCGTGCTCACGCCTTCGGACGGCGGCGAGCCGCTGCGCGTGCCGTTCGGCGGCTTCACGGGCGACTATCAGGCCGTGCAGCCGCTGGACGGGTTCAACAACGTTCCCACGTTCCCGTGGCTCGCGAAGCTGGCGGCTGGGTCGTTCACGAACCAGCCGGCCGGTGCGACCTACACGCTGGTAGGCGGCGACAACCCGTGGTTCCTGGTGCACTTCAACCACCACGTCCAGCGCGTCGAGTTCCAGATCGTGGACGCTGCGACCGGTACGCCGCTCGATCCCACGTACTCCAACTTCGATCGGGCGGACTTCGTCGGGCGCAACAGCACGCGCACGCAGTTCTTCTCATTCGAGTGGACCGGCCAGCGCATCGCGGACGCGGGCGGGACGCTGGTGGACGTGCCTAACGGCGAGTACCGGGTCAACGTCAGGGCGCTCAAGGCCAATGGCGTGGCATCCAACCCTGCGCACTGGCAGGTGTGGGCGTCGCCTCTGGTGACGATCGCTCGCCCGTAACCGGGCGGCACGCGCAGGCGTGATACGGGGGCCCCTCGCGAGAGGGGCCCCTTTTTTTGTGCCGACGGATCCGCAGTGGGCCTGGAAGGTGCGGCCGCTGCACCCCGGCCCGGGCGCCTCAGCGATCGACGGCTGCGCCGCCCCATTCGGCCGGCGGTCCGCCGCGACCCTCCGGGCACAGGCTGAAGTGGCCGCGGCTGTCGCCGCGATACTCGAGCCGCCGCCCTCCCGCCTCGAGCACGACGCGATAGCCGGGCGTGAGCACCTGCAGCGTGCTCTCGTCGGGCCCGCTGCAGCCGAGCCCGCTGTCGGGCCAGGTTACGGCCTCGCTCTCGAGCACGCGCACCGAGTCGAGCGGCACACCAGCAGCCCGAGCCGCCTCGCCGCGCAGGCGTTCGATCGCTGCGTCAGGAATCACCGCAGCCACGGCTGGCGGCGTCGCGGCCGGGGGTTGCGCGGGAATCGCCTGCACGGGCTCGCCCGGGGCCGGGCCGGCCTGATCGCCGGCACAGGCGGAGGTCGCGAGGGTGGACGCGATGAGCAGCGCGAGCGGGCGCAACAGGCGCTGAAGGAAATCGGCGCTTCGATGGCTCATGAGGATCCTCCATCGCGCCGTCAGCGCTTTCGAAGCTGGAGAAGTGTGAGTAAAACGCGGCAGATGAATTTGCAGAAATGGTGGGCCCGCTGGGATTCGAACCCAGGACCAAGGGATTATGAGTCCCCTGCACTGACCGCTGTGCTACAGGCCCGGCAGGCCCGCGCGATTCTACTCACTCCGCCGGCTCGATGCGCAGCAGCCGCCCCTTCTTCTCGTCCGTGAGCAGGTAGATGAGCCCGTCCGGGCCCTGCTCCACGTCGCGCACGCGCTGATTCACGACGCCCTCGAGCAGCCGTTCCTCGCTGGCGACGCGGTCGCCGTCCATCTCGAGCCGCGCGACCTGCTTACTCGCGAGTCCGCCCACGAACGCACTGCCACGCCACTTCGGAAAGCGGTCGCCGGTGTAGAACACGAGGCCGCTCGTCGCGATGGAAGGTACCCAGTGGTGCACGGGCGGCTCGATGCCGGGTGCCGTGGGTGAGTCGCTGATCTTCCCGCCCGAGTACTCGATACCATAGCTGACGGTCGGCCAGCCGAAGTTACGACCGGCGAGCGTGCGATTCAGCTCGTCGCCGCCTCGCGGACCGTGCTCGTGGGTCCACAGCTCGCCCGACTTCGGGTGCAGCGCGGCTCCCTGGATGTTGCGGTGCCCATAGGACCAGATCTCCGGCAGCGCGCCGGCGCGACTCGCAAACGGGTTGTCGGTCGGCACTTTGCCGTCTCGCTCGATGCGCACCACCTTGCCGATGTGCGAGTCGAGCGTCTGCGCCTTGTCCCGCTCCGAGAAGCGATCGCCCAGCGTCACGAACAGCCGCCCGTCGCGCGCAAACACCAGCCGCGACCCGAAATGATGGCCGCCCTTCACCGTCGGCTGCTGGCGGAAGATGACCTCCACGTCGGCGAGCCCGCCCTCGGTGAGCCGGCCGCGCGCCACGGCGGTGCCATTGCCGCCGTCGCGAGGCTCGGTGTACGACAGGTACACGAGACGGTTGGACGCGAAGTCGGGGTCGAGCGCCACGTCGAGCAGGCCGCCCTGGTTGACGGCCTGGACGGCCGGAACGCCGGCGAGCGGCTGGCCAACCTTCCCGTCCGTCGAAACGATACGCAGCCGGCCCGGACGCTCCGTGACAAGCGCCCGACCGTCGGGCAGGAACGCGATGCCCCAGGGATGCTCGAGTCCCTCGGCGACGGTGACGAGCCGGACGGGCCCCTGCCCGGTCCGGGCGATGGGCGAATCGGCCTGAACGAGGATCGGCGCGGTGAGCGCCAGCACGGAGGCGAGGAACGTTGCAGCGCGATGCATTTTCGGAAGCTCCGGAAAGTGCGAACCGCAATCTTCGCACGTACGCGGGTCCCGGAGTCGTTCGCGGAGCAACGTGCTCTTTTCGCCGGCGCCGCTTTCATCGCGCCGCGGGTGTGGCCCTGCTGAGCCCCGTCGCTGGTCAGGACGCGATCGAGTTCAACTCCGACCAGCCCGTCCAGATGATCTGGATGCCGATGCACAGCAGGATGAACGCCATCATCCGGATCATCACCAGCGCGCCGACCTTGCCGAGCCGTGCAAGCACGACGACCGAGTTCTTGAAGATCAGGTAGAGGACCAGCGACACCAGCGCCGCGCCGCACACAGCGACCAGTACGCCGAGCGCGTACATGGCGGGGTTACGGGGAATCTGCGCGCCGAGGGCGATCGAGGCCGCGATCGTGCCCGGCCCCGTCGTGAGCGGGAACGTGATCGGGAAGAAGCTGCGCTGGACGATCTCGGCATCCGACAGCGTCGTCGCCTCCTCTGCCGCCACCGCGTGCACGTCGTCGTCCTCGGTGTGGTGGAGCATGTGCCAGGCGGTGGCCGCCACGAGCAGTCCGCCACCGATGCGCACGACCGGCAGCGAGATTCCGAACAGCGCCAGCACGTAGGTGCCGATCAGCATCGAGGCGACGAGCACGATCCAGGCGTTGATCGCGACCTGCCGCGCCAGTCGCTTCGCGATTCCGCGGTTCGAGCCCACGGTCGCCGCGAACACAGGCGCGCTGCTGAGCGGGTTGATGATCGGGAGCAACGTGACCGGGACGAGGACGAGTCCCTGCAGGAACAGGCTGACGTACGAATTCATCCGACCCCCGCCAGCGCGGCGCGCTTGCCGGGCGCGATTGTATGCGATCCCGCCAAAAGGAAAGGCGGGGTTGCCCCCGCCTTTGAATTCATCGCCCCCTCGCAGGGGCCATATTCTTGTCGTTGTCCGGGGTCAGTCGTCGAGGTGCTCGCAGCGACCGAACCGCGCGCCGGCGGCGATCTTCGTCCGCAGGCCGTTCGGGAAGCCGGTCTGGATCGAATTGCCGCGTTCGCAGACGAACACCTGGCTCATGTTCACGATCCACGAGAACGAGGCCCCGACCATGCCGCCGACGACCTCGCGTCCGGTGCCGCTGATCGAGATCGGATTCGAGAAAGGCACGCTGGCCGCTTCGACGACGCCCTGCTTGCGGAAGAACCCGTCCCAGGTCATCCAGCCGATCCCCTCGATCCACAGCGCGCCGACGAAGCCCGTGAAGAACGAGCCGGTGCGGCCGACCAGGATCGAGCCGTCGTCGCTCATGTCGAAGATCTCCACCGGCGGCGTGCCGACCAGGGCCTCGATCTCCTCCCCCGTCATGAACTGGCACTGGTCGCCACCGAACCAGCTCACGTAAGGCACGTCCTTGCACCACTGGAGCGAGCCGATCGGGGTCAGTCCTCGCGTGTGATCCCAGAAGGCCACGCCTTTGCCCTGGTAGGTCTCGGTGTCATAAAGGCTCAGCGCGACGCGGCGCCCGTCGAAGCTGACGGCGTAGGCGGGCTGGGCGCCATAGCGCTCCGTGAGGTTGATCGCCTTGCCTTCCTTGACCCAGGCGAAGGCGTACTGGAAGTTGGACGTGCCGAGCACCACCTCGCCGTTGCCGGAGATCGCGTGGGCGCGAACCCAGGGCAGCTCTGACATGGGCAGGTTCGACGTGTTGAGCTCGCGCATGCCGCGCTTCGCGTCCCAGATGAACGGCACGATCTCGCTGAGATTCGGCTCCTCGCACGAGCCGTTGCGGTTGCGGTCCACGTAGGCGGTGCCGACGGCCGTGCGGCCGCTATCGTCCACGGCCCAGCCGTAGCTGCTGCTGGCGCCGTACTCGCTGCTGCCGCCGCAGGTGTCACCGTTCTTCTTCAGGTCGCCCAGCGATACGACCGCCCCGTTCGAGGAGCGCAGCGCGGCCTGGCTGATGCCATTGTTATTCGCGTCGAACTGCACTGTCATCCACTGGCCATTGCGGGTCATGGCGCCGTTGTTCGCCACCAGCTCGGGCGGCAGCACGTCGAATCCCTGGCTCAAGTTCCACATGAACGCCGTGCCCCCGACCACGCCCGATGCACTGCGGCCGTTCTTGGCGAGGTCCGTCAGGTAGGCGGCCACGACCGGCGTGAACTGCACGCCCTGCTGGTAGCCGTTGAAGGTGATGTCGGCCCGCTTCGCCACGCCCGCCTCGGCGCGGATCTTCGTGGCATTGCAGGGCCGGTCGGTCGCCGGGTTGTTGCTCTCGGCTGCGTCCCAGTACTCGCCCTGCGAGATCAGCGTGGTCGGCGCGGTTGGGTAGCCGCCGGCCAGGATCTCCTCGATGTAGACGACGTATTCCGCACCCGGGGTCAGGTTGCGGATCGTATAGCGGCCATCCGGGCCGATGAGCCCCTGCGTCTGGTCACCGGTCATCGCCGAGACTGCATCGTGCAGCGGGTTCGCGACATTGCGCGCGATGACGTTGATGCCGCTGTAAGGCGTGCGGCCGTCCTTCAGGCGCAGGGTACCCGTGATCGAACCGCGGCCTGTCAGATAGGCCGGGGTCGGATACAGGTTGGAGATCGCCGCGACGTCGTCCGCGTGCGTGATCGTGCTCTGTGCCTGGCCGGCGAGTCCCGAGTTGTCGATGAATGGATACATCGTCTCGACGATCGCCGGGTCGGCACGGTCGACGCTGTCGTCGTACCAGTTCCAGGCGTACAGCGGAGCGACGCAGCCCGGTACGCCCGGATAGCGGCGCAAGCCGTCGAACGGGTAGCTCGAGTACACCATCGGTCCGTTCACCTGCGAGTGCGACAGGTTGATGGCGTGCCCGAACTCGTGCGTGAACACGCCGGCGACGAAGTCGCCGTTGACGTCTGTGTCATAGACCAGCCAGCCGTTCAACAGCGCGGTCGCCTCGGTGATCTTCCCGTTCGCGTCGGCGATCTCAGGGAACGCGATGCCGAGCACCGCGTAGCGCGACACGCCGAAGTACTCCTCGAGGATCGAGCCGTCGGTGTCGTACAGCACCCAGAGGCCGTAGCCGTTCTCGACGCCATAAAACTTGTTCGCGTTGGCGCCCGTCACGTCGGCGATGCCGGTCTTGCCGGCGATTGTGCCCTTTACGGTCGCCTCGAGCGTCGCCGTCCCGACCTTGCTCCACTGGTCGAGCGCGAACTGCGTGATCTCGTTCGCGCGCGCGATGGTGATGAACGGCGTGACGCCGTCGTAGCCGTAGGTGAAGGCGCCGCCGCCGTCAGTCCAGGCGGGAATCGGACCCTTGCTCGTGTCCCACACGTAAGGACGCGGCGGATTCGTGTCGGTCATGAACAGCGGCCCGGCGGCCTCGGCGGTGCCGCAGGCGAGGCCGAGGCCGACGACGGCCGTGCAGAGTAAGGACTTCATCAGCGCATCTCCCCGGTCTGGATCCAGGTGCCGGACACGGCGCGGCCGACGAGGCCGACGAACGTGGCGGCGTCGACCGAGCCCTGGCTCTTGACCATGGCGCGCTCCTTGTCGCTGAGGAGTCCGTCCTGGATCTTCACGCCTTCGAACAGGCCCCGGTTGTTGAACT
>DATHSO010000089.1:0-20222 GCA_035464095.1 Candidatus Methylomirabilota bacterium | reverse complement strand
AGCGGCAGTGATCAGCGTCCGGACCCGGACCCACACCCGCACCCGCACCCGAAACCAAACCCGATGCCGGTCGCTGTCGCCGGTCGCCGCCGCCGGTTGCTGACCGCTGATAGCTGACCCTGATCGCTGGTCGCCGACGCTGATTGCTGCCGCTGATCGCTGGTCGATGTCCCTGATCGCCGATTGCTGCCGCTGTTCGCTGATTGCCGACGCTGATTGCCGACGCCGGTTGCCGGTCATTCGGAGTCGGGTCGCGGTGCGCGCAGCGCACCAGCAACGGGATCGAGACGACGGCCGCAGCGGCATCGCGGCGCTCAGCGGACCTCGAAGACCATCCCCGCCCGTCGCAGGCGCTCGACGAGGCGCATCCCCATGGCGGCGGCGGGGGTGAGGACGCCGCCGTCCGACGGCAGCTCGCCGCCCTCCAGGGCGAGGCAGAGGGCCGACTCCGCGAGCATGACGGCGGTGGCGCCGTAGCCAGGGTCGCGGTCGCCCCGAACCTTGCCGGTGAGGCAGACCTCGCGATCCTCGCGGTCCAGTCCCCGACCGTGCAGGGTGATGCTGAAGTAGCCCCGCTCCCGGGTCTCGGCGCTCGGGCCTTCGCCGGGAGACGGCAGCACGGTCCGCTCGAGCAGCGAGCGGGTCGGTCCCCAGCCGAGGGCGCCCATCAGCGCTCCGAGGCCGGCGGTCAGGGCGGTGGCGGCGACGGCGCCGCGGAGCCCGGGTTGAAAGCCGGTGACCTCGCGGTAGCGGAAGTCGCGGCCGTAGCGCCAGCCCAGCAGGGCGTTGCTGCGCCGAACGATTCGGGTGTTGACCGAGGCCATCACGAACGGGCCGGTCCAGCGCTGGATCTCGGGGTCGAACCGTGGGCGCGTGAGATCGGGTCCGTCGGGTCCGTGGCGCTCCCCTTCGGGGTTGAGAGCGTAGGGGTCGGCAAGCAGCCGCCGCAGCTCCCGGCTGCTTCGCGCCTCCTCGACCACGTTGAGCATGCTCGCCACCGTGCCGCCGGAGACGCCACCCCGGCTTCCGCCGAGGACGAAGGTGATGTCGTCCACAGGCCGACCGTGGCGCTCGATGGCCGCCTCCTGGAGCGTCTGCACGCCGAGGTCCGACGGCACGGAATCGAAGCCGCAGCAGTGCACGATGCGGGCACCGACCTCGCGGGCGGCGTCGTGGTGGCGGTCGATCATGTTCCGCACGAAGGGGACCTCGCCGGTGAGGTCGCAGTAGTCGGTGGTTCGGTCCACGCACGCCGCCACCAGCTCGTGCCCGTGCTTCGCGTACGGGCCGACCGTGGTGCACACCACGTCGGCAGAGGCGGCCAGGGCGTCGAGGCTCGGCCGATCGTGGCTGTCGGCGACCACCAGCGGCAGCTCGGTGGCGGCGGGGTCGATCGCGGCCAGGCGGCCGCGCAGTGCCTCGAGCTTGCCGCGGTCGCGACCGCCCAGGGCGAGGCGGAGCCCGGTGTCGGCCAGCCTCTCGACCAGAGCCTCGGCGACCAGCGAGCCGGTGAACCCGGTGGCCCCCCAGAGAACGACATCGTGCTCGCGCGATCGGCCGCGACTCCGGTTCACGGCAGTCTCCTTTCGTCGGTGGCGGCTCCTCATTGTGACATCTCTCGCCGGAGCCGGCGCTGGTCGCGGAAAGGGGCTCGGGTTGACGAAGCTCACACGAGCCGAAACCGGGGCCGGAGGTACAATCGACGGTGTCGACAGACGAGACAGACCCGGCAGGTCCGGGCGGTTCTCGAGAAGGCGTCGGACGGGCCCGAGGGCGAGCGAGCCCCGTCACCGACAGGGGGGTTGCGATGCGAGGACGGACTGTGGGCTCGATCGTTCTGTGTGCGGGGCTCGTCGCGGTGTTGGCGACTCCGGCCTCGGCGGCCGACACGGGGTCGCCGGCGGCTGCTCCCAAGTCGTTGGCCGGTTCCTTCGTGGTCTTCGACCCGTCGGCCGGCGGCGCCGCCTGCTGGGCGCCGTCGACCAGCCAGACCCTGTGCTTTGGCGCCGAATCCTTCACCACCGACTGGGAGTACGCCTACTACCTGATTCTGAATCTGCCGACCGACTGGACCGTGGTGGACATCGCGGTGGCGGGTTCGCCGGTCTGCGACAGCGGCTCCTTCGGCTCCTTCTCGTGGTGGTCGTACGGCGGCGTCAACGAGCCGCTGATCGAGCATTACCGGTACATGAGCCCGACCGATCACTGCACCGCCTTCTACTGCATCGAGGTGACGACCGGCTCCGGGTCGGGCGACGCCCTGGTGTCCTGGTACTGGGACGGTGACGGCTACGGAGGTACGCCGCACTATCCGTGCAGCGACGACGGGTTCACCCCGTCGGGCATGGAGGCCTGCGATCAGAGCGTCCAGCCGCGGGCGGCGATCCCCGACTGCTCGAGCTTCGGCAGCCTCGAGGGCACCATTCGCGACGCCGCCACCGGGGGGCCAACCTGCGCTCCCGCAGTCGCGGCCATCGAGCCCGGTGGCCTTTCCGCCCCCGCCGACGGCTCGGGGGCCTACGGTCCGGTGTTCCTGAGCGACGGACTCTACGACGTGACGGCGTCGGCGCCGGGCTACGACGACCTGACCGCGCCGGGCGTGGCGGTGGTGGCCGGCGTGATCACGACCCAGGACTTCGACCTGGGCCGGCCGGTGCTCGAGGCGCTGCCGACATCCTTCGACGTCAGCCTGGCCGTGAGCTCGAGCGGCGACGAGACCCTCGGCATCGGCAATCTCGGCAGCTCGCCGGCGCTGGACTGGAGCCTGCGCGAGCTGCCTCCGACCGAGACGGCGAACCCCTTCAGCGGGACGGCGCCGGAGCCCGGGGTGGCGGTGGAAGCCGAGCTCGCCGCCGCCATGGACAGCCGCGGCGAGGCGGGCCTGCTCATCGACTTTCGGGAGCGCCCCGACCTGAGCCCGGCCCTCGGCATGGACTGGCACGAGCGCGGCCGCTTCGTGGTCGACGTCCTGCGCGAGTCGGCGGCACGGTCCCAGGCCCGGGTTCGGGAGTACCTCGACCGGGGCCGCGTGCCCTACCAGGCGTTCTGGATCGACAACCTGATCCTGGTGCCGTCGGCGCGCCGGGAGGTCCTCGGCGATCTGCAGGCCTTCGACGAGATCGAGGTCCTGAGGGCTCGGCGGACCATGGATCTCATCGAGCCCGTCGCGCGCGTCGCTGCGCCCTCCGGCGGCCGCGCCGTGGAGCCGAACATCGACCACGTGGAGGCCGACCAGGTCTGGGCGCTGGGCTTCACCGGCGACGGCTTGGTGGTCGCCAACATCGACACCGGGGTCCGCTACACCCACGACGTCCTCGAGCCGCACTACCGCGGCAACCTCGGCGGCGGCGCCTTCGACCACGCGTACAACTGGCTCGACGGGGTCGACGGCTCGGCGGCCGCGCCCTCCGACGACCACGGCCACGGATCCCACACCATGGGCACGATGGTCGGCGACGACGGCGGCGCCAACCAGGTCGGCATGGCCCCCGGCGCGACCTGGATCGCCTGCGACGCCTGCGAGGCGAGCGGAGGATGTCCTGAGGCCGCGCTGCTCACCTGCGCCCAGTGGATCGTGGCCCCCTACCCGGCGGGCAGCCCCTCCTCTGCGGACCCGTCGAAGAGGCCCCACGTGGTCAACAACTCCTGGGGCGACTGCGGCCGCTCCTACGACAACTGGTACCAGGGCGTGGTGGACAGCTGGCACGCGGCCGGCGTCTACCCGGTGTTCTCCAACGGCAACGCGAGCAACTGCGGGTACTCGACGCCGCCAGGCTGCAACACCGTCGGCAACCCCGGGCGCTACGGCAACGTCACCGGGGTCGGCTCCACCGGCCAGTTCAACGGCGCCTACGCCACCCACTCGAATTGGGGGCCAACCGACAACCTCGACACCGTCAACCCGGAAGGGTACCCGAGCATCAAGCCGCAGGTGGCGGCCCCGGGCGTCAACATCCGCTCGGCGACCGCCAGCAGTGACACCTCCTACGGCAGCTGGAACGGAACCTCCATGTCGGCGCCCCACGTGGGCGGCCTGGTCGCCCTCATGTGGCAGGCCGGTCCCTGTCTGGTCGGCGACTACGCCCAGACCGAGACCATCATCATGGCCACGGCGACGGCCATCCCCTACGCCTCCAACTGCGGCGGCGAGGGCCCGGGCAACCTGCCCAACCAGGCCACCGGGTGGGGCGAGATCGACGCCTTGACCGCGGTCACCGAGGCCACGGTGTGGTGCAACGCCGACTGGCTGCCGTGGGTCAGCGAGACGCCCACCGACGGCCAAGTTGTCGCCGGCGGCGCCGACGACGTGACCCTGACCTTCACCTGCGGGACCGATCCCGGCGATCAGACCGGAACCCTCCGGCTCACCACCAACGATCCATGTGCCGAGACCACCGACCTGCCCCTGGCCCTGCACTGCACCGACGCGTCGTCGGCGGACCTCACGGTCACCAAGAGCGACGGTGTCGCAACCGTCGTTCCGGGCGAGGGCCTTTCGTACACGATCGTGGTCGGTAATGCCGGTCCCGACGATGTCGTCGGGGCGACGGTGGTCGACGCCTTCCCGGCTGAGCTCACCGGTGTGACCTGGACCTGCGCCGCCGCCGGGGGCGCGAGCTGCACGGCCGCCGGCTCGGGCGACATCGGCGACGCCGTCGACCTGCCGGTGGGTGGCACGGCGACCTACACCGCCGTCGCATCCGTCGACACGGTCGCCACGGGCACGCTGAGCAACACCGCGACGGTGGCCCCGCCGGCGGGCGTCATCGACCCCGACCCGGGAGACAACAGCGCCACCGACCTGACGGACCTGGTGCCGTCGGCGGACCTGGCCGTGACCAAGACCGACGGACTCGGCTTCATCATGCCGGGCGACCAGGTGACCTACACCATCTCGGTGACCAACGCTGGCCCGTCGGACGCACCGGGTTCGCTGGTCTCGGACGTGTTCCCCGCCGAGCTCTCCGGCACCACCTGGACCTGCGCGGCCGCCGGCGGCGCGAGCTGCACGGCTGCCGGGAGCGGTGACATCGCCGACACGGTGTCGCTGCCGGCGGGCGGCTCGCTGGTCTACACCGCGACCGGCACACTGGCCGCCTCGGCGGCGGGCACCCTGGCGAACACCGCGACGGTGGCCCCGGCCGCCGGGGTCACCGACCCGGACCCGGGCGACAACAGCGCTACCGACCTGACGACGGTCGGGGCGTTCACCGAGCTACACGGTCGGGTTGACGACGGGGTCTGCTGGGTGGCGCCCGGGGAGGTGACCACCTACACCGTGACCGTCGTCAACGACGGCCCCGGCGACGCCATCGGCGCCCTGGTCGAGGACAGCCCGCCGGCGATCCTCACCGGCCTCGCCTGGACCTGCACGGCGAGCGGCGGTGCGTCCTGCACGGCGAGCGGCGTCGGCGCTATCTCCCAGGCGGTGGACCTGCCTGCCGGAGGCTCGGTGGTCTTCGAGCTCACCGGCACCGTCGACCCCGGCGCCACCGGCTGGCTGCTCAACGAGGCCACGGTGACGCCACCCGTCAACTGCGTCGACCCGACCCCGGACAACGCCGTCATGTGGGACCTCGATGCCCTCGAGCCGCCGGTGCTGTGCGACGGCTTCGAGGACGGAAGCACTGCGGGCTGGTCGGCGACCGTGCCCTGAGTCCAGACCGCTGAGGACCGGCGGCTGGCGACGGGCCCGGTCTCGATTCAGGTCGTGACGGTCCCTCGACCGATCGGCTTCGAGCCGACCCAGTCGGCGAGAGTGTCGATGGCCTCCAGCATCGAGCCGGTGTACTCGCGCAGGAAGCGTTCGCCCAGCGGCGTGTCGGCGGGCCGGTGCTCGGCGGCGGCGAGGGCGCGGGCGCCGTCGAAGTCGACGTAGGCGAGGCGGGCGGTCAGCTCCCCCGGGGGGCGGCCGAAGTCGCTTCCCGGCAGGATCGCGACCCCGGTCTCCTCGAGCAGGGCGCCGCACAGGCCGACCGAGGTCGTCAGGCCGCGCTCGGCGAGACGGTCGCGGTGCCGGCCGAAGTCGGCGAAGAGGTAGAACGCCCCCTGGGGCTTGGCCGCCGAGATGCCGGCCTCGTCGAGGCGGTGGGCGCACCAGCGGCCGAGGGCGCCGAGCACCCGGCGCGAGGTCCACAGGTAGCGCTCGATCTCGAGGCCGCCCTCGAAGGCCCGGACGGCGGCGTACTGGATGGGCGCGCTGGTCGAGGTGAAGGTCTCGCTGGCGGCGGCGGCCATGGCGTCCTGCAGCCAGGTCAGAGAGGCCGGGATGCTGAACACGCCGAGCCGCCAGCCGCCGGCGCCGCACCACTTGCTCAGCCCACCGCTGACGATGGTGCCCTCGGGGTAGAAGCGGGCCACCGAAACGTGCTGGCCCTTGTGGTGGAGCTCGCCGTAGATCTCGTCGGACAGCAGCACCACCCGGTACTCCCGGGCCACCCGCGCGATCTCCTTGAGCCGGCTCACGCTGTAGGTGCTGCCGGTGGGGTTGCTCGGGTAGTTGAGGATCACGATCCGGGGCCGGGTCGGGTCCGCCTCGCAGATCTCGGCGAGCTGTTCCGGGGTCAGGTGCCAGTCGTCCTCGGGCGAGGTCGGCACCCAGTGCACCTGGCGGCCGAGCATGTGGGCCTGGGGCGCGTAGGACACCCAGGACGGGGTCGGGATCACCAGGTCGCCGTAGTAGACGAGCTGGAGCAGGAACATCAGCTCCTTGGAGCCCGGCCCGACGAGCACGTTGTCCCAGCTGAACTGCAGCCCCTGGGTGCGCCGGTAGTACTCCGCCACCGCCCGGCGCAGCTCGTGCAGGCCCTTGACCGGCAGGTAGTCCTTCTGGAAGGCGTTGGTGCGCAGCTTCTCCACCACCGGGCCCGGCACCGGGAACGGCGACTGGCCGAGACCGAGCTTGTAGATCTTCCGGTTCTGCCTCCGCAGCTCGTTGCAGCGTTCGTTGATGGCCACGGTCGCCGACGGGGTCATGCCGCGGACGTTGAGGTTGAGGTGGACCTCGGGGTTCTTGCGGTTGCGCTGCGGTGCCATGGCGGGCCTTTCTGCGGTGGACTCGCCTCTACCCTAGACGATCGCGCGGCCGGGCGGCAAGCACTGGCGCCGGCTGTCTAGGGGAGCCGCAGCGCGGGGTTGGAGTGCGAGGTGACCGACAGCACCCGGCCGTGCTCGTCGACCTCGAAGCGCCAGGCCTCGCCGAGGGTCTCGTCGTCGCTGCGGACCCGGCGGAAGGTGTGGCCTTCGACGTGCTGCAGTCTCGGGAGATCGTCGAAGGGGTCCTGGCTGTCCAGGTCGACCACCGCCAGTCCGTCCTTCCAGCGCACGATGGCGAAGCGGCCCCAGACCGTGTCGTAGGTGCCGACGTAGCGGTCGAAGGCCGGGTCGCGGGGCTCAGGGGTCTCGTCGGCCTCGCGGGCTGCTGCTACCGCCGGGGCGAGGATCCCGATGCCCTTGGCCGCCCAGGCGCCGACGTCGGCGCCGATGGCGTTGGTCAGCACGACGATGCCGAGGCGGTCGCGTGGGACGAGCCGGAAGGCCGTGTAGAAGCCGGGGCAGCCGCCGCTGTGCCCGACCACCGTCCGCTCGCCGAGCTGGAACACCGCGAAGCCGAGGCCCCACGTGGTCTCCCAGTCGGGGTCGACCCAGTGCACGCGCTGCATCTCGCGCAGGGTCGAGGCCTTCAGCACCTCGGTGCCGCCGCCCTCGAGCAGCCGCAGCTGCCATGACGCGAAGCGCGCCAGGTCACCGGCGCTCGACACCATGCCGGCGGCGGGGGCGATGCCCTCGACCTCGAAGGGGCCGAGCCGCTGCCGCTGCGGCCCGCCGCGGCGGGCCGAGTAGCCGGCCGCCATGCGACCGGTGGCCCGGGCCTCGGCCGCCGAGGTGAAGGTGTCGTCCATGCCGAGGGGCTCGAGGATGGCGCGTTTCGTGTACGCCTCCCACGTGCTGCCGGAAACCGCCGCCACCGCCTCGCCGGCCAGGGACAGGCCGAGGTTGGAGTACTGGAAGTAGCGGCCCGAGGGATAGAGGGTCTGTTGCTCGGCGAGCTTGAGTCGCAGCTCCTCCCGGGTCGGGAAGTCGAAGTCGGGGCCGGCCCAGTAGGGCGAGTCCGACTCTCGGGGAAGCCCGGCGGAGTGGGTGAGGACCCGCCGCAGCGTGATCGGCTCGTCGTCGGGGTGGACGTCCTCGAGCTCGCCGAACCAGGGCAGCAGGGTCCCGAGCTCGTCGTCGAGGCGCAGCCTGCCGGCGTCGCGCTGCTGGAGCACCCCGATGGCGGTGAACAGCTTGGAGATCGAGCAGATGGAGTAGAGGGTGTCCGGAGCCGCTTCGCGCCCGGTCTCGGGGTCGGCGAGGCCGAAGGCGTCGAGCAGCAGGGTCTCCTGGTCGTGAACCACGGCGACCGAGACCGCCGGGACCCCCGCGAGTGCCGCCTGGTACTCGACCCAGACCGACCACGCCGCGAGGGCGTCGGCCACCCGGGGCGTGTCGGCGATCGCAGGTCCGGGCTCCTCGGAGGACGGCGGCGCCGCGCTCAAGGTGGCGATCAGTATCAAGCAGGCGATGCGCAGGATCATCGGGCTCCTCCGGCAGGTGTCGGAATCATAGCTGAGCCGCTTGCAAAAATCGGGACAGGAGCAAGCTTCGAGGCCAGGGAGAACACCGGCGGGGGCGCCGGCGCTCCAAGAGACCGGGCGCCATTGTGGGGCCGGCGGCTCGCCGGCCAATCCGCGTTTCAAGAAGGCAACACATCGTAGGTCATGGCATTTTTGCAAGCGGCTCAGCTCAGAGCTGCTGTCGGTTCGGGGTGCGGCCGCGGAGGTGGCGCCGATGCGCATGACGAAGCTCCGGCGGGAGTCGAGGCTGCGAGTCGATTCCGCGGGCGGGGGCGGTGTGAGGTCATCAGGTAGATCATGAACAATACCTGTTCTCAAAATAGATCGAGGGCTTGACATTGCAGCAGTCGGGCCCTAGGATACTGACTGAGTGCTCAGTCAGTTTCTGGAGATCAGGACCCGTGAGCAAGCGAACCGCCATCCTCCAGGCCGCCACCTATGCCTTCGCAACCAAGGGCTTCAGCGAGACCTCGACCACCGACCTCGCGGGAATGACCGGTGTCGCTGAAGGCACGATCTTCTATCACTTCGGGAGCAAGGAGAAGCTCTTTCTGGCCGTGCTCGACCACGTCCGGCGCGAGCTGGAGCACGCCTTCGCGGCCTCCCTCGAGAGCGCCGAGGTGGGCTCGGGCCTGGCGATGCTCGAGGAGGCCGCGGCCTTCTACCTCCGCCTCGCCGGCGAGAAGCCCGAGCTGTTCCTGATTCTCCACCGCAACGATGCCTACGAGCTGTCGCGGTCGAACGAGCAGTGCCGCGGCGAGCTCGAGAAGATCTTCAACTGCCTCGTGGGCATCTTCCAGGAAGCTCTGACGCGGGGCCAGGCCGACGGCTCGGTCGCCCCCGTCGCGACCCGCCGCATGGCGCTGCTCGTCTTCACCATGGTGGACGGGTTGGTGCGGCTGCGCGACTCCGGCGTCTACGAAGCGGGTGCGATGTTCCCCGAGGTGATGCGGGCGTGCCGAACCCTCGTGTCGCCGACAGCGCAGGAGAGTGATCCGTGTCGATCATGAACCGCATCTTCCCCTTCATCACGTGGTTCCGCGACTACGACCGGTCCGCCTTCAAGATCGACCTCGTGTCGGGGCTGACCGTTGCGCTGGTGCTCATCCCGCAGAGCATGGCGTACGCCCAGCTCGCCGGTCTGCCGGCGCACTACGGCCTGTATGCGTCCTTTCTGCCCCCCATGATGGCGGCCCTGTTCGGCTCGAGCCGCCAGCTCGCCACCGGGCCGGTGGCGGTGGTGTCGCTCATGACCTCGGCCACGCTCGAGCCGCTGGCCACCGCCGGGTCCGACGGCTACATCCAGTACGCCATCCTGCTCGCCCTCATGGTCGGAGCCTTTCAATTCGCGATCGGCTTCCTCAGGCTGGGCGTCGTGGTCAACTTCCTGTCCCACCCGGTGGTCAACGGCTTCACCAACGCCGCGGCGCTGATCATCGCGACCTCCCAGCTGAGCAAGATCTTCGGCGTCCAGGTGGAGAGCGGCGAGCACCACTACGAGACCGTGATCCGCGTGGTCGCTGCCGCGTTGGAGTGGTCCCACCTGCCGACCCTGGGGATGGCGGTGCTCGCCTTCGCGATCATGTGGGGGCTGCGCAAGCTCAACCCGCGGCTGCCCAACGTGCTCATCGCGGTCGTCATCACCACCATCCTGGCGGCGGCCCTCCGCTTCGAGCACAACGAGATCGTGGCTGTGAGCGATCTGAACGTTCCCGATCTGGCCGGGCACATCGCCGAGTTCAACCAGGCGATCGAGGTTCGTCGGGAGGTCGACGAGATCCGGTCCCACGGAACCAAGATCACACGAAGCGTGACCGAGAGCACGACCGCCTTTTGCCAGCGCTGCCACGACGCCCGGTCGGTGGAGCGCTTCAACGACGGGATGATCCCCCACGACATGGCCGACGACTCACAGCGCCTGCTCGCCCTGCACCAGCTCGCGGGTCTGCTCGACGCCCACGCCGTCGAGGTCAAGGAGGGCGTGGCCGAGGAGCGGACCGTTCTGCGCTCGTTGGCTTTCGTCCGGGTCCCCGAGGGCGAGCCGGGCGCCGGTTTCTACGAGCCCGATCAGCTCCCGCCCGGGACCCGAACCGACGGCAACCGGTGGCGGTTGAAGGTCGGCAACGAGCAGCTCGACCCCGCCAACCTGGTGCTGATGGGCGGCGGCGCCGTGGTCGGGACGATTCCGCGAGGCCTCCCGAGCCTCCAGGTTCCTCGCGTCGACCTCACGGTGGTTTCCCAGTTCCTCATGCCGGTGGTCATCATCTCCCTGCTCGGCTTCATGGAGGCGATCTCCATCGCCAAGGCCATGGCCGCCAAGACCGGGCAGCGGATCGATCCCAACCAGGAGCTGATCGGGCAGGGCATCGCCAACATCCTGGGTTCGATCGGCCGAAGCTACCCGACCTCCGGCAGCTTCTCGCGCAGCGCGGTGAACCTCCAGGCCGGGGCGCTCACCGGGCTGTCGAGCGTGATCACGAGCCTCACCGTGGTCATCGTGCTGCTGTTCTTCACCCCGCTGCTCTACCACCTGCCCCAGGCGGTGCTCGCGGCGGTCATCATGATGGCCGTCATCGGTCTGGTCAACGTCAGCGGCTTCGTCCACGCCTGGCACGCCCAGTGGTACGACGGCGCGATCTCGATCATCACCTTTGTCAGCACCCTGGCCTTTGCACCGCACCTCGACCGAGGCATCATGGTGGGCGTGGTGCTCTCCCTCGGCGTCTTCCTGTACAAGAGCATGCGGCCGACCGTGACCAGCCTGTCGCGCCACAAGGACGACTCGATGCGGTCGGCCCTCGTCCACGGCCTCGAGGAGTGCATCTACATCGACCTGGTCCGTTTCGAAGGTCCGCTGTTCTTCGCCAACGCCACCTACCTCGAGGACCAGATCAACGAGCGGTTACGGGACAAGCGCGAGCTCCGCCACATCATCATCGTCAGCAACGCCATCAGCGACATCGACGCGTCGGGTGAGGAGGCCCTGTCGCTCCTCGTGGACCGGGTCAGGAGCTCGGGGGTCGAGATCTCGTTCAGCGGCGTCAACGAGTCGGTGATGCAGGTCCTCGAGCGGACCCACCTCATCGAGCGGATAGGTCGCGACCGGATCTTCCCGACCATGGAGCGGGCCGTTCGGGCGATCCACGACGCGGCGCACGTCAACAGCCGCGAGCCGTCGTGCCCCCTGGCGAGCGTCCTCGAGCCGAGGCCGATCGCCGTCGACAAAGGAGAATCCTGATGTCCCTCATCTCGGTCGTCAGTGCGACGTTCAGCGGTGCCGAGAAGATCCTCGAGGGGGTCCTCGAACGGACCGGCTTTTCGTCGGTCGACGACGCAGCCCTCGCGGTCCGTGCTGCCGAGCGGTCGGGAATGTCGGAGGCGGTGATCGCCAAGGCCTTCTCGGCCCGCCCGTCGGTTTTCAACAGCTTCACCCGGGATCGGGAGCGCGCCCTCGCCCACCTCAAGGTCGAGGTCGCGGAAGCGATCACCCGGGACGAGACGGTGGTCTCCGGCTTCTGCGCCCTGTTGGTGCCGGCCGCCGTCAGCCACGCCCTCCGGGTGTGCCTGGTGGCCGACCTGCGCTCCCGGCTGGAGATGGCCCGGAGCCGGGCGGGCCTGAGCGACAAGGCCGCGAACCGCGAGATCCGTCGCCACGACGAGGACCTCGCCGCGTGGGCGAAGGACCACCGGGGATCCGACGATCCCTGGGCCTCCGACCTGTACGACATCGTCCTGCCCACTGACAAGACGCCGGCCCCGGACGCCGTCGCCCTCATCGTGGAGAGCCTCGGCCGCCAGGCTGTCCAGCCGACGGAAGCGTCACGCCGGGCGGTGGAGGATTTCCTGGTGGCCGCACGGGTCGAACGCGAGCTCGCCGCCGCCGGGCACCACGTCGATGTCGCGTGCAGCCGGGGTCACGTCACCCTGACCATCAACAAGCACGTCCTCATGCTGGGCCGGCTCGAGGACGAGCTCAAGGAGATCGCGGGTCCGGTTGAAGGCGTCCACGGGGTGGAAACCCGCGTCGGCCGGGACTTCTACCAGACCGACATCTACCGCAAGGTCGACTTCGAGACGCCGTCCCGGGTGCTGCTCGTCGACGACGAGCGCGAGTTCGTGCAGACCCTGTCCGAGCGGCTCGAGATGCGCGACGTTGGCTCGGCCGTCGCCTACGACGGCGAGTCGGCGCTGCAGATGGTCGAGCAGGACGAGCCGGACGTCATGATCCTGGACCTCAAGATGCCCGGGATCGACGGCATCGAGGTCCTGCGCCGGGTCAAGGACACGAACCCGCACGTCGAGGTCATCATCCTCACAGGCCACGGCTCGGATGAGGACTGCAAGACCTGCATGGAGCTGGGGGCCTTCGCCTACTTGCAGAAGCCGGTCGACATCGAGGCCCTCAGCGAGACCCTCCGCAAGGCCAATGAGAAGGCCAAGGAGTCGGGCCGGCTTCGGCCCCGGAAGGACGATCGAAGATCATGACCCAGAGCGCCGCCAGCGGCGAACGGCCGGCCGACCGGACCCCCACCGGGAGCTGGGTGCGGCCCGATCTCGAGGTCGAGGGGAAGCGATACTCGCTCAACCTGCGCCGGATGTGGCAGCTCACGGCGCTGCTGATGATCCTCGTCTCGGTGGCGCCGCTGGTCGTGCTGACCGCGATCGACTACCGCATCACCGAGAAGTCCGCGGAGTCGGAGATCCTCCTCAACACCTCGCGGGTGGTCTCGAACACCAAGCTCGCGGTGGAGTTCTCGCTGGTCGAGCGGATCGCGGCCCTCGATTTCATCGTGCTCGACAACAGCTTCGACGAGCTCAACGACTGCTCTCGCGTGGCGGAGATCCTCGAGCGGCTGCAGGCCAGCTTCACGGGCTTCGTCGACCTCGGAGTGATCGACTCCGAGGGCCATCAGTTCTGCTATGCCGGTCCCTACGACCTGGCCGGGGTCAACTACAGCGCCGCGGAGTGGTTCGCCGACGTCCAGAAGGTCGACACCTACATCAGCGACGTCTTCGCCGGCTTCCGGCACGTACCGCACATGGTGATCGCGGTCCGGCACGACCTCCCGGACGGGAGCTTCTTCGTCCTGCGGACGTCGGTGGAGATCGCGCTCCTGCACAAGCTGCTGGCGAACCTCGAGATCTCCGGCGACGGCGACGCCTTCGTGATCAACCGCCAGGGCGTGCTCCAGACCTCCTCCCGGTTCCACGGCGACGTCCTCGAGCCCCTCGGCCTGGAGGTGCCGGCCTACTCGACGGCGACCCGGGTCTACGAGACGTCGGACCAGGGCGGGCAGCCCCTCGTCGTCGGCTACGCCTATATCGCCAACACGCCCTTCATCCTGATGATCGTCAACCAGAAGGAGGCCCTCATGGAGGCGTGGAGCGACACCCGCCGCCAGGTGATCGGCCTGCTGGTGGTCAGCCTGTCGATCATCGTGGTCGTGACCCTCGGGGTCACCACCTACCTGGTCGGCAAGATCCGCTGGGCGGACCGGCAGCGGGTGGCGGCCCTCCACCAGACCGAGTACACCAGCAAGATGGCGTCCCTCGGGCGGCTCGGCGCCGGCGTCGCCCACGAGATCAACAACCCCCTCGCCATCATCAAGGAGAAGGCGGGGCTCATGAAGGACCTGTTCCACTTCGGGGACCGGTACGCCGACGACCCCAAGCTCATGGGCATCGCGGACTCCATCCTCGGCTCCGTGGATCGCTGCTCGGCGATCACCCGGCGCCTGCTCAACTTCGCCCGGGACACGGACACGACCCCGGTGCCGGTGGACCTCGCCGAAACCGTCACCGAGGTGCTCGGCTTCATGGGCAAGGAGGCCGAGTACCGGTCCATCGACGTCGTGGTCGAGATCGAGGATGATGTTCCCGAGATCACCACCAACAGGGGACGGCTGCAGCAGATCCTCCTCAACGTGATCAACAACGCGTTCGCGGCGGTCCAGGATGGGGGGCGGATCGAGATCGCCGTCGATCGCCGGGACGCGGAGCGGGTCGGCATCCGTGTGACCGACAATGGCTGCGGCATGACCGAGGCCCAGCGCCGGAGGATCTTCGAGCCGTTCTTCACGACCAAGAGCCACCACGGCGGCGTCGGGCTCGGCCTGTCGATCACCTACTCCCTGGTGTCGGAGCTCGGCGGCTCCATCGCGGTGGAGAGCGAGGTCGGCCGGGGGACCACCTTCCACATCGACCTGCCCGTCGAACCGGGTCCGAAAGGAGGCGCGTCACGATGAAGGTGCTCCTCGTCGACGACGAAAAAGAGCTGGTGACGACGCTCGCCGAACGGCTCGGCTTCCGGGGCGTCGAGGCGCGTTGGGCGACCACCGGGCGGGACGCCGTCGCGCTCGCCGTGGCCGAGCCCTTCGACGTCGCCGTGCTCGACGTCAAGATGCCGCGGGTGAGCGGCATCCAGCTCAAGAAGGAGCTCGAGAGGATCCGGCCGGAGATGAAGTTCGTGTTCGTCACCGGGCACGGCTCCGAGGAGGACTTCAGGATCGGCTCGGCGGAGGCCGACCGCTACCTTGCGAAGCCCCTCGACATCGATGCACTCGTCGAGACCCTGACCGAGGTGGTGTCGCCATGAAGATTCACGATTCGCAGCACTGGCAGGATCTGTCCGTGGAGTGCCTGCGCTTCTTCGGCGCCATGTCCGCGTCGGTCAGCCACGAGATCCGGAACAAGCTCGCCGTGATCAACGAGAAGGCGGGCCTGGTCGAGGACATCGCGGCGGCCATGAGGTCCGGGCGCGCCCCGGACCCCGACCGTCTCGAGACCCAGGCGAGGAAGATCGTGGACCAGGTGCAGCAGGCCAACCGCATCGTGCGGGCCCTCAACCGGCTGGCCCACAGCACCGACGAGTCCGACGCCACCGTCGACGTCGCCGATCTCGCGGCACTGGTGGTCGAGCTCTACGGGCGCAAGGCGGCCATGGCCCAGGCCGTCGTCCGCAGCGAGGGTCCGGACGGCGGGGTTCCGGTGCACACCAACCCGTACCTGCTCGCCAACGCCATCGGGCTCTGCCTCGGCGCCGCGGTGGCACGCGTCGACGATTCCCGCGCGCTGACCGTCGTCACCGAGAACGCCGCCAACGGCGCGGCGGTCCGCTTCGGCCGGCTCGCAGGCGGCGGGGTCGGCCGCTCGGAGCTCGAGGGGGAGTGCCCGGGCCTCGGCACGCTCCTCGAGACCCTCGACGCCGGGCTCGCCATGGACGCCGAGGGCGGCGAGCTCGTGCTCGAGGTCAGAAGCTTGAAATCCGACGATCCTGGGGGTCACCAATGACCGAGAAGGTACTGCTTGTGGACGACGAGGAGGAGTTTGTCGAGACCCTGGCCGAGCGGATGCGGACGCGCGGCATGGAGGTCGCCACCACCAACTCCGGGGCCGACGCCCTCGAGCGCGTCGACGCGGAGGACTTCGACGTGGTGGTGCTCGACCTCAAGATGCCCGGCATCGACGGCATGGAGGCCCTCGAGCGCATCAAGCGCCGGCGCCCGGACATCCAGGTCGTGCTCCTGACCGGCTACGCGACGGTCGAGAAGGGGGTCGAGGCGATCAAGCTCGGCGCCCTGGAGTTCCTGGAGAAGCCGGTCGACCTGGCCTCCCTCACCGACGCCATCCACAAGGCCAAGGCGACCAAGATGGTGCTCGTCGAGAAGGAGACCGAGGAGCGGATCAAGGACATCCTGCACCACAAGGGTTGGTAGCGGGCGCCGACTACTCGAGCATCGCGGGCCGATGGTACCCGGCCCGGTCGGGGCGTCAACGCTGGTGCCGTCCAGCTCAGGCCTGCGGGGGCTCCCAGCGGTCGACCCGGCGCTCGGCCTCGTCCTTGGCGACGCCGTAGCGCTCCTGGATCTTGCCCACGAGCTTGTCGCGGTTGCCCTCGATGACGTCGAGGTCGTCGTCGGTGAGCTTGCCCCACTGGCGCTTGGCCTCGCCCTTGAGCTGCTTCCACTTGCCTTCGATCCGATCCCAGTTCATGCCATGCCTCCGGTTTCCATCAGTGGTGTCGATTCGAGCCGCTGCGCTCTCGACATGCAATCGGCGTTCCAGACGAATCGGCAGGCACCGACTGGCTCGAGCCGCCTGGCGGTCTGTAAGTTCTTCCGTTCGAAGGGGGCGAAGTTACATTGTCGAGGCGGGTGAGACTCCCCTCGCGAGTGCTCTCGACCCACCGGCGAACGGGTCGGACCCGGCGTGCAGAGCTTCTCGTCGCCGCCGCGCACGCCTGGCACGGTCCTTGCGCCGCCGTCGGCCGAGCCCGCCATCACCCTGCCCCGGAACCGGGTCGGGGGGGGCGGAGAGACGAGGTGGACGAGGACGCCATGGGCAGACGACAGGACCGAGAGCAACTGACGAGGGAAGCCGAGCCGGCTTCCCCTGAGAAGCCGAAGAGCCGTCGCCGGCGTCTCTTGGCCGCGGGCATCGGCGCTGTGGCCGCGCTGGCGGCCGGCGCGGTGGCGATCCGCAGGGCTGCGATTCGGGAAGGAACCGACCGGCTCTCGGTCGTGCGCCTCGAGCCGGACCGATCGGGCTGGAAGATCACCGTCGCAGGCCAGCTCGAGCCCCACGGCCGCTACCAGAACAAGAAGGCCGGTGTGGCGGCGGCCCGCGCCCTCGCGCGGGGGCTCGCTCCGAGCGAGCTGGTCATCTACCGCCGCGACGGTCGCGAGCAGGACCGGCACCGGTACGAGCCATCCGCGGCGTGAAAGGAGATCAGATCACGGCCCGCTCGAGACCGTGGACACCCGTTCTCGAGAGCTACGGCGCCGACCACGTGACCCACGTCTGACCGGAGCGGCCGGGGCGACCGGCCACGGCCACGGCGTTCTGCGATAATCCGGCGGCCATGGAGCCGGCGGGCCTTTACGTTCACGTGCCGTTCTGCACCTCGGTGTGTCCGTACTGCGACTTCGCGGTGACGATCGCGGGCGGCGACCGGCGGCAGGGCTACCTGGACGCCCTCGAGCTCGAGATCGGTCGGGCGCGCGATCTCGGTCTGCGATTCGACACCGTCTACCTGGGAGGCGGCACGCCGTCGACCCTGGACCCGCCGTCGCTGGGCAGGCTCGTGCGTGCGCTGGAGGGGGCTTTCGACCTCGAAGCGGGAACGGTTCGGCACCTGGAGATCAACCCGGAGGACGTCAGCCCCGGCTCGGCGGCGGCCTGGCGGCAGCTCGGTTTCACCTTCGCGAGCCTGGGGGCCCAGAGCTTCGACGACCGGGATCTCGCCTTCCTGGGGCGCCGCCACGACGCCGCGACCGCCCGACGGGCGGTGGGCCTGCTCGTCGATGCGGGCTTCGAAACCGTGTCGGCCGACCTGATCTTCGGCCTTCCCGGCCAGACCTCGGGGCACTGGCGACGCCAGCTCGAGCTCGCCCTCGGGACCGGGATCCACCACCTCTCCTGCTACCAGCTGACGATCCACGACGGCACGGTGTTCGGCGTGCGCCGGCGGCGGGGAGCGCTTGCCGAGCTCGACGAGGACCGCCAGGCCGAGCTCTACCTGCTGGCCCACGAGGTCCTCGGCGGCGCCGGCTGGCACGGCTACGAGGTCTCCAACTTCGCTGCGGCGCCCCGGCACCGCTCCCGCCACAACTCCAAGTACTGGAGCCACGCCCCCTACCTCGGGCTCGGCCCGTCCGCCCACAGTTTCGTGGGGCGGCGCCGGTGGTGGAATCTCCGCAAGGTCCGGCTCTGGGCGGCGGCCCTCGAGGCTGGGAGATCGGCCGTGGAGGGATCGGAGCGCCTCGACGACGAAACGCTCTTCACCGAGGCCGTCATGCTCGGCCTGCGCACTGCCGACGGCCTCGACCTCGACGCCCTGCGGCGCCGCTTCGGCGACCTCGCGGCGGGTCTCGACGGGCTCGCCGTCGACCGGGCCCTGGCCTCGGGCCGGCTTCGGTGCGAGGGCTCCCGTCTCGCGCCCACCCCCCTGGGGATGGCAGTCGCGGACGCCCTGGCCCGAGACCTGTTGCCCTGATCCCCGGCGACGATCCGCTGCGCAACGCCCGACGCCGGAGTTTCGTACACTCGGGGCATGGGCAAGCTGCTGCCGGACCCGGAGCTGGAGAAGCTGATCCAGGAGATGAACCGCTCGGCCGCAGCGGAGCGCGCCGAGCCGCACGAGGGAGCCTGGGAGTTGCCGGACCTTCGCGAGGTTTCGCCAGGCGGCGACCTCGACGAGCTGCTCGCCGAGATGGTCCGGCGCGGCGCCTCGGACCTCCTGCTGGTGCCGGGCTCGGCGCCGGTGATCCGGGTCCACGGCCGGCTCGAGATCCTGCCCGCAGCCGAGGTCGAGGAACGGACGGTCCGGACGCTCTTCGACCAGCACGTCGGGCCTCGGGCCCGGGACCAGCTCGCGAAGGGGGGGGCCGCCGATTTCTCCCTCCGGCGCGCCGCCGGGGACGACGGCGCGGGCTGGCGCTTCAGGGTCAACCTCCAGCGCCAGGGCGGGCGCCTCGCGGCCGCCGTCCGGGCCCTGCCGCGGCGGATCCCGACCCTCGAGGAGCTCCACCTCCCGCCGGCCGTCGGCGAGCTGGTCGCGTCGACGGGGGGGCTGGTCCTGGTCTGCGGGCCGACGGGCTCGGGCAAGTCCACGACCCTGGCCGCCCTGGTCGACCGCCTCAACCGGTCCGGGCTGCGCCACGTCATCACGATCGAGGACCCGGTCGAGTACGAGCACCCCAGGCGGCGGGCCGTCATCGAGCAGGTCGAGGTGGGCAGTGACGCGCCAGCCTTCGCGGCGGCCCTGAGGTCGGCCCTGCGGCGCGACCCCGACGTGCTGCTGGTCGGAGAGATGCGCGACCTGGAGACCATCGCCACCGTGCTCACCGCCGCCGAGACCGGGCACCTGGTGCTGTCCACCCTCCACACCGGCGATGCCGCGCGGGCGGTTCACCGGATCATCGACGTGTTTCCGGCAGAACAGCAGGAGCAGATCCGCCACCAGCTCGCCCTGTCCCTCAAGGCGGTGGTCTGCCAGCAGCTGGTGCCCACCGCCGACGGCCGCGGCCGGGTGCCGGCCGTGGAGCTGCTGCTCGCCACCTACGCCGTGCGGAACCACATCCGGCGCGGCCAGGTCGACCGTCTCGCCAACGAGCTGCTGAGCGGCCGCTCCATCGGCATGCAGAGCATGGAACAGGCGCTGGCGGCCCTGGTCCGCTCCGGGGCGGTCACCGCCGACGAGGCTCGGGCGCGGGCGAACCGGCCCGACGAGCTCGACCGGATGCTCGGCTCGGCCCCGGCCCCCTGAGCCCGGTCGGTCTCAGCGGCAGCAACCAGCGGCAGCGGCAGTGAACAGCGGCAGCGATCAGCATCCGGACCCGGTGCCGATCGCTGGCGCTGCCGCTGCCGCTGGGCGCGGGGAAAGGGAGCTTCCCGAGACGCGATGGGAGCGGTGCCAGGCACCTTTTCGTCGGACGAAAAGAGAGCCAGGCACCGCGCCCGCGCGGCCTCGAGGCCAACGGGGGCCGGCACGATGCCGAACCCCGTCCCGGGGAAGGCGCCGGGCCCGCGCGTCCCGGAGGCGTTGATCGCTGCCGCTGTCGCTGCCGCTGTTCGCTGTTCGCTGCTTGCTGTCCCTGATTGCTGGTC